>DUEY01000065.1 GCA_011174795.1 Dehalococcoidia bacterium
CGAAGACAGCGAGGCCAACGTAGTTATAGATGATGCCTGCATCGGCACAAGGGTCTACTGGCATGATGTGCAGACCGAAGGCAACCCGTTGGATAACCTGGCCACGCGTTACCTGGACCGAGTGATGTGCCCTCGGACTGCCAGGGAACGGACGGGAAGCAGGGAGAAGGATTTGGATATCAGGTTCGGGCATATCCTGGGACTAGCCCGAGAGTTCAGGGTGAACGGTGTTATCCTCTATATATTAAGGTACTGCGATAATTTCGGGTTCGATGTCCCCGATTTAAGGGATTATATGGAGAAGGCTGGCCTGCCAGTGCTTTTTGTCGAAGATGAATACCTGATAAGCAGCGCCAGGCTTAAAACACGGATTGAAGCATTCACAGAGATGGTCAGCTAAAGGGGGCAGGGATGGCAGAAGCGCCAAAAGAGAAAACCACAGCTGTTAAGTCAACTGAGACCGTCAAAAGGGTACCCCGCTTGATTAAGGCTATGCTTATGGAGGCTCACGATGGTAAGGCTCAGGGCAAGCCGGTCGTCTACTGCTTCTTGGGGAATAACTGCGATGAGATTGTGAGAGCTATGGGTATGGCACCGGTCTGGCCCGAGAACTGGGCCGGCTTCTGCGCTGCCGTACACCTTGCAGAAGGCTTCCTGAAGAAGGCTAACGCTGAAGGCTTTTCCGATAAACTCTGCACCTATGCCACCTGCGGCCTTGGCTTCGATATCATGCGCCGGGAACTGGGGGAAGCGCCCCCCGATGCTCCCTTTGGCGGCCTGCCCGAGCCCGACGCGATGATAGGCATCGGTCTTAGTATGTGCGACGCCAGACACAAATGGTTCCAAGCCGTGCAGCGTTACGCGGATGTTCCTCTGCATACTATGGGTCTATTGGTGCCCCCCTACGACATAGACCCTAAGGAGGTGGAAGGCTACTACATCGATTACATGGTGGAGGAGCTAAAGGGACTGGTCGAGTTTCTGGAGCGTATAGCCGGCAGGAAGATGGACTGGGATGAGCTAAGCCACCTTATTGATATCAGCGATGAAACCAATGACATATGGTATGAGGCCTACCAGTTGCGCAAGGCGGTTCCGTCCCCTATGCCGACGCAGGATGCCATGAGCGCTTTCGTCCCCGGCTGGTGTCTGCTCGGCACGCAACAAGCGCTCGATTTTTGCCGAGACCTTTATGACGAGGTCAAGTATCGAGTGAAAAACAAGATAGGGGTAATCCCCGATGAGAAATATCGCCTGGTGTGGGGGATGGGCATACCGCCCTGGTTTTTCTTGCAGTTGTTCAACTTCTTTGAGAGCTTGGGGGCAGTGTTTGCCATCGAAGGCATTTACAGGCCATTTGAACCAGTGGAGATACCCGCAGGTGTGAGCCATCCTTTAGAGCGGCTGGCATGGAGGTTATACAAGCGTGGTACCTATAGACACGACAAGGCCAGGAAACGCACAGGCGATGCCGATATCGAGTATCTTATCGAGCTCATTGATGAATACAAGATCGACGCCGTTGTCATGCACCGGGCTTTCTCCTGCCGCACGGTGCACACGGGCCAACTCCATCAACTCGCCGTGCTTAAGAAATACCGCAACCTGCCCTCCCTTATCCTGGAGAGCGATATGGTTGACGTCAGCAGCTTCTCCGAAGAGGACGTCAAGAGCAGGATAGAGACCTTTATCGAGATCGTAGACGCACACAAGAGAAGTAAGGGAAACTAGCGTTTCTCAGCACCGATGCAGTACCATAGAAGGGTGCTAGGGAGTCAAAGCCATGGGAGATAGGATTTTTATTGAAGGCAATGAGGCGGTGGGATGGGGTGCGCTCAGCGCCGGCTGTGACTGCTACTTCGCCTACCCCATATCACCACAGAATGAGATCCCGGAGTTCTTTTCCCGGGAGATGCCGAAACGGGGCAAGGTATTTGTCCAGGCTCAGTCCGAGACCGGGACCATAGGCATGCTCTATGGCGCCGCTGCCATCGGTGTTCGAGCCATGACCTCCACCTCAAGCCCTGGCTGGGGTCTGATGCAGGAGGGAATGTCAAATCTTTCCGGCGCCCGTCTCCCTTGCGTGATTGTCCTCGTGCAGAGGGTCGGGCCCGCCGTTCAAAACCTCCAGCACGCCCAGATGGACTATAAGAGCGTCACCAGGGGTGGCGGCGGCGGCGACTACCGGAATATGGTCCTGGCACCGTCATCCGTTCAGGAGACCCACGACATCGTGCAGCTCGCTTTCTACCTGGCTGATAAGTACAGCAACCCGGTTGTCGTGCTCATGGATGCCCTGATGGGGCATATATTCGAGCCTCTGGAGGTCAAGACTTTGGACTTCGGGCCGCTTCCAAGCAAGGATGACTGGAGGCTGAGGCTTCGGGGGCAGCGAAAGGACGGCAAGCACATTGTCTCCCCGGCCAAGGGCATGGCTGAGGGATACATCGATTACCTCCGTAACCTGAGAGAAAAATACAAGTCCATGGAGTCTGAGATACGGTACGAAGGCTACATGATAGATGATGCCGAGCTGGTCCTCGTGGCCTATGGATACTGTGCTCGCGTCTGCGAGGAAGCGGTCAATGAAGCCCGGGCCCAGGGGCTCAAGGCGGGACTACTCAGGCCCATAACACTCTGGCCATTTCCTTATAAGGACATACGGGACAAGGCAGCACAGGGGTGCAAGTTCCTGGTGGTGGAGGACAGCCTGGGACAGATGGTCGATGATGTCAGGATGGGGGTTGAAGGCAAGGCTGAGGTTTCCCTGGTCGATATAACATTTCGTCATATTGCCTCGGAAGACGGAATGATCATGCCACAAAGGGTAGTGGAGGAAATAAAAAGGCTGATATGAACAAGAAGGCCGAAGGCCCGAAGAAGGAAAAGGTTGTCGGTACACCGGCGCTTTTCGTGACAGAGTGGTGGACCCAATTCCTCTGGGATATGTACTGCCCCGGCTGCCAGACCCCCCTGGTGGGACGCCTCATCGCCGAGGCTATCGAGGAGCTCGGCATCGGGGACAGGGCTATTATGGTCATGGGGAACGGCTGCCACGCTTACCTGGCCGGTGGGTTGGACTTCGATGTCACCAGCGGCGGACACGGACGCGCACCCGATATAGCCACCGCAATGAAGCGTGTGATGCCGGATGGCATTGTATTCACCGTTCAGGGGGACGGCGACTGTGTCGCCATCGGGGCAGACGCGCTGATCGGCGCACTGAGCCGTGGAGAGAAGATAACCATTATTATGGTCAACAACACCAACTATGGCACCACCGGCGGGCAGATGGCGCCCACCACCATTGTCGGTCAGGTAACCACGACCAGCCCACAGGGAAGAAATCCCGATGTGGAGGGTTACCCGACACACGCCGCTGAGCTCGTCGCTACCTTCAGGGGGGTGTCCTACAGCGCCCGGGGGTCACTCCACACCACGGCCAACTACCGGCGCACCAAGAAATATATCACAACAGCCTTCCAGAGGCAGGCGGAGGGGGTCGGACTCAGCTTTGTCGAGGTCATCACTGCCTGCCCCCCGAACTGGCATATGACCCCAATCGAGAGCCTAGCCTGGATAGAGGAGAAGGCAATTCCCGACTTCCCGCTGGGCGAGTTCAAGAACGTGACCCATATCGAATAGCTGTTTATGCCCAATAGAGTCATGGTATAGGCTGAAATGTCGAGAAACGAAATAATCATGGCGGGTATCGGTGGCATGGGCGTGCTCGTGGCCGGGCAAACGCTATCGCGTGCAGCGTTTCATCAGTATAAGCACACGTCCTATGTCCCCTCCTTCGGCGCCGCCAGGCGCGGCGGGAACTCAGAGTATACCGTCATCTTCTCCGACGAGAAAATCTCGTCCCCGCTTCTGGACCAGTCACAATCGGTGGTACTGCTCGATAGCACCCAGTTTGCAGCCTACGAAGCGAGGGTTCGCCCGGGAGGGGTTTACATCGTGGAGAAGTCTGACCTCACTGCCGAGAGAGGACGGAAGGACTACAAGCTCTATACGCTCCCGGGCATGGAAATCGCCGTCAGCATGGGGGCAAGCGTGCTTATCGGGCTCATAATGCTCGGTGCTTGCATTGCGATTACGGAATGCATATCACCAGAAGCCATTGAGGATGAAATCCGTTTACGGTTTGCCGGCGAGAAAGATTTGTTGCAGCGAAATCTGGATGCATTCAGGCGCGGCTTCGAACTGGGGAAAGCTGCCAGGTAGCAAGACCGCTTCGCTACCGGTTTGTGTGAGAGGAAGCAATGGCATTCAAGGTGGTCCAGCTATTAGAACTTCCCGATATGCCCGACTACAGCGAGATGTTTCGACAGGCCGGGGTCGAGGTTGAGCTGGCTAAGAAAATCGACCCAATCCCACTCACCGAGGACCAGATTATCGCTGCGGTAGGAGATGCCGATGCTGCCATCGCTGGAACCACCGTCCAGCCCTTTTCCCGAAAGGTTTTTAAGAGCCTGAGTAACTTTAAATTCATCATGAGCATCGGCATTGGCTACGATAATCTTGATGTACAGGCAGCCACCGAGCTCTGTATCCTCGCTGCCAATATACCGGATTACTGCCTTGAAGAGGTATCGGACCACACGATGGCCCTGATTCTAGCCTGTACCCGAAGGGTTGTACAACTGGACGGGATTGTGAAGCAGGGAGGGTGGAAATCCCTGGCGGAACCTCATATCCAAAGCGATATATGGCCCAATCTGTCAAGGCTGCGGGGGCAGACACTGGGGCTTATCGGCCTGGGGCGCATTCCACAGGCTCTAGTCCCCAAGGCACAAGGGTTTGGCCTCAGGATTATTGCCTTCGACCCTTACATAGCCCCGGATATATTTCAGGAACTCGGGGTGGAACAGGTGAATCTGGAGCAGTTACTGACTCAGTCGGATATCGTCTCTATTCACGTTCCTGTGACACCAGAGACACGGCATCTCCTGGGACTTGAGCAACTCAAGCAGATGAAGCCAACGGCGTGCCTTATCAACACCGCCCGGGGTCCGATAGTGGACCATGAGGCGCTGTACACCGTTCTCAGCCAGGGCGGTATCAGCGCCGCTGCCGTTGATGTCACTGACCCGGAACCCCTTCCTCCAGACAGCCCGCTGCTCAATCTCGATAACATAATTATCACAGCCCACTGTGCCGGCATCTCACCAATGTCCTCCGCCGAATTGCTCCGCCGCCCCGGCGAGGAAGTAATCAGGTTAGTCAGAGGGGAGTGGCCCGTTGGCTTGCTCAACCCCCAGGTCAAGGAGAAGTACCGCCAGAAGTGGGCTCAGTCGTGAGTCATTAAGAGAGGGAAAGATGGCCAAGGGTGAAATAGTCATCGACGAGACAATCTGCAAGGGGTGCGGCTACTGCGCTGAATTCTGCTCCCGGGGCTGTATCGAGATACCGGGGGACAAGTTCACTGCCAAGGGATATCTCATTCCCGTCTTCGCTCATCCCGAAAAGTGCAACGCGTGTGGGGTTTGCGCCTGGATGTGCCCCCGTTTTGCCATCGATGTCTATAAATACGTAGAGGCAACGGCCAAGTAAACCCTGCGCTAGAAGTCTCTACGCTCGTCAGGAAGGACAGGCATTTGCCGTGAAAACACGGATAACTGAGCTACTGAAAATAGAACATCCGATAATCATGGCTGCGATGGCCTGGATCGGCGACGTTAACCTGACGGTGGCGGTCTCCAATGCCGGCGGTCTCGGAACCCTGGGCCCCAATGCGGGACAGGTAGAGGTCACTACGGATGTCAACGAGACCGGTGAGCGTCTGAGAGAGCAGATTCGGCAGGTAAGGAGTCGTACCGATAAGCCATTCGCGGTCAATTTTGTTGTTGGTGTTCCAGGGCTGGACAGGGAGTTCAGCGACCGCTGCGTCGAGGTGGGGATCGAGGAACGAGTACCGGTGGCTATCGTCTCCCAGGGAGACCCGAGGGTATATACTCAGAAGCTCAAGAGTGCCGGGATGGCGGTTCTGCACACATCTTCCTGCGTGGAGCACGCTAAGAAGGCTGAGGACGCGGGAGTCGATGCGGTAATCGCTACCGGTCTCGAGGGAGGCGGCCACAGTGGTTTCTTCGAAGTCACAACCTTTTGCCTCGTGCCACAGATGGCTGATGAACTGAAGATACCGGTGATTGCCGCTGGGGGGGTCGGGGATGAACGGGGGCTCGTTGCTGCCCTCGCCTTGGGTGCCGAGGCGGTATACATGGGTACCCGATTCATAGCCACCAGGGAATGTCGCGCACACTCCAATGTTAAGCAACTCATACTAGATTCCGATGAGACAAGCTCAGTGGCAATAAGACACGGCATAAGAGGTATCGCGGGATCGGGAGACCGCGGTTTTGTCGACGAGCGTCGCGGTATATTGCGTATGCTCGTCGATGACCACATTCGCGAGACCCTAGAGCGTGAAGGGTTCACCTACGATGCCCTGGCTCCGTTCATGGTGCTCCCCACCCCTGAAAGGGGGGGCAGCAGCACAGCCGCTTCGCTCGTACATGGCGATGTCGAGGGACACGCTATCATGGCCGGCGGGCAAGTCGTTGGCATGATCAAAGATATTCCCACGTGTGCAGAGCTCATTCAGCGCATTGTTGATAGGGCGGAAGAGGTACTGGAAGCGCTCAGGGCTAAAGGGATAGGCTCGTAAAGCGTCCTTCAATATTACTGACTATGTAGGTGCGTTATCTGACTTCAAGCCCGCGTATCGGGCTTGGGTAGAAGGCAGGGACATGGACTTCCGGTTCAGCGCACAACAGGAGGCGTTCAGAGGCGAGGTCCGTGATTTCCTGCGCAAGGAGCTGACACCTGATTTCTTGAGTCAGATTAAATTCAGGCCGCCGGCGTACCTTGCTTACTCGCCGGAATTCACTCGCAAGCTGGTTCAGCAGGGCTGGCTGGGGATAGGGTGGCCCCAGGAGTATGGAGGACAGGGTCGCCCTTACATGGAACAGCTGGTCTACAACGAGGAGCTGGCATATCATGGTGCACCGATCGGATGCCATTTTCTTGCCGAAACTATGGCGGGACCTACGCTGATGAGGGTGGGCACTCAAGAGCAAAAGAACGAATATCTGCCCCGTATCCTGGCTGGCGAGATAACCTTCTGCCTGGGGTATACTGAGCCTGGCGCCGGCTCTGATTTAGCCTCGCTTCAGACCCGCGCCACCGCCAATGGAACGAGCTACATCATTAACGGTCAGAAGACATTCATTACCCTCGCCCAGCACGCCCACTATTGCTTGCTGGCAGCGAGAACCGACCCCGATGCGCCCAAACACCGGGGCATCAGCCTGTTCATCGCGGATATGACGTCACCGGGTATCACCGTGCAACCAACATCAACAATAGGCGATATGGTGGTAAATGACATCTTTTTCGATGATGTGCATATTCCCAAGACAGCGCTTGTCGGTGAAGAGAACAAGGGATGGTATCACCTGGGCATTGCTTTAGACTACGAGAGGGCTTTCTCAGCAGCAGCGGCAGGCTATCTGCAATATACTTTTGAGCAAATACTTGCGTACGCCAGGGAGAAGCGCCGCTATGAGCAGCCTCCTCATGGATATTACCCGTTGCGGTACAAGCTTGCGCAACTGGCTATCGATATAGAGGTTGGGCGCATGTTCGGCTACCGGTTAGCCTGGCTACTGGAGCAAGGCATAGTCCCTTTCTACGAAGCCTCTATAGCCAAGGTATTCACCTCCGAGCTGGAGCGTCGTCTTACGAATATCGGGATGGAGGTCACAAAGCTTTACGGGCAACTCAAGGAAGGTTCCAAGTGGGCACCGCTCCAGGGGACAATGGAGAGGGCATGTCAACTCGCCTTTATGGTTACCATTGGCGGGGGCACCAGCGAGATACAGAGGAATATCATTGCGTTTATGGGCCTGGGGTTGCCCCGATAGACCAAGCGAAGTAATCTAGTGGCAGTCCAAGCTTACTGTTAGAAGCAAAGGAGGCACTCTATGGTTGGAATCACATCTTACGGAGCCTATGTCCCATTATATCGGCTAGACCGCTCCGAGTTCTTCAGGGCCTGGGGAGGCATATTCGGGATGTCAATACCTGGAGAGAAAGCAGTAGCCAACTTCGATGAGGATACCATTACCATGTCTGTTGAAGCAGCCATAGACTGCCTAAGCGGGATTGACCCGAAAACAGTCGATGGCCTGTTTTCTGCCACTACAACCTCCCCCTATAAGGACAGGCAATGCTCCGGCGTGATGTCCATGGTCCTCGATCTGCGCCGCGATGTCCGGACAATGGACGTCGCCAATTCACTGCGGGCGGGAACGAGCGCTCTCACCTCCGCCATCGACGCCATTGAAGCCGGGACAGCCAAGAGCATACTCGTGACCGCCGCCGATATGATTCTGGCAGCGCCAGCAGGTGATTTCGAGCAGGCATATGGTGACGGCAGTGCCGCCGTGCTCCTGGGGAATGAGGATGTTATCGCCAGCGTCGAGGGCAGCTATTCTGTCTCCGACGAATTCGCCGGGATGTGGCGAACCTCTGATGACACCTTCGTTCGCGCCTGGGAAGACCGAATGATACTCGATAAAGGCTACTCATCCATCATACTCGAGGCGATCAACGGGCTGATGAAGAAATATGGCCTGTCCACCAAGGATTTCACAAAGATGGTCTGCGATTCGCCTCTCGATGTAAGAAGGCACTCCAGGCTGGCAAGGGAATTGGGGTTCGATGAGTCACAGGTGCAGGACCCGATGTTTCTGACCGTGGGCAATACCGGATGCGCCCTGGCGATGATGATGCTGGTGGCCGCCCTCGAGGAATCCAAGCCGGGGGATAGGATACTCTTCGCCAGCTATGGAAACGGAGCCGATGCTTTCGTTCTCGAGGTAACTCCCGAGATAGAGAAGGTCGGACATCGACGCGGTATGAAGAACCACCTCGCCTCAAAGAAACCGCTCAAGAACTATGAAAGCTACCTGCGCTGGCGCAGGCTGGTCACCGTGGAGCGGGCCCGCCGCCCCGAATTGGGGCCCACCACCATAGCAGGGCTGTGGCGTGACCGCAGGCTTATCCTCGGACTCTGGGGTAAGAAATGCACTGCCTGTGGTACACCTCAGATCATTCAGGGCGCAAGTATGGGCATGGGTACGCCGACAAGGATTTGTGTCAATTGCCAGGCTAAAGACCAGTTTGAGGAATACAGATTCGCCGATAAAAAGGCTAAGGTCTTTACCTTCACACAGGACAACCTGGCGGACACCGTTGACCCACCTGCCGTGGTTACGACAGTTGACTTCGAGGGGGGAGGCAGGGCTATATTTGATATGACCGACCGCGACCCCAACGAAGTCTCTGTGGATATGCCCGTGGAAATGACGTTCCGGAAGCTATTTTATGATGCTCCGCGGGGGATCCACAATTACTTCTGGAAGACTCGACCAGTCAGGTGCTAAGGAAAGGAGGTACGATGCCGGAAGGTATAAAGGATAAGGTCTGTATCGTCGGTATGGGCTGCACCAAATTCGGAGAGATCTGGGACAAGAGCGACGGTGACCTGATTGTGGATGCAGCTTATGAAGCCTATGAGGATGCCGGTATCGAGCCCAAGGATGTTCAAGCCCACTGGGTAGGAACCTGCTGGGGGATGACGGCAGCGATGTTAAGCGTGGCGTTAAAAACGCAGTATAAGCCCGTCACCAGAGTGGAGAACGCATGCGCCACAGGTGCCGAGGCATTGCGCAATGCCTGCTATGCAGTGGCATCCGGCGCCTACGACATCGCACTCGCGCTCGGCTATGAGAAACTGAAGGACCAGGGCATCAGCGGCTTGGGCGGCACTGCCATCACAACCGGTGTCGCCTCCGTCATGACAGCCCCAGGTGCTTTCGCCATGCTGGCCACCAAGTACTTCGCCCGCTATGGATTGAGCCCCAGTGAAGGTAAAAAACTGATCGCACAAATACCAGTGAAGAACCATCATAACGGTGCGCTTAACCCGAAGGCCCACTATCAGAGGGAGTTATCACTAGAGCAGGTATTAAACGCGCCGATCATTGCCTGGCCACTCGGTATCCTCGACGCCTGTGGGGTGAGCGACGGCGCCGCGGCAGCTATTGTCGTCCGCGCTGAGGATGCCAAGAAATTCAGGCCCGACCCAGTCTATCTAAAGGCAGCTCAGATCTGCGTTGGCCCCGCCGAGGGTCAGATGAGCCAGGCATTCGACTATACCCACGTTGAGGAGACCTATCGTGCCGGCCAGGCTGCCTATGCGGAGGCCGGGGTTAAGAACCCGCGCAAGGAGATCAGTATGGCTGAGGTTCACGACTGCTTCTCCATCACCGAAGCCGTTATCATGGAGGATCTCCAGTTCAGCCCGAGAGGAAAGGTGAAGGAGGATATTGAGGCAGGCACGTTCAACCTCGATGGAGAACTGCCGGTTCAACCGGACGGCGGGCTGAAGTGCTTTGGTCACCCCATCGGCGCCAGCGGGCTGAGGATGATGTACGAGGTGTACCTCCAGCTCCAGGGCAGGGCTGGTCCCCGCCAGATAAAGAATCCCCAGTTGGGGCTGACCCACAATCTCGGGGGGTTTCCCTATTTGAGCGTCATCAGTTGTTTCATCGCCGGACTGTAGGGGTTCAGGAAGGAGGAGCCATGAATAAGGTATTCTCAAGCCCCGAAGAAGCCGTTCGGGACATTAAGGATGGGTCGAGTGTTATCATCGGCGGCCCCGGCACACCGACCGCATCCCCGACCAGCCTTATTTGGGCGCTACGGGACAAGGGTAGCAAAAACCTGATGATTATCTGCAATACGGTGGGTTTTAGCCCCTATGCCGCCATAGTCCTGGTGGAGAATAAGCAGGTTAACAGGCTCCGCGCTGCCTTCGGGGGTATTGCCAGACTGCCGACAGCCACCGAGGAGCAGATTAAGGCTGGTCTTATAGATTTCGAGCTCATCCCCCAGGGAACGCTGTGTGAGCGCCTGAGGGCAGGTGCGGCTGGAATCGCGGGTATATATACGCCTACCGGCGTCGGTACTGTCGTGGAAAAGGGTAAGGAAAAGAAGACATTCGGTGATAAGGAGTATCTCCTCGAAACCGCGCTCACAGCCGATTACGCTTTCATCCCCGCTCACAAAGCTGATACCATGGGCAACGTGGTATTTCGAAGGTCGGGGCACAACTTCAATCCGGTGTTCGTCACAGCGGCTAAAACCTCCATTGTGGAGGCGGAGGAGGTTGTAGAAGCAGGAGAGCTGGAGCCTGATTCGATCGACGTCTCTGGCATCTATGTAGACCGCGTTGTTAAGAGCACTTTCGACCGTCACAAAGCAAAGGACGAGTGGAGACCTATGCTGGCCAGGGCCCTGATGCTCGGTGCCCCAATAGAGAGAGGTGACAAGACAGGACTGAGCCGAGAGCTTATCGCCCTCCGGGCATCGAAGGAACTCAAGCCCGGTGACTGGGTTAACCTTGGGATTGGCATACCGACCGTTGTCTCTCTGTTCCTTCCCGAGGGCGTTAACCTTCACGCCGAGATAGGCATCCTGGCAAATGGACCCCCGCCTAAACCGGAGGACGACGTAGATATAGACACCTGGGGGGCCAGCGCTGAATGGCTGACAGTCAAGCCAGGGACGTCTTTTTGCTCGAACCTGGAAGCGTTTGCCATGGCCAGGGGCGGTCGCGTTAACACAGTGATACTCGGTGCCTTTCAAGTCTCTGAGAAGGGGGACCTCGCCAATGTCTGGTCACCGGAGATGGGAGCTCCCGGCGTTGGCGGCGCCATGGACCTCGTAGCGGGCAAGGCAAGGGTGATAATCCTCATGGAACACACGACCAAGGACAACAAACCCAGGGTCTTGAAGGAGTGCAGCTACCCGCTGACCGGTGTCCGCTGCGTCTCCCTGATTATTACCGACCTCGCGGTCATGGAGGTTACGCCTCAGGGACTGGTACTCAAGGAAACCGCCCCGGGGTGGACTGCGGAGGAGATCCAGGCTCTCACCGAGCCCGAGTTGCTGATAAGCCCCGACCTCAAGGAAATGGAACTCTAATTGGTATTATTTCTCTATGGAGGTAAGGTGAAATGGGAATAGGAGAAGGTGGCAAGACCATAGCTGAGATGCTGGAGGAGAGAGACCGCTTAATAGCGGAAACAGGTTACTTCTATGGGCTTAAGGAACTGGAGCTGCATGATGAGGACCCAGCCAAGATGACACGCTTCAACTGGAGGCTCACCAATGCCTGTATTACCGCTAAGGAAAGCGCCAAGCTGCTTTCCGCTACACCGACAGTGCGTACATTCGGTGAGTGCCTGTTCATGCTGCTGCTCCCCCAGGGGGATTGTATAACAGCATCTCATGGCCTCGCCGGACACGTCGCCAGCGCCAGGGACCAGATCGCGTATATGGTCAGGCTGGGCTATGAAGATAACCCGAAAATCAGGGAGGGCGATATCTTCGCCTGTAACTCCCCCCGCTATGGCGGCGGCCATTCTGCAGATAACTATACCTATGTCCCTATTTTCCATGAAGGGGAACTGGTTGCGTGGGCGGCCGGTATCAACCATATCGCTGAGGTTGGCTCTGCTCTATACTCCGCAAGCGTCCCCATAGTCTCACCCACTACCTACACCGACGGATGGGCCTATCCCCCGATGAAAATCGGTGATGGCTTTCAGATCGCAAAATGGTGGAACCTGCTCTGGAAAGAAAAGACGAGGATGGGTAATTTCAATATCCTGGATAGTAATATGCGTGTTGCCGGGTCCATCATGATTCACGAAACGGTCAAGAATGTCATCGAGGAGTTCGGGATAGACTATTTCAGAAAAGGGATAAGGGAGATACTGGAGCGTGAGAGGAGGCGAGTCGAGACCATTGTTCGCAGGCAAATGATCCCTGGAATCTATAAGCATGCTTACTGGCGGCTTTCCGAAAATAAGGGGCAGGTAGGCCCCAGCTTCCCCTTCGCCGATAAGGATTTCCCCATACACACACCCATTGAACTCCATCTCACCGGCGATGGTCGGTTCTCCATCGACCTTTCCGGAACAAGTAGAGAGGACTATCACTCCTGGAACGCTCCCAGCGATGGGACGCGAAGGCTGGCACTGGCCTGGTGGTGGCTACCCCAATTCGTACATTCAATTTGCATTAACACAGCTTTCGACTATCTGATTGACTATACGATACCCGAGGGGAGCCACTTGAACCCGACCAACGAGCAACTGAGTACTTCCATAGGTCTCGGTGGCATGGCCACCTTGATGACGCCGCTGTGGAACATCTGCAAGCGTTGCTTCTTCTCCCGAGGCGTCCTCGAGGAGGACTGGAGCGCCACCGGCTGCGGCGGCTTACTCGAGCCCGAGGGTGTTTTGGAGGTTGGGGTACCCTGGTCATTCGGCATGTTCGGTGCAGCCGGCTCCTGGTCCACTGACGCAGGGTCATTCAGGGATGGCCTTTCCGCGGCAACGTGCGGATTTAACCCTCAATCAGATATGGGGGAGGTGGAAGAATGGGATCTTTACGAACCACCGCTTGTATGCCTGGCGCGCAAACTGCCTCCCAACCTCTTTGCACATGGCAAGTTCAGAGGTGGTCTTGGCATAAGCTGGGTTTTCCTGGTTGTTAACGCCGGACAGCGTCTCAGCATTAGTTTCGGCAGCGGTGGTGGTCCCAGGATAATTGGCCCAGCGGTAGGCATGAGCGGCGGCTATCCCGGAGGCTATACAGACTGGCATGTTATTTTCTCCAACACCAATGCCCTCGAGTTAATAGAGAAAGGAATGGGTTACCCCACCACCCTTCCCGAGATTATGCAATGGATTAATGAGGGTAAGTTGAAGGTAGGCAAGATCCAGTATGTTTCCGGAGGGATGCCGTCGATACCGCTGAAAGACGGTGATCTGTATGTTCTGTCGTCCCATGGTGAGGCAGGCTGGGGCGACCCTGTAGAACGAGACCTTAGCTTGATAGAGAAGGATTTAAACGAGGGCTGGATGACCCCGGGTGTAGGGAAAGACATATACGGAGCCGTAGCGCAATCAGTCGATGGCAAATGGCAAGTAGATAAGAACAGTACTAATAAGGAGCGAGAGAAGATAAAGCAGACGAGAAGGGAAAAGGCAAAGCCCTTTAAGGAGTGGTGGCTCGAGGAGAGAGAGCTCGTAGTAAACAAGGAATTCAAGGAGGAGGTTAGCTACATCTATCAAGACGTTCTAGGTAACGCAAAGGCCGGGGCCCAGTTCCGCGGATTCTGGCGAGTTGGAGAAGATTACCAGTTATAGAAGGGGGAAGACATGGCTGAAATTAGAAGTGGCGAACTTACATCCAGGGAAAATATCAAGCTCATGATGGAGGGTAAACTCAACCCTGATATTGTTAACAGTCTGCGTCGTATGGCTATAAAGGAAGAAGACCGGTTCTGGAAGTATGTGGATATCCTCCAAGAGAAGACCGGCTTCAAAGAGAGGATATTGTTGCGGCTCTCGGACCACCTGTATATTGTGGCCAAGGGTGATGAGAGGATTGTGAAGTGCGACTGCGGGTATGAGTTCGGCGATTATCGGATAAACTGGAAGCTTGGCTCGCTAGTCCGTGCCCGGAAGACTACCGAGGAAATGAAAGAAGCTTATACATTTCTGCCAAAGGAAATGCCTCATCCCGAAGAGGGTCTCGTAGAGATAAGGGAGTTCTATTGTCCGGGATGCCTGGCTCAGCTCGCGGTAGAGCTTGTTCCTCCGGGATATCCGGTCGTATTTGAGATGTTCCCAGACCTCGACACTTTTTACCGGGATTGGATGGGGCAGCCTCTGCCCGATGAGAATCCCGAGTGGTTTCAAGATAAGACCCTGGAGGAGATATCGCACTGGGACATTGAATAATAGAGAGCCGGAGAGGCGGAAGCAATCTGGCTTTGTTAAATAAGGAGGTGTCATGATGGCTGATAAGAAAGGAAACAGGCTTCTGGTCGCATTAGATGCCGGTGGGACAATGACCGACACCTTTTTAGTGGACGAAGAGGGGCTGTTCAGCCTGGGTAAGGCGTTGACCAATTACGAAGATGAATCGAAGAGTTTCACGAACTCTATCGAGGACGCCTGTCATATAGTAAATCTGCAACCCAGTGAGCTATACAATCAAGCGTTCTCAATAGTCTATACCGGTACAACAATGCTGAATACCCTGCTCACCGGCAGAGGACAAAAAGTGGGATTGCTGGTTACGAGGGGGTTTGAGCACATAGCGCAGATGGAGCGAGGGCTGACATGGCTCTCGTTGTCGTATGAAGATACACTGCATTATGCCCTCCACGAACATACTGCACCCCTGGTTGATGTTAATCTGGTCAAGGGGATAACTGAGCGTATCAAGGGGCCTACTTACTACGTAGGCTGTCATCTTCCTGCCGACGCCATCGTCGTCCCCCTGTCCGAGGAGGACGTCCGTAAATCGACAGAGGAGCTCCTGGATGCCGGGGTAGAGGTAATCGGTATTTTGTTCCTCCATTCCTATACCAGCGCAGTGCATGAACAGCGAGCCGCGGAGATTGCCCGCGAGGTTGCGCAGCAGCGAGGCCTTGCGGTGCCCGTGATAACTTCACATGAGATCTCACAGGTGTCCTTTGAAACACAAAGGTGCAAGAGCCTCTTACTTCAGTGCTATGCTGCACAGCCGGTGGCCCGACAGCTCTTTCAAGTAGAGGAGGCAGCTAAGAACAAGGGCTACCGATATGAGCTCCAGACGTTACTTTCGTACGGAGCTACAACGACTGTGCACTACCCGCGTCTCTACGAGACAGTCATCTCAGGGCCAGCGGGGGGCTTGCTCGGGGGTAAGGCGCTGCTGGGAGATACGATGGGTCTCAAGAACATAGTCTGCACTGACCTGGGCGGCACCTCCTTCGACATAGGAATCGTAGCAAGGGGTGAGATACCTGTAGAGCCAGAGCCTGCGTTTGCCGGCCACAAGTTGAACCTTCCAATGCTTTCTATCGACTCCGTCGGTGCAGGCACCGGCTGCGTGATCCATGTCGATGAGCAGTTGAAAACGATTGACCTTGGCCCCGAGAGCGCGGGTGCTCTTATTGGCACCTGCTACCAGTATCCAGACATCACCCTCAGCGACATAGATGTGATTTTAGGCTACCTGAATCCAGATTATTTCCTGGGCGGGGCAATTAAGCTCAATAGAGAGGCAGCGCTGAAGGCGCTGGATGAACATCTGGCCAAGCCCCTGGGAGGAGACCTCTATGATACCTCGAGCAAGGTTATTGATTTACTGCACAGCCAGCTTCGTGACGCTGTTAACAGCAGATTACTGGCACGGGGATTTAACCCTGCCGAATTTACCCTGATATCTTACGGGGGCAGCGGCCCCCTGCACATGTGGGGGCTGGGAGATGGGCTTCAGGTGGCAGATATGGTAACTGTACCCTGGGCAGCAGCCTTTTCCGCATTCGGCGTTTGTACCGCCGACTATTTCCATCGCTATGAAAAGAGCGTCATCAGCGTCGTTCCCTTCGGGATGCCCGATGAGTATAAGATGTGGCAAGCTGAGCCCCTGAATCAGGGTTGGGAAGAGCTCGAGCAGAGAGCCTATGAGGAGCTTGAGCGGGAAGGGTTCCCCCGGGATAAGGTCAGTTTCAGATACTTCATATACGCCAGGTATCTGGGCCAGTTGACCAGTTGGGAGGCCCCTGTGGATATTGGAAGGGTCAAAGTCGGCTCGGATATGGATAACCTGCTCGATAGCTTCGAAAGGACCTATGCTGCCATCTATCCGCTCGCGGTAGCCATGCGCGACATAGGATGCGCTATCACAGCGGTCGGGCTCCAGGCCTACGTGGACAGGGTTAAGCCCAAGATTCGCAAGTATCCTCTGAAGGGAAAGGTGCCACCGAAAAACGCCCATAAGGGGCAAAGAGATGTTTACCATGGAAGCTGGATGAAGTTCGACCTCTGGGAGATGGACCTTCTTGAGCCTGGTAATAGAGTGGAGGGCCCGGCTGTCATCGAGCATCCGATGACCACGCTCGTTGTACCTCCCGAAAAACTCATTGAATTAGATGAGCACCTTATCATATGGTATAGGGACAAGTGATCGGGGTACCTGCATCGTTACTGTGATGGTCACGGAGAGCCATTGTGATGAAACTACATAAGCTGTTTGAAACCGCCAAGCTTGGCAGCATGTCCCTGAAAAACCATATAGTCATGCCCGGCATGGAGACAAACCTCGAATCACCAGACGGCTTTGTGACCCCCAGGCTGGTAGACTACTATGAGGAGAGAGCCAAAGGCGGCGTAGGCCTCATTATCGTGCAGACCGCCACCGTAGATTACCCGAGGGGAAAGGCAACGCCACTTCAGATCAGTATAGACCATGATAAGTATCTGGAAGGGCTGTCCGATCTAGCCCAAGCAATAAAGCGGGGCGGCGCTCGGGCAGCAATCCAGCTGGAGCATGGGGGCAGATACGCTTACTCAGGTCTAACCGGCCAGCAGCCGGTGGGGCCATCAGCATCTCTCTCTCCGCTCGGCGAGCCTGTAAAAGAGCTGTCGGTCGCCGATATTATGGAGCTTGTGGAACGCTACGTTCAGGCAACAGTGCGGGCACAGAAGGCTGGATTCGACGGTGTTGAAATCCACGGTGCCCACGGGCACCTGCTAGCCCAGTTCTTATCCCTGAATACCAACCAGCGCCAGGACAAGTATGGCGGCAGCCTGGAGAACCGGGCGCGTTTCCTGCTCGACGTGATTCGCGCCTGTCGAGCAAAGATGGGGCCTGACTACCCGCTCTGGTGCCGGCTTGACGGGGCTGAGTACGGTATTGAACCCGCGATTGATTGTGCCCAGACGGCTCAGACAGCGCGCCTAGCGGAAGAGGCGGGAGCCGATGCTATCCACGTTTCCGCATGGGGTTACGGCGTGGAATTCACATTCTTCTGCCCCGGCCTGCCGGGATTCCACCTGCCCAGTGCCGCCGTGATAAAGAGGAGCGTGAAGATCCCGGTAATCGCTGTGGGACGCATTTTGCCCGAGCTTGGCGAATGGGCTCTGCGAGAGGAGGTAGCGGATATGATTGCAATGGGCAGAGCCCTTATCGCCGATCCCTACCTGCCGAAGAAAGCGGAAGAGGGTAGGTTCGAGGACATTGTGCCCTGTCTGGGATGTATGGAATGTATCGGAACTATTATCGAGGGTATTGCCAAGGCTATGTCGGACCCCGCTGCCCCCTTCGAAGGAGAGCTCAAATGCCCGGTCAACCCCGCCGTCGGCAGAGAGCGTGAATGTACTATAAGCCCGTCGCCCGCCCCCAGGCGCGTGGTTGTAATCGGCGGTGGACCCGCAGGTATGGAGGCGGCTCGTGTAGCCAGGCTCAGAGGCCACGATGTGACACTGATGGAGAAGGGCACCCAGTTGGGGGGACAGCTGATAGCTGCATCTGTGCCTCCACATAAGGAAGCTATCTCACTCTTGATAGAGTACTTCCGAACCCAGTTAACCAAGCTGGGCGTCACGGTGGAGCTGGGCAAGGAAGCAACCATGGAAACCGTTGCCGACGCCAAGCCTGACGCGGTGATTTGGGCAGCGGGCTCAACAGTACAGCAACCGGAGATTTCCGGTTTGGACTGGTCTAAAGTTGTGTCTGCCCACGATGTACTGACTGGTAAGGCGACTGTCGGCGATGCAGTGGTAGTTATAGGGGCTGAAGGGATCGGCTGCGAGACCGCTAATTTCCTCGCTAATAAAGGCGTGAAGGTCACTATTATTGAGGTTATGCCGCAGGCGCTCAGCAAGGAGGGACCTCTCACCCAGATGCGGCTCTTCGATGAACTCGCTAAAAAGGGAGTTGAACTGCGGACCGGGGTGGAATACGAAAAAGCCGGCCGCGAAGGGCTCAGCATCAGGACCAGCGCTGGAGATAAAAGGAAGCTGGTGGCGGATACCTACGTGCTCGCTACCGGTGCCCGCTCGAACTCAGAGCTCGTCCCTGCCCTGAGAGAGAAGTTTGACCATGTCGACGTCATAGGCGACGCCCTGGAGCCACGTCGTATCAGGGATGCTATAGCTGAAGGCTTTTCAGCCGGCCAGCGCGTTTAGTCCATCCAATTTGAAACAACCTCCACCCAAAGAAGACCCCGACAACGGGGAACGCTACCTCTAACTGTTACCTCAGACTATATCCTCTCTACTTGAAAACACCTCTTTAGCCCTATCATTATGTGTTTTTCGTCAGGCGAGACTAAAGTCACATATATAAACCATATAACGATATAAACTTAACTAGTAAACAGGAGTCATTGCGGAACGTGTTCACGGTTAAAGCTACCTCTACGGTCGCGCTTTTAGCTGCTGCAGGCTTATTGTGCTTTTCATTTGCCTGTAGCAACCATAGTTCACTGGGAGGTGGCAACGGAACCATGCAACAGGAGGAGGTTGCTATGTCATGGGAGGTTGTGAAGACCGATGAAGAGTGGAGGCAGATTCTCACGCCCGAGCAATACGATGTCACCAGGAAGAAGGGAACCGAACCGCCCTTCAGCGGCAAATACTATGATTTCAAAGAAAAAGGCATCTACAGTTGCGTGTGCTGTGGCAACGAACTGTTCTGTTCCGAGGCTAAGTTCGATTCCGGCACAGGTTGGCCAAGTTTCTGGGCCCCCATCTCCGAGCAGAATATTGAAATGGCTCCAGATACCAGTCACGGTATGGTAAGGACGGAGGTGATGTGTGCACGGTGTGGAGCACATCTGGGACATGTATTCGAAGACGGGCCGCCGCCGACCGGGCTGCGCTACTGTATAAACTC
>DUEY01000066.1 GCA_011174795.1 Dehalococcoidia bacterium
AAATCATATCGCGAGTCATTAAAATAGAGGCTTAACCCTTCCTTTTGCTCCGGGGTCATCTCTAGCTGCTGCACAGCACCTTCATATTCAGCAAGCGAGGGATATATGTAAACAGGGAAATATTGTATTGGCAATTCCATCTCTTCGGCGAACCTGGACAATTGAGTTAATTCCTTGATGTTCCAAGGCTGCACCACACAGTTGATGTGCAAGTTAATCGACAGGTGCCTATCAAGTTCCTTCAACAGCCGAATGGTCTCGTTCACCCTGTCGAAGGCATGAGGTACGCTTCTTATCTTTCCGTGGGTATCACCATATCCGTCAACGGAAATGCCCACTGAGAATTTAATACCCCTTTGCTGGCTAAGTCGGGCAACCTCCTCTAACCGCTGCTGAACCAGTTCCGGCTCCAGCCCGTTGGTGCTCAGGCCAATACTCTTGATTTGAGGTCTGCAATCCAGGATAACCTCTGCGACCTCAGCCAGGTCTTCTCTCAATGTTGGCTCGCCACCGCCGAGAGAAACGCTTTCAAGGGAATCGAAAAGCGGGTTGTTGACAACCTCCCGTATTGCACCAACGCTCAGATATTCTCCGCTATCGCGCTTTCTCCAGACAGTACACATTATGCACCGTGCATTACACTGAGTTGTTACTTTCAGCCCCAAGCGCGTGGGCTTAGGCGCAGTAAGAGAGCCCGCCATATGATATCCCAGCCCTCTGACCATTAGAGAGGGTAATTGAGGTATATATTGCCGTATCAATTGCCGTGCAGCGTCTCTGTTACCCCTATTATCACCCGCCATATCGCATTCTTACCGCTGTGTTTATGCCTTTGAGCCGAGCAAAGCCCGTAAGGCTATCCTGGGGAATTTTCCCGGATGCCTCTTGAGCAGCTGCAGCCCTCTTCGGAAACGGTATATTCGCTCTCTACGCTCTGTCTTCCTCAGGAAATGTTCGTATTCCCGAGCCAGCTCAGCATCGCTCATAGCGGACAGGTTATTACCAAGTGTTAAATGAGTGTGCAGCTTATAATAATTGCTCATATCATAATGAAGGCCCTTTTCTTCAGCGTAGCGCCAGTAGGGCGTCCCCGGATAAGGTGTGGCAACACATAAAAATGCCCTGGTCGGCTTTATCTCATCATACAGTGCTACCGTAGCGTGAACGTCATCAACTGTTTCAGTCGGATTGCCAATCATGAAGCTGGCGTAGGTCATTAAACCAGACTTTTTCAGCATCTTGAAAGCATCGATAACCTGCTCCCTAGTTATGCCCTTGTCCATAATCTCCAGTATCCTGGGGCTTCCACTCTCCACTCCCAGGACAAGCTCGCACGTTCCGATATCACGCAGTGAATCGATAATCTCCTTGTCCAGTGTATCCACCCTGGCGTTAATCAGAAACAGAAGGTCTTTTATACCGGCATCTTTAACCCCGCTGCAAAACTCCATGACCTTTTTCTTTGAGGCGGTCAGAGCCTCATCACAGAAGCGAAAGACCTTAACCCCCAAGCTGTTCAGGTACTTCAGCTCAGCAACCACATTGTCCATGGACCTGAATCTAACCTTGCCGCCTCCGAGTTCGTTGGCGGCGCACATTCCACAATGCCAGGGACAGCCGATGCTGGTATAGAGCCACTGCCCGTAGTAATAATCGTCGGGATCGCCCAGAAACCTGTCGGCGAAAGGTATTTCATCCAGATTCATAAGAAGAGGACGTGGAGAGGAAAATGTAACAGAGCCATTCTGACGGTATGCGATACCTTTGATTCGAGACAGGTCAAGGCTAGCTCCCTTTAAGCCTTCGACCAGCTCCAGCAGCGCATACCAGCCGTCCCCTATCACACAGACATCCGCGCTGGGAATCTGCTCCAGCGTGTCCCGCGGCAGTAGTGTTGCATGGGGACCTCCAAGGACAATCCAGGTATCGGGCTTCTTCTGCTTGATACTATCGCATAGTATCTTTATGCCGGTCATGAACATGCTGTAGCAACCGATGCCGACCACATCCGGCTTGCTCTCCATGACTTTGGTCACAAGCTCCTGCCAGACGGGAGAATCGGGGTCCTGATATACACTCTCGAATACACCGATGCTCCTGGAACTTCGTATCCGGGATGTCTCAAAGCGTGAAAGAAGCCTTTGCATCGGTTTTTGCTGAAAAGCTTTGAAAGGCATGGTGTCGCCGTCAATAAGCCTTACCTGGACACCATTGCAGTTATGCTTGAGCACCGCGGACAGGCTGGCATAAGCCAGGTGGTATGCCGGCAGCCCGACATTGAAAAGGACGTCATAGGGAACACGCACAAAGGTGATATTCATACTCCTGATCCCTGCTTCCTGCCAACAGCCAATCTCAGAAACTCCCCGACCTGTTTCGGCGAGGGTAATCCCCTTTCACGCAGGAAGCTCCATATATAGCGGTGGTTCAAGACCGCCGAGGATTGAATCCGGTGTTTCCAGTCCTCCACTTCCTGCCTCGATAAATGAAGCGTATCTATCAGGGGATAATCCGAGCTAACATAGTCATCTATTCCCAGTTCCTTTTTTACCAGACCGAGGTTGCGGCATTCCTCATAGAGAGGCGTTTCCTCCCACGGCCTGAACTGCTTCAATATAAACGAGGGGGCAGGCGTATGCCTCAGAAAGTCCTCGATTTTCACCATGGTTTCATTGCTGTCCCAGGGAAATCCGACATGAAATACCGGTATCGGGACAATCCCTACTGTTTTCAGATTTTCGATAGCCGTTTTCAACTGTTGGGGTGAGGTAACCGCCCTCGCCTTCCCCTTGGTTTCTATATCCAGGGTGAGGACAGCCAGCATTATAGCGTCGCATCCCGCCCTCTTCAGCTTTTGGAGCGTATCAGGTTTACAATCCCACTCTTTCGCATCTATTCTCCAGGAGACCCTGATATTTTTTTCTATCAGTAGGTCACAAAACTCTTCCATCCATTTAGGGGTCGCCGGCATGGATACTTCTATAAACATGATATCTCTGATGCTTTCGGCGATGATTTCCAATTCCGATACCACGTCTTGAACCTTCCTTCTCCTCAGACCCGACCTGCGATACAGGCAAAAAGGATGTGACATGGGACAGCCTCTGCCTGATGTAATCGCTGCTGATTTATACCTTCTCAGATTCGTTTCTTTAAAAACTTCGGAGCAGGAGGGAAGATGCTCAAGCGTAGGTAAGAACGGCATCCGCCCGGTATCCACCAGTTCTCCACCCTTCCTGTAAATCACACCGGGGAATTCGGGGGCTTCGTTTAGTTCCCATGAGGATAGAAGCTTATCGATGACTATCTCCCTCTCCCACAGCCTCACCGCAGCGTCTATGAAATCGTACCTCTGCATAGCCTCCATCTCGAGACCGTCATAGGCATCGTTGAGCACCATCACCGTCCTCTTCCCCGCCTCCTTTGCCTTTCTGAGAAGCTGTATGTCTTCGTAGAAGCTGTGAAAGATACAGACCCATCCCACCACAACATCATAACCATCGAAAGAAACCTCAGGTGTATCGGCATCTAAAGCGTCCGCATGCTTGCCTTTTTCCCGTAAGTAAGCTGCCGCCAAGAAGATACCGCTGGGCAGAAAATCGGTGGGGACAAACCCTATGCCATATTCCTCCCTCGACACGTACCTTCCATCCCGGGATTTAGGTGGATTAAGTAGCAGCGT
>DUEY01000067.1 GCA_011174795.1 Dehalococcoidia bacterium
CATTGGGGCAGCGGCGCTGACCCCGAATGTCTCTTCCAGGGTCTTAACCAGCTCTGATAGCTCGAGGACAGTCATTTCTTTGATGGCGGCTACCACATCATCTTTACTCATTGACTTGGTTTCCTTTTTAGCGGCGGTAGCGCGCTTCTTAGGGGCCTTTTCATCCTCTGTAGTCATCTCACTAGCTACCTCTTTCTTCTTTTCTGGGTTGTCATTGGCGGTTGCTTCATCGCTAGGCATCTGTTGTTCCTCCCAATTGTTGAATTCTGGCATTGATTACTGAGTTAAGGCCACGCATGCTGCCACTGAGCGCGTTCTGCAGTGAAAGGATGGGGCTCAGTAGTAATCCCAGTAGTTTGGCTCTCAACACCTCTATGGAGGGCAAGGTGGCGAGGCTTCTCACTTGCTCAGCGCTTATTAGTTGGCTATCGATGAGCCCTCCCTTTATATTGAGAGTCGTTTTCGAGATTCGAATATAGTCAGCTAGAGCCTTCGCCAGCTGAGTGATGTCCTCATGGCTAAAAGCGAGCGCTGTCGGTCCTGTAAGCAGTTGAGAGAGTTCTTGTTTCCCTGAGCTTTCAGCAGCGAATTTGGCCAGATTATTCTTGACCACGTGGTATTCGGTGCCCATATTTCGTAGTTGGCCTCGCAGTTCTGACATGTCTGCAACCGTTAGCCCACGGTAATCGGTAGCAATCACGAACTTGCTCTGTGAGAGAAGTTCAGCCAGTTGGTCTACAATCTGGAGCTTCCTCTTGGTGGTCATTCCCTCTGTCCTCCTACTAAGGAAAAGTCCTTAGTGCCTGCAGCACAAGGACTCACCTCATTAAAGAAGAATTGCCTCGGCAGGCACAGGTTTAAGCCATTGCGGCACCTGCTGTCTTCAGCTCTATTCAGTTTTGATATTAGTATACCATAGTTTCAGGCCTTTAGCGGCCGGGCACGCCGAAAATACCCATGCTACACATAAAGGTGCCTGGATGTCCCCCCTGGTTATGAGCTATGCCCAGTTGAACGTTCTTAAGCTGGCGGGATGGCTCCTCGGCTTTACCCTGGATTTGCTTATATATTTCGTAAACCTCTCTAACACCACTGGCACCGACAGGGTGGCCAAATGACTTCAAGCCGCCGCCAGCGTTGAAAGCTACCTCGCCGTCTAGAGCAAAGGTGCCGGCTTCGATATCATGTTTGGCCTTTCCACGCTCGCAGAAGCCCATAGCCTCATAGCACATGAGTTCGGCGATGGAGAAGCAGTCGTGGCATTCCACTAAATCGAGTTCTTTACGTGGATCTTTGATTCCTGCCTGCTGATATACCTGCTGGGTCGCTCTGTAGGTTTCCTCCCAGTGTACCCAGTCGTAGTCGGTCATCATCTTTCCGCAGCCGGGACCTGCTGAATTGCCCAGTGCCTTGACGGTGATATAGTCCTTCCTGAATTTCGGCGCGTCCTCGGCACGGCAGAGGATGGCAGCGGCGGCGCCATCGGTTACGCCGCAGCAGTCAAAGAGCCCCAGAGGCCAGGCGATTATAGGGGCGGCCAGGGCTTGCTCTACCGTTATCTCACGGCGCAGATGCGCCTTGGGGTTGCGGGCGCCGTTATAGTGGCTCTTCACCGATATCATCGCGAGGTGTTTTTTCTCCGCCCCGTACATAGCGAAATACTTGGTGGCCGCCAGGGCATAGCGCCCCGGGGGGGTCGCCTGGATTCCAAACACTGGATGCACGCCACCCATTGGCTCGCCGGAGCCCAGACCTCCGACACCACGATCCTTGGTCTTTTCAAAGCCAACGCAAAGGACGAGGTCATAAGCCTTGGCAATCAGTGCGTAAGTGGCTGCCCTTATGGTCTCCAGGCCGGTGCCACAAAGGTTCTCCACCCTATTAATGGGAATATAGTCCAATTTGAGGGGATAGGCGAGGCTTTGGCCGCCAGCGAATCCAAGGGTGCCGGACCACGCCGCCTGGATATCTTTGGGTCCAACCCCGGCATCTTCGAAAGCTTCATAGGCTGCTTCGACAACGAGGTCCCAGGCGCTGCAATCCCAGCGCTCACCGAACTTGCTGCAGCCCATGCCTACGATGGCGACTTTATCTTTAATGCTCTCCATCTCTCACCTTCCTTAAGCCTGCCTGAGAGGACGGCATTTCCAGTAGTAGTTGCGAATACCGCGCTCACTGTGCATCCACCTGAAGGTAAGCTCCACTGGCATGCCGACCTCGATCTTGTCGGGGTCGCGGTCTGTCATCTGGGCGTAGAATCTTCCACCTTCGTCAAAGTCGAGTATGCAGAGAATGATCGGGGGGTCAAGCGTTGGCCCCAACGAGTCCTTGCTGAATGTGAAAAGTTTAGCCTTCCGGTCCGCCAGACGGACTTCCTCGAACTGGTCCTTGCTCTGACAGTACATGCAAATCCTTTGCGGTGGGAAGTTGATGTTACCGCAAGAGAGGCATTTGCCACCACGACAACTGATATTCCAACTGCGGTCACGCCACTGGATAGTAGCCGCAGACTGATTCTCGAAGAAGAACGAGCCCTGGAGGAGGCCGCGATAACGCAGGTAGTGGGTGTAGCTGGGGAGTGGCATCTTGGACTCAAGATGGTACTTGATTCCCCGCCGGTTCTTTTGTACCTTGCCAATACCTCGCCCAACATTAAGGACAAAGGCGTCCGCTCCATCTCCATAGCTGGCAACCAGAATCTTAGCGCCAGTCTTTGCCTCTTCCAGGGCACCGACCAGCATCATAAGTGTATAGGCGGCGCCGGTATTGCCCACGGTTGAGAAGAGTGAATCCTGCAGTTGAGTTTGCACATCGAATCCCAGTTTCCTGGCGACAGCCTGGTGCCTTCTGGTATCATACGCGAAGAGAACCGCCCTGGAGAAGTCAGCTGGTTTGAGGTCGTACTTCGCCATAAGGCCCTTGACGGCTTCCACCACGTTGTCCTGATAGCCGTGCTCGATGATGAAGCGGTCTTCCCATGATCTGACGAAAAGATCGTCGTCCAACCGCCACTGGTACATGATATCATCGTAGTGGGTGTGACTTGCGTCTACGGTAGCTACAACGTTGTTTTTCCCTATGAGAACGGCTGCTGCTCCATCACCGAATGACCTCTCGTCAGCGGTAGATGGATGCCCCATACGGCAGTCCGCTGCAGTGACCAGGACGGTGTTAGCCGAGCCGGCTGCGACGGCATCCAGTGCAGCTTGTATGGCTGTTGTTGCTGACCTCAGGGAGTTGGTGAAGTCGGCGGTGCGGACACCACGCTTGAGGTCGAGCGCCTCGGCAACTATCGCAGCGCACTGCTTCTCTTTATATGGAGTCGTCGTAGAAGCCATGAAAAGGGCATCGACCTGCACGCGGTTAATTCCTTGGAGGCAGTTGTTTCCGGCTTCCACAGCCATGGTGATGCTGTCTTCATCGAAATTGGCAATCGCGCTCTCTCCCGCAACAGGAAGACCACCCCAGCTCAGCCAGATAAGCGACCGGTCCAGTCGGTAGATAGGTATATAAGCGCCGTATGAAACAATCCCTGCCATTTATTTCTCCTTTTACGAAGTCATGACAAGCTGCCTGCCGTATCCGAATCGGGAGTAAGACCAAATGCTACGAGGTGGAGAGGGCAAGAGTTGGGGCTAAGTCGAGCTTGATTCCCGGACCCATTGATGTTGCTATCGAGGCACTTCTAATAAATTGTCCCTTGGCGCCACTTGGTCTTGCTTTCATTACCGCATCGATTATTGCTGCAAGGTTCTCCAGTAGCTTCTCGTCCTCGAAGCTGACCTTGCCAACAGGTGTATGGATGATGGCAGTTTTATCCAGCTTGAATTCCACCCGCCCTTTGCGGGCATCTGCAATTACTTGGGGCAGGTCGGTGGCTTGCGCTACGGTTCCTGACTTGGGATTTGGCATCAGCCCCCGTCGTCCCAGGACCTTACCCAGTTTGCCGATCTTGGGCATCATATCGGGTGTGGCGATAGCGACTTCGAATTCGACCCAACCCTCCTCTACCTTCTTGATAAGTTCATCTCCACCGACATAATCGGCTCCTGCATCTCTGGCAAGCTTCTCCGCCTCACCTTGGGTAAATACGAGGACGCGCACTGCCTTGCCCAAACCGCTGGGCAGAAGAGCGACCCCTCGAACCTGCTGGTCGGCATGGCGCGGGTCAACCCCCATACGCAGGTGGAGTTCAATTGACTCGTCAAATCCGGCATATGATGCTTGCTTCGCCAGGCTGATAGCCTCCTGCGGAGGGTATGTCTTCATCCTGTCTATCTTGCTCAGTGCTTCGCGATACTTTTTACCATGTTTTGCCATGACACTCCTAATTTGTTACGTCGATACCCATGCTTCGTGCTGTTCCTTCTACTATCTTCATGGCGCCTTCGAGGTCGACAGCATTCAGGTCTTTGAGCTTGATTTCGGCGATCTCGCGGATTTTCTCCCGAGGAAGGCTGCCGATTTTATTCTTCCTCGGACTATCGCTACCCTTTTCCGCACCGAGAGCCCTCTTCAGTAAATCAGCTGCCGGCGGTGTCTTGGTAACAAAGGTGAATGAACGGTCCTCGTAGATAGTTATCTCCACAGGAACAATCGAGCCTGCTTGGGAAGCAGTCTGGTCGTTGTAGTCCTTGCAGAAGGCCATGATATTCACCCCGTGCTGTCCCAGGGCGGGACCTACCGGCGGGGCTGGTGTGGCCTTACCGGCTTCTATCTGCAGTTTGACCATTGCTTTAACCTTCTTTGCCATTTTTCTAACCTTCTTCGACTAGGATTTATTATAGCCTATAGATGCCCTTGCCGGGTAACAAGAGCTTCCCCTGTGTTCAGAGCCTCTCCACCTGGAGAAAGTCCAGTTCAACCGGAGTCTCCCGCCCGAAGAAAGAGACCATGACCTTTACTTTCCCCTTCTCTTCATTGATATCGTCAACCACCCCGATGAAATCAATGAACGGCCCATCGATTATACGAACACTCTGCCCTCTCGTGAAGCCTACCTTGACCCTCGGCGTCTCCGACTCCATTTGCTTGAGAATAGACTTAACCTCGGGCTCATCCAGTGAAACGGGCTCGATCTTGCCTTTGTCATCCTGGGTGCTTACCAGCCCGGTGACCCCTGGAGTATTGCGCACAACGTGCCAGCTCTCGTCATCCATGACCATCTCGACCAGAATGTAGCCGGGGAATATCTTCCGGGCAACGGTGCGACGCTGTCCATCCTTTATCTCTATCTCGTCTTCCGTTGGAACCACTACCTGGAAGATTTTATCCTTGACATCCATAGATTGGATACGGTGCTCCAGGTTTGTCTTGACCCGGTCTTCGTATCCCGAGTACGTATGGATTACGTACCAGTTCCTCTCTTTTTTTTCCATGCGGAGCTTTCTAATGTTTGAAATTCAGGGAAGGTAACTACTCGAGACGGAGGCTGTTTTCACAGAAAACGGTCTTCTATTTCATAGCCATGCTGTCTTACGGTGTCATCTTAGCAGGATTACATTCATCAATTCGGCAAACCCAAAATCGATCAAGTAGAGGACAAGAGCAACCGCCACAGTAGCGATAATAACCAGGGTGGTTAAGTAGGTGGCTTCTTGCCTTGTAGGCCAGACCACCTTTCGTAACTCTGATATAGTCTCACCAACGAATTTAAACCTTCGTTTTTCTTGTCCTTTTGCTGTAACCTGACGCCTCAATTTGCTCCCGGTGTTTGGTTATCTCGCCTCTCGGTGCAAAGTATGAACCCTGCAGCGAGGACAGTATTTATTTAGCTCCAGCCTTCCCGTATCGCTTTTCTTATTCTTACTGGTGGTATAGGTTCTCTCCTTGCACTGGGTGCAGGCCAGATGGATAGTTATGCGGGACTCACCTTTCTTTGCCATTTCTTATGCGGTTACCTTTGTGACCAGGCCTGCTCCCACTGTTCTGCCGCCTTCCCTGATGGCGAACCTTACGCCTTCCTCCATGGCTATGGGAACCAGCAGATTTATCTTCAATTTAACATCATCGCCGGGCATAGCCATTTCCACCCCGCTGGGCAGTTCGATCGTACCGGTGACGTCCATGGTTCTGATATAGAACTGTGGTTTATATCCGTTGAAGAACGGGGTATGGCGTCCCCCCTCCTCCTTGGTCAATATATATACTTGGGCCTCAAACTTAGTATGGGGCGTAATCGAGCCCGGTTTAGCCAGTACTTGCCCTCTCTCCACCTCATCGCGTTCTATACCCCTGAGCAAACAGCCGACGGCGTCTCCCGGCTGTCCTTCCTCCAGCATCTTGTGGAACATTTCGACACCGGTCACCACGGTTTTGGTTGTCTCCTTCATTCCTACTATCTCGACTTCCTGTCCCACTTTAATGGTGCCTCGCTCAATCCTGCCGGTAGCCACAGTGCCTCTTCCTTTGATACCGAAGACATCCTCAACAGACATGAGGAACGGCTTGTCGGCAGGGCGCTCGGGCAGAGGTATGTAGCTGTCTATTGCGTCGGTAAGCTCCAGGATTTTGCCGCACCACTCGCACTCGCGCTTTCCACATCCGCACTCAAGTGACTTAAGTGCGCTAACACGTATAATAGGAATCTCTTCTCCTGGGAAACCGTAGTGAGGGAGCAATTCCTCCCTCAACTCGAGTTCCGTGACTTCAAGCAACTCGGGGTCATCTACTGTGTCTATTTTATTCAGAGCGATTACTATCGAGGGGACCTCAACCTGGCGAGCCAGCAGGAGATGCTCTCTCGTTTGAGGCATAACCCCGTCATCAGCAGCTACCACCAGTACAGCACCATCCATCTGTGCCGCGCCTGTTATCATGTTCTTGATATAGTCAGCGTGCCCCGGACAGTCCACGTGGGCATAGTGGCGCTTCTCGGTCTCATACTCGATATGTGCTATAGCGATTGTCAGTCCTCTGGCTTTCTCCTCGGGGGCATTGTCGATAGACTCGAAAGCGCGAAACTGGGTAGAGCCAACTGTTGACAAGACCTTGGTAATCGCTGAGGTCAAAGTTGTCTTGCCATGGTCAACGTGACCGATGGTACCCACGTTGACGTGTGGTTTGGTCCGCTGAAAGACTTGCTTTGCCATGTGCCTTCCTCCCGATAGTTTTAACTAATGGAGCCCACAACCAGATTTGAACTGGTGACCCCGTTCTTACCAAGAACGTGCTCTACCGCTGAGCTATGTGGGCGGGTCAGTGGTGGAGGGGGTAGGATTCGAACCTACGTAGCCATTTCAGGCGGCAGATTTACAGTCTGCTGGTATTAGCCGCTCACCCACCCCTCCAGTGTCGTCCCCGAGCCCGAGAGCGGATTCGAACCGCTACCCTACCGATTACAAGTCGGTTGCGCTACCATTGCGCCACTCGGGCTTTTTTTTCGACCTTTATCTGATTCTAGGTAAACAAGTATAAAAATAAAAAGAAGCAAAGTCAAGGTTTCCCGTATCTCCACACCGTTCCGTCGGGCTTATCCTCGAGGGTGATGCCCAGTTCCTTGAGGTCGCTCCGGATAACATCGGCTTGCTGCCAGTCTTTATCTCGCCGCAGTTGAGCTCTCCTCTCCAAAAGCAGAGCGATAACGGGCGCAACGTCGGCGGTCTCTTCTATGTCCAAGATGTACTTGTCTATCAGCGCCTTTAAGGCTTGTGACGAAATATCCGGTGTCTTAAGCTCAGCATACAGATTCAACCCCAGCACATCAGCAAGCTCCCAGAGCACCTTCTTCGCTTCACCGATATGCATATTTTCGTCATAGCCGCGGTTTATCTCTCTGGCGAGGTCGAACAGTACGGCGACAGCCTGCGGGGTGCCGAAGTCATCGTCCATAGCTTCGATGAACTGCTCACGGTATGATTGGGCGTCAAGGCCGGGTATTGCGGATTCAACGATATCGGTATGGACAGCTCGAACCAGCCTTTCAACACCTCTTTCCATTGATGCGAGGGATTCATCTGAGTAGCTTATCGGGCTGCGGTAATGAGAGCTGAGCACCCACAGCCTTATTGCATTTGCGCTGTATTTCTCAAGCGCCTGGCTGAGTGATATCAACATGCCTGTGGACTTGCTCATCTTATCCTCGCCCAGTTGCATCAGGCCGTTGTGAATCCAGTAACGTACGAAGGGTTTAACACCGGTATAGCACTCGGATTGGGCGATCTCGTTCTCATGGTGGGGGAAGATGAGGTCCTGTCCACCTCCGTGGATGTCCAGTGTCTCTCCAAGGTACTTGAGCGACATGGCGCTGCACTCAATGTGCCAACCCGGTCTTCCTTCACCCCAGGGGCTTGGCCAGTGTGGCTCTCCGGGCTTCGATGCCTTCCACAAGGTGAAATCCAGGGGGTGCTCCTTGGCGTCGTCCACTTCGATGCGCGCACCTGCCAGCATGTCTTCCAGATTACGCCCGCTGAGCTTGCCGTAGTCGGGGTCGCTCGCAACCCGGAAATAAACATCGCCATTTACCTCATAGGCATGTCCCTTTTGTATAAGTCCTTCAACCATCTCTATAATCTTGGGGATTTCCTCGGTAGCCCTGGGATACACGCTGGCCCGTTTCACATTGAGCACGTCCATGTCGGTGAAGTACTGGTTGATAAAACCTTCAGCGAGTTCCTTGGCGGGGATGCCCTGCTCATTGGCCTGTGTGATGATCTTGTCATCAATGTCGGTGAAGTTCTGGATATACTCAACTGTGTACCCACGAAACTCGAGGTAACGCCTGATGGTGTCGAAGATGATATAGCTCATAGCGTGACCCAGGTGGCAGGAGGCATAGGGAGTAACACCGCAGACGTACATTTTTACTGTATCGCCGTGAGGGAGGAAGTCTTCCTTTTGGGCGGAGAGGGTATTATATATTCTAATCACGCTTCTTCTATCAGTGCCGCAGAGTAGGCAGCTATTCCCTCTTCTCTGCCAGTGAAACCTAATCCTTCCGTTGTTGAGGCTTTTACAGACACCTGACTTTTACTGATGGACAGGGCTTGGCTTATGTTCTGCCTCATCTGGTCAATAAAGGGGCTAAGAAGAGGGCGCTCTGCCATTATTGTAGCATCGATATTATTGATACGCCATCCCTGTCCGCTGAGCAGCTCGACGGTGCGGTGAAGCAGAACGATGCTGGAGATATCCTTGTAAGCAGGGTCGTCAGGTGGGAAGTGGCTTCCGATGTCTCCCAGGGCGGCAGCGCCCAGCAAGGCATCTATGATAGCGTGAACCACAACATCAGCATCGCTCCAACCCTCAAGCCCCAGATTCGAAGGTATCTCTACGCCACCGAGGATTAGGGGGCGCCCGCTGGTTAACCTGTGGGCATCGTAGCCGATACCGATACGCATGATACTCCGGAGCCAGATGATGTTTTTTGACCGTTTCTGAGAAGAAACTCGGCAATAGCTAGGTCCTCTGGGGTAGTCACTTTTATATTTTGATAGGAGCCCATGTAGACCTCGACTTTATGACCCAATCGTTCCACCATGGCGGCGTCATCCGTAGCCTCGGTATCAAACTGACGATATGCCTCTGTTATGAGGTCGTAGCGAAACACTTGGGGAGTCTGTGCAGCCCAAAGGCTCTGACGTGCTGGCGTCTTCTGGACGAGGCGACGCGAGGAGACAACCTTGATGGTATCTTTCACCGGTACTCCGGCAATTGCGGCACCGCTTTGTCTGGCTGCAGTGAGCCCTCTCTCGATAAGGTCAATGGTTACACACGGTCTGGCGCCATCGTGGATTACCACCCAGGCGCAATCTGAAAGCCTGCGCAGCCCTTCTCTTACTGAGTCCTGACGTCTTGAGCCTCCAGGACATACGGAGCTCACTTTGGTCCAGCCGTACTTTTCTACCAGCTTTTGCCCTCGCCTTAAGCTCCGTTTTGCCAGTACGATGACGATCTGATCGATAGAGGAGCAATTCTGGAAAATAGTGACCACTTTTGCCAGCAATGGTTCCTGCCCTAGTTCAGCAAAGACCTTGTCAATGCCACCCATTCGGCTGCTCGTACCAGCAGCGACGATTATGGCACCGACTCTATTGCTGGCTTCTTTCATTATTGAGGGGTTCCTTATGGGCTTCTTTGATTTGAGCGAAGATCATCCGACCTGCAGCGGTCTGCAGTACCCTTGTGATGGAGACACCGATATCGGTATCAAGATATCTGCGGCCTCCTTCAATTACCACCATGGTACCATCATCGAGAAAGCCAACACCCTGACCCGGCTCTTTACCCTCCTGAACAACGCGCAAGGTCATTTCCTCGCCTGGCAGGATAACAGGCTTGACAGCGTTAGCCAGTTCGTTGATGTTGAGCACCTTTACCCCCTGAAGCATGGCAACTCGATTCAGATTGGTGTCATTACTTATAATCGGGCTCTTTAACGTTTTGGCTAACTTTACCAGCTTGTCGTCGATGTGGGCGATATTATCGAAGTCCATATCCGAGATCTGGACCGGGATATCTGAACCTTTTTGAAGCTTGGTCAGCATATCTAGGCCCCTTTTCCCACGATTGCGCCGCAATGAGTCAGTAGAATCAGCGATCAGGTGGAGTTCATTGAGGATGAACTTGGGAATGAGTATAGTGCCCTTGATAAAGCCTGTCTGCACGATGTCGGCGATTCGCCCGTCAATAATGGCGTTAGTATCTAGGATGAGCATATCCCCCGTTTTCTCCTTGGGCCTTGCGAGACTGGGGAAAGCGCTGGAAAAGAACTGCAAAACGGCAGGTCCCTGGAGTGCCATAACGGGTATCATAATACAAATTAAAAAGACACCAACAATGATAGGGGATATATCACCCCATCGGCCGGGAAGCATGGACAGAGGTAGGGTGACTAGGGCTGTGATCACCAGAGCGAACGAAAGCCCGAGGGCTACAGCAATAAGCGTATACTCGGGGACGATCTGTACGCCTCTACGGGCCCAGCGCCAGGGGCGTATGGTGACATAGGGAGCCATGAGGAAGCCGCAGACAAAAAATGCGATGGCGAGGGAAATAACCCACGTCATCTCAGTGGCAGCATCGCTCTTTTCAGCGACAAAGATACCTAGCCTCCACCCCCCTACCCCCAGGATTGCTCCGACAATAAGACGGATTAATATTTCTGTCCGCATGAAGGCTATATCCTCCGCGGTCTAAATAATAACGGATAATATTGAAAAAGACCACTATTATTGCCTTTATGAAACCGTGTCCAGCTAACGATTCTAATTGCTACTCCTGCACGATGCTAACATATTAACTGTGAAGTGTCAATTTCACCGCAGAATGCTAATTGCAATGATTATACCAATAACGAGCGCGATTAGTCCATATACGCTGACAAGTGAATCTAAAAAACCTACGAGCCTTGTCTCGACGAGTGCTCTGACGACATAGCTCACAACCACGCTTGTACCTGCGATTGCCTGCAGACCGGGGCCACGCTTGCGATTGACGGAGCGACTCACCGCTTCGCCTATGGCGTAGCCAATCCCCAGGGTAATAATTATCCAGAAGTAGCCATACAAGGGAATGTAGGACCATAGAGCGCCCAATGCTGAGGCGGTGATTAAGCCGGCAGCAATTGCCCTCAGGTAAAAAACGGCAGAAACCTGGTATACTGGCAGCCGCTTCACGGCTGCACATTCAGGGCAGCGCGCGCCAACAGGAGTCTGAACCACGCACTTGGGGCATATAGGACGCTCGCATTTGCCACACCTGAGCTCCGTCTCGGTATCGGGGTGAAACGAGCATCTCATCCCTGTTGTCTATCCTGTCCTTTTTCCGGGTTGGCGATAGCGAAGGTCAATTCTCCTTCGGCAACAGTTTTACCTTCCACAGTCGCCTTGCCGGTACCCTTGCCTATGGGGCCTCGCATCTTGGTGAACCTCACCTCAAGACGCAGGCTGTCTCCGGGCAGTACGGGCTCTCTAAAACGGAAGTTGTCGACACCGGCAAAGAGGATGATCTTACCTTTGTTCTCCGGAACGCTCAATACTGCTACGGCGCCGACTTGAGCTAAGGCTTCTATAATGAGGACTCCGGGAAAGATAGGGTAATCGGGGAAATGGCCCTGGAAGCAGAATTCTCCGCCTGTAACGTTCTTTATTCCTACTGCACCCTCGCCAGCCTGTAGCTCGGTTATCTTATCAACCATAAGAAAAGGCCAGCGGTGGGGGATTATTTGTTGAATTTCTCTTGAATTTAGCATCATGGGATCACCATCCTTTTTTGCTCTGCCAGAGAGATCATTTGCTGTACTGCCTCTTGAGGCAGGTCTACACTGCCGATGTCGGCTCCAATGGCGTTATCCAAGCCGTGGTAATCACTGCCCCCGGAAGTAGCGAGACCATGCCGACTGGCTACATTTTGAAGATGAGCTATTGTGCTTCGTGAGTAGTTTGCATAGTACACTTCGAGACCCATAATGCCTGCTTGTTTCAATTGTGCGACAAAGGGCTCGAGGTTCTCTATATCTGCGGGATGAGCGAGGAATGGTAAGCCACTGGTTTTCAGGATTAAATCAATAGCCTCAACCGGCGTGACTTTCTTGCGTTCGATATAGGCAGGGCCGTTGCGACCGATGTATTTCGTGAAGGCCTCTTTGAGGGAAGTGACGTAGCCGCGTTCCAGCATAGCTTGAGCAATATGGGGCCGTCCGATATTTCCTCCTTTAGCCAGTTCAACCACTCTTTCCCATTTGATATCAATGCCCATCTCTGACAACTTCGCTACCATTTTTTGCCCCCGATTATATCGGGAATCGCGCAGTTCTTTCAAAGATTCATTGAGGGTGATGGACGTGTGGTCTATGAAGTAGCCTAGAATATGCACCTCGGTCTGTGGCATATTGGTGCTTATCTCAACTCCCGGTATCACTGCCAGATGAGGACAGCCTCTCGCTGCCTCAAGGGCTGGTTGTATCCCTTCAACAGTGTCGTGGTCGGTAATTGCTATAACGTCTAGACCTAACTCCGAAGCTTTCCGAACAATCTCCTGTGGGCTCAGCCTTCCGTCTGAGGCAGTGGTGTGAAGGTGAAGGTCTGCCTTCATTTCTCCTCTAACGTTAAATCAAGACGGCTGATGCTTGACGCTCTGCCACTCGCATTATCTATGTCCACCAGAATTGAGTTGAACAGGGGATTCCCTTTTCCTACCGATAGGCGGTGTGGCATTTGCGTGAGAAACCGCTCGATTACTAGTTCGGTATTATCGCCGATGACTGAATCTGCGGCGCCAACCATACCTACGTCACTTACATAGGCGGTACCTCGGGGCAGTACCCTGGTATCGACGGTTCCAACGTGGGTATGGGTTCCAAGCACAGCACTGACGCGACCATCTAGATACCAGCCAAGGGCCATTTTCTCAGCTGTAGCCTCTCCATGGAAATCGACCAGTATTACAGGGGGTTTGTCGCTGACCTCTTCGAGCAGTTGGTCCATAGCTCGGAAGGGGCATTCGAAATGCCCCATGAAGACGCGTCCTAACAGGTTAACAACCATGGCACACTCTGTAATGATGTAGCCATTACCCGGAACACCGGGAGGCATATTCAGCGGGCGGAGGATACGTGGCTCGGATTCAAGCAGGGGTATGATCTCTTTATGATGCCAGATGTGATTTCCTGAGGTGATGACATCCACGCCGGATTGAAAGAGTTCCTCAGCGGTTGCAGGTGTTATCCCTATGCCACCGGCAGCGTTTTCGCCGTTAGCGATGACGAGGTCGAGTTCATGCTCCTGGCGCAGCCTCGGCAAGAGCTCTGCGACAGCCTTTCTGCCCGGTCTGCCGACCACATCACCTATCATTAATAGTATCAATAGGCCTCCGCTCGATTGAGCAGTTTTTATTTAGCATAGTCCACGGACCGTGTCTCACGAATGACGGTGACCTTGATCTGTCCCGGATACTCGAGGCTTTCTTCTATCTTCTTCGCGATATCTCGTGACAGTTTTACTATGCTGAGGTCATCGATATCCTGGGGCTTAACCATAATGCGAACCTCACGGCCGGCCTGGATAGCGAAAGATTTTTCCACGCCGGGGAAGCTTAATGCCACGTTTTCTAGCGCTTCAAGCCGCTTGAGGTGTTGCTCCAGGGACTCCCGTCTTGCTCCTGGCCTCGAGCTTGAGATAGCATCAGCGGCGGCAACGATGAAACCATATACACTCATAGTGTCTGTCTCGCCGTGATGCTCAGCAATAGCCTTTGATACCTCAATGGATTTACCCAGTCTCTTCGTTACGTCGGCACCGATAGCAGCATGGGGACCCTCAGTCTCCTGGTCGGCTGCTTTACCGATGTCGTGCAGCAGACCTGCTGTTTTAGCTATATTAATGTCAGCCCCGAGTTCCGAGGCTATCATCCCGGCAAGATGCGCTACCTCGATACTATGTGTGAGCACGTTCTGTCCGTAGCTGAAGCGGTACTTAAGGCGCCCCAGCATCTTGATTATCTCGGGATGGAGACCAACGACCCCTGATTTGAAGGCTGCTTGCTCACCTTCGGTCTGGATGATGGCGGCTACCTCATCTTTGGCTTTCGCGACCACCTCCTCAATCCGGGCGGGGTGGATGCGACCATCAAGTATGAGCCTTTCCAGGGCCAACCTGGCGATCTCACGGCGGATCGGGTCAAAGCATGAAATGGTTACCGCCTCGGGCGTGTCATCGACGATGAGGTCGACTCCGGTAGCATTCTCCAGCGCCCTGATATTGCGCCCTTCGCGACCTATGAGGCGCCCCTTCATATCATCTGATGGCAGGGAGACCACGGAAACCGTGGCCTCGGAGGCTACGTCGGAGGCACATCTCTGAATGGCGAAGGAAATGATCTCCCTCGCCTTTTGATCTGCCTCTTCCTTTAGTTCGGTTTCGACTTCACGTATGCGCTGAGCCAGGTCTTGACGGCATTCCTCTTCTACAGTGGTCAACAGGACCTCTTTAGCCTCGGTTGTGGACATGCCTGAGATAAGCTCCAGCTGATGCACCTGCTTTTTCTTGAACTCCTCCAGTTGAGCGAGAGACTTAGTCACTTCGTTTTCCTTGGCGGTAAGGCTGTGCTCTCGCCGCTCGTGAGCCTCGATTTTGCGGTCAAGATTCTCTTCTTTTTGAGAGATGCGTCTTTCCTGTCGGTGGAGTTCTGAACGACGTGAGCGAATCTCAGACTCAACATCAGCCTTCATCTTCAAGGATTCCTCCTTGGCTTCAATGAGGATCTCCTTCTGCTTGGTAACTGCTTCATCGAGAATGTTAGCAGCATCCTGTTCGGCTTTCTGTAATCGACGAGCCATAATGAAGTGACGGATAAGGAAGCCAACTGCCACTCCGATAAGAAGCATTACTATAATGATTGGTATCAAATAGATAACATCGACCATTTTTACGACCTTTCTTTACCGCTGGTTCGGCTCCTTTGTGTTCTGCTCCTGCCAAACGCGGTCAATAGTACGGTTTATCAGCTCATAATCAAATCCGCGCCGCTTCAGGAAGGCTCCCAGACGCTTGCGAAAGCTTTGGTAGTCTAATCCTGCAAGCGAGCGCACCTTTTTCTGTGCTGCCCGATAGGCACCTAACTCGTCGTCGACCTCTGCTACAGCCTCAGCGATAGTCTCCGGATCGACACCCTTCTGCTTCAACTCCAATCCTATAAGTCGGCGGCTGAGCGGCCTGAAGTTCTCGCGGTTCTCCTGCCAGAACTGGGCGAATGCAGCGTCATCGACCAGGCCCTGTTCCTTTAACTTGGCGATCACTCGCTGTACAGTATCATCATCGAAGCCATGCCTATTTAATCGATTTTTAAGTTCAGCTTCACTTCTGGGACGTACGCTTAATAGTCTCAGTGCTCTGTTCAATGAGCGGTGAAATGTATCAGTGCTCTTAAGTTGTTCGATCTCGTGAAGTGAAAAGGTCTGTCCTTTCTGAATCCCAACATCGGCAGCCACGGTAAGGCTCAAACTAAAAGCAGAGCCGCTGTCCAGGATAACTTTGACAAATCCCCTGCGCTTTCTATGCGTCCCAATGACTGTAACTGTGTCCATCCAATTCCTCTAGGCACTGGTAAACTGAGGAAGGAGGATGACGCAGAGTTAGGGGACGGGAGAGGTAAATGGCAGAGCTATTCTGTTGAGCCTACCGTTTCTGGCTCAACGTTGGCGGGGTGGGTGGGGAAGGATACGGATTCTTTTTGTGTGCTGGCAGTTGCTCTAATCTGGCGCTCAATATCCTGAGCAATCTCTGGCTGTTGCAGCAGGAATTCCTTGGCATTCTCTCGACCCTGTCCAAGCCGTGTATCATTCATGGTATAGAAGGCTCCGGTTTTGGTAACTATGCCTGTCTCGACTCCGAGGTCGAGGATTTCGCCCTCCTTGCTGATACCTCGATCGAACATAATGTCGAATTCGGCTGACCTGAAGGGGGCAGCGACCTTGTTCTTGACCACCTTAGCCCTGATTCTGGTGCCCACTACTTTATTTCCCACCTTGATGTTATCTACTCGCCTGAGGTCGATTCTTAGTGAGCTGTAGAATTTGAGGGCTCTTCCTCCGGGAGTTACCTCTGGATTGCCAAAGAAAACGCCTACCTTTTCCCTAAGCTGATTGACGAATACCACAGCGGTACGGGATTTACTTATGGACGCTGTCAGTTTCCGCAACGCTTGGGACATGAGCCGCGCCTGCAATCCAACATGGGTGTCTCCCATTTCACCCTCGATCTCTGCCCTCGGCACCAGTGCTGCGACACTGTCGATCGCTATCACATCGATGGCCCCGCTGCGAACGAGCGCCTCGGTGATCTCAAGAGCTTGCTCGCCGGTATCGGGCTGGGATATCCACAGGTCCTCTATGTTAACCCCGCAGGTCGCGGCGTAGGCAGGATCAAGGGCATGTTCTACATCTATGTATGCCGCCTTCCCTCCATATTTTTGGGCCTCGGCGATGATATGCTGGCAAAGCGTTGATTTGCCTGCTGCCTCAGGCCCAAAGATTTCGGTGATCCGCCCTCGAGGGATACCACCGATGCCTAGGGCTAAATCTAACGAGAGTGAGCCGGTGGAGATGAAATCTACCGCGACCCGTGCGGGTGCCTCCCCCAGCTTCATGATAGAGCCCTTGCCGAATTGCTTTTCGATCTGATTGATCGCTAAATCGAGCGCCTTTTCCCTCTCACTCACCATACCATAGCTCCTCGATTCAACCACCTCCGTCCACTTACGTGAACTCCTCCTCAGCCAATCCGCGCCTACCTTAACATATTTAGGTTAAAAATACAAGTGGATTTTAAGCTGAAGGGGCTGATGTATAAGAGTCGATTCTACAGCTCTAACAGAAGAATCGTCTTAGAATACATCAGATTGCAAGTTGCTGCTGTTTGAATTATATTCAAGCAGTAGCTTTAACTCAGGAGCTTAGCTTGAGTGTTAGATATACTATCATCAGGACGAGTGCTGGTTGGATGGTAGTAGGTGGTACTGAAAGAGGGCTTCGCTTTCTCACTTTGCCGCGGTCATACCGAGAATCGGTGCTTGATGGAAATGAAGGCCTATTTCGGGACGCCGTTGAGGATAGCTCTGTTTTTGGGGACCTCCCTTTGCGGCTGCAGCGATACTTCGATGGCGAGAAGGTCACGTTCCCGGACACGCTTGATTTTTCTGAAGCTACCGCTTTTCAGGAAACTGTATGGGGAGAGACTCGTTCTATTTCATACGGAGAGGTTAAGAGTTATAGTTGGTTAGCGAGGCAGATTGGTAAACCGCAGGCATGCCGTGCAGTAGGACGAGCACTGGCTCGAAATAGGCTGCCAATTATCGTGCCCTGTCATCGAGTGGTGGCGAGCGACGGCGGTCTTGGAGGCTTCAGCGGCGGTTTATGGTTGAAGAGGCGCTTACTGGAACTGGAAGCAGGTCGATTGTGAAGGAGTGACTAAGGCTAATACACTCTTTCTTCTACGGTTAGATTCTGCTCGCTGATGAGGCTAATCAGGTGTTGATGAAGTTCTGGGCAGTAGTGGGCAGAATGGGGCAGTGATAGGTTTGTAACGCCCTCTTTGCTGATGATAGACAGATAGACAGCGTATTCTCCAGGGAACTGCTTGAGTATATCGAACAGTTCCCTCAGACGGTTGATATCTGCGTCGGTATCTTCAGAAGTAGGCAGGTTGATCTTAAGGCGGCCGTGGGATAGTGCCGCTTCCGGCTGTGCAGGCTGCTCCACAGGTTCCTCGGCTTTGCTTGGCTGGTAAAGGGTAATGTTTTGGCAGGTAAGCTGGATGCGGTCGCCCCGCTTCCTTACCTTGCTTTTGACAATGAGGGTATTTCCTGCTACCCATAGGTCCTTCGTACGCTCGTAGACATCAGCCCAGGCTGTAACCTCGATGCTGCCCGCAAAGTCCTCCAGAACGGCACTGACTGCGGGTCGCTGGTCTTTTGTAAAGAACTGGCGCACCGAGGTCACTATTCCTGCGGTGATAACTGTTTGCCCCACCATCTCCTCACCGATATGGCCGCAGAAAGCGTCGACTTCGTCGGCAAGCTGCTGTGAGGCATAAGTAAAGGGGTGTTCAGAAAGATATATCCCCAGCAGTTCTTTCTCCCATGCCAGCTTTTCTCTGGTAGAGGTCTCAACTTCAGGCATTTCTAGGCCAGGCAGTGGTGTCTCTACACTTTGCCCCCACAGGTCAAGCATTGTGGATTGCCCCACGGCCTTGCGGCGCTGCTCCATTTGTGCTAGCGATAGTATACGGTCAACCCCGGCCAATAGAGTGCCGCGAGCACCTAGAGAGTCCAGAACTCCTACCTTTATCAGACTTTCCAGCGCTCGTTTGTTCATGTTTCGTAGGTCAGCACGGCGGCAGAAGTCATCGATCGATTCAAAAGGGCCCTCCTGTTCCCTTACTGAGATGACCGGTCTGATTGCAGCGGCGCCAACGTTTTTAATCGCTGCTAGTCCGAAACGGATAGCGGTGGCACCATCTTCAGCTTGCTCAATGGTGAAGCTCTCGTAACTTCGATTCACATCCGGCGGCAGCACCTTTATACCCAGGCGGTGACATTCACCGATTGCTGAGGCTATCTTCTCCGTCTGCCCAACATTAGTTGTGAGGAGTGCGGACATGAATTCTGCAGGGTAGTTTGCCTTGAGATAGGCGGTCTGATAAGCGATCATGGCATAGCTGACGCTATGTGCTTTATTGAATGCATAGCCAGCGAAGGGTTCGATAAGGCCCCATACTTGTTCCGCAAGTTCCTTGGAGAACCCCTTTTTATTCGCTCCAGCGAGGAAGCGCTGTTTCTCTTTTTTCATCACCTCGGGGATCTTCTTCCCCATTGCCTTGCGAACGATGTCAGCCTCGCCGAGACTATAGCCGGCGAATGCCTGAACAATGAGAAGTACCTGGTCCTGGTATACGATGACGCCATAGGTTTCCTGAAGTATTTCGGTGAGAGTGGGGTGGGGAAAACGAATAGGTTCCAGCCCGTGTTTTGCATTGATGAAGGTGGGGATATGTTGCTTTGGTCCCGGCCGGTAGAGCGCTACCATGGCGGCGATATCGCCGAAGCAACTGGGCTTGAGTTCCTTGATAAAGCGGCGCATAACCGCACCCTCGAGTTGGAATACCCCTGTTGTTTCTCCTGAGGAGAGTAGCTCAAAGGTCTTGCTATCATCGAGAGGTATAGTATGCAGGTCGATGTCTATGCCGCGCTTTTCGGCAACAGTTTGTTTCGCCTTTTCCAGGATGGTCAGGTTCGCTAATCCCAGAAAGTCCATCTTCAGGAGCCCGATCTGGGCGATGTCATCCATGGCGAACTGGGTCATGTGGACGCTTTGCTCGTCTGTCCTGCTGGGCCTTTGCAGGGGGACATGGTGGAGCAAGGGTTCCTTGGAGATAACCAATCCGGCGGCATGCGTGGAGGCATGACGGGCGATGCCCTCCAGCTTGGTTGCAGTGTCAATGAGATGTTTTATTGTCGCGTTATCCCGGTAGCCGGTGCGCAATTCGGCATTGGTATCAAGGGCTTCTGCAATATTGGCTGACAGTGGGGGGATTTGTCTTGCCACACGGTCGACGTCGCCGTAGGGCAATCCCAGCGCTCGCCCCACGTCTCTGAGTACTGCACGGGCTCCCATCGTGCCGAAGGTAATAATCTGAGCTACGCGGTCGGGCCCGTATTTATGAGCTACGTAGGCAATAACTTCATCGCGGCGGTCATCTTGGAAATCCAGGTCGATGTCCGGCATCTCCTTGCGCTCCACGTTAAGGAAGCGCTCGAAAACCAGTGTGTGAGACAGCGGGTCGATATCGGTTATACCAAGGCAGTAGAGTACGATGCTGGCAGCGGCGCTGCCGCGAACGCCGAAGAGGATATTTTGCTCCCGGGCAAAGGATATAACATCCCAGATGACCAGGAAGTAGTTGGCGAATTCGGTCGTTCTGATAACATCCAGTTCGTAGTTGAGCCGTTGTAGAACCTCTGTGGATGGCTCGGGATAGCGGGTTGCTAGGCCTCTGTTTGAGAGTTCAGCAAGATATTCGTAGGCTGTTTTACCCGGTGGCAGGTCGACCTCAGGGAGGTACAGGCGACCGAAGTCGAGATTGAGATTGCATGACTCGGCAATATGCTCGGTGTTGGTCAGGGCTTCGGGTAGTTCGGCGAAAAGCTCAGCCATCTCCTGCGGGCTCTTCAGATAGAATGAATCATCCGCCATCCGAGGGCGCTTTTCGTTATGAATAGTGTTATTGGTCTGGATGCAGAGCAGAATGTCATGGGCATAGGCGTCATCATGGTTTACATAATGAACGTCGTTCGTTGCCACGAGAGGGATTTGTAGCTTTCGGCTGAGACCCACCAGTTCTTTATTAATCTGGGCAAGCTCAGGTATGTCGTGTTCTTGGATTTCGAAATAAAAGTCGCTGAATACATCTTTGTACCAGAGAGCGGCTTTCTCTGCGTCCTCAAGGCGTCTCTCTAAAATGAAACGTCCCAGTTCGCCATTGGGACAGGATGAAAGGGCGATCAGGCCTTCACTATGGTTCGATAGAAGTTCTTTATCCACTCGGGGCTTGTAGTAGAATCCCTCGAGTTGTGCAGCGGTAGCGAGTTGAAGCAGATTGTTGTACCCTGTCTCATCTTTAGCCAGGAGGACCAGATGATATGGATTCTTGTCGGCGGGGAGCCTGCTCTGTCTCCCATTGGGCGCGATATAAATCTCACAACCCAGAATGGGTTTGATGCCCGCTTCCCTTGCTTCGCGATAGAAGGTGATTATGCCATAAAGCACACCGTGATCAGTGATGGCAAGGCTGTCCATTCCCAGCTCACCCGCTCTGCTTATCAGGCGTGGGATATGGCACATGCCGTCGAGGAGGCTGTATTCAGTGTGTACGTGAAGGTGGGAAAACATGGATATGTGTTATTATAGCACTGGTTTTTCCTTGCTGCGAGTGTTTTGCTGACACTGCTCCTTACGTTGACTGCTCCCTGTGTTTATGGTACTTTGTTAACTTGTATTGTGAGGAAGTAACAGGGATAGGTGTTCATGGTAGAGGGTTTATTCATAAGTCTCGTCGGCATGGGGGCAGTGTTCGTCAGCCTCACCATTGTAATGTTCCTGATGGTAGGCATAGAGCGCCTGTTTCGTGATGAGTCGGCGGAAGACGGGATAATGGAGGTTCTGGAGGAGATACCACTGGGGGGAATACCAGCCGAACAGATAGCAGGCCCGGAGGATAATATTGAGGTTGCTGCTGTTGCACTGGCGCTGGCCTCATACCTGAAAGAGCGTGGAAAAGAGTTGGGGAATAGGCCTCTAGTGATAGGTGGCATTCAATATCAGGTGGAGGTGGGGGAACTTTCGTCGCTGCCGGTAACCGTGGTCGTTAATGGTGAGAGCTATTGGGCTGCTGTTGGTGGGGAAGGATTGCCGGTTATGAGAAGGTTTACTCCAATAAGGATTGCTCCCAGGAGCAGGCTAGATGTTGGGCGTAGCTGGCGTTCAGCATATCCCCTGACACAGGGCGGTTACTGGTATCGGCGGGGTTGGAGTGGGAGAGATAGAGAGGCATGATGCTAGCGCTGCGTCTTAATGGAAACGTGATATGGATACAGGCAATATTACTGAGATAGTCGCTGGCTTTAAAGATATAAGCCCCCAGATGGTCGGTATGCTGGCTATCGCGGTTGTGCTTATTTATCTGGGCATTGGTAAACGAATGGAGCCCCTCCTTCTTGTCCCCATAGGCATAGGTATTATGCTGGCTAACCTCCCATTGGGAGAGGCAGTAAATCCGGCTACGGGGGAGGTAACAGGCGGTTTCCTGTACTATTTCTATGAGTATGCGCTGTTCAACGGGCTGATACCGTTGCTTGTGTTCCTCGGGCTTGGTGCACTCACGGATTTTGAGCCTCTGCTGGCTCGGCCGAGGACCTTTCTCCTGGGAGCTGCCGCGCAATTCGGAGTATTTGTTGCATTGATTGGAACCATTGCCCTGGGGTACCTGGATTGCTTCGATTTCAATCTCAAAGATGCCGCTTCTGTAGCCATCATCGGTGGCGCTGAGGGTCCCACAACCATCTACGTCGCTGCCAAGATGCAGCAAATCGGCGCCCACGAGACCACCTTTGCCGCCGTTGTGGTGGCCTGCTATTCCTACATGGCCCTTGTTCCAATTATCCAGCCACCTGTTATAAAACTGCTCACCACCAAGAAAGAGCGAATGATAAAGATGCCCTACGCACCTCGCCCGATCTCACGGCGGACTAAAATCATTTTCCCTGTGGTGACTATTATTCTGTGTGGCCTGTTTATTCCCAAAGCGGTTCCGCTCATTGGGATGTTTATGTTCGGCAATCTGCTCAGGGAGTGTGGAGTGGTGGAGAGGCTGGCAGGAGCAGCCCAGAATGAGCTGATGAATATCGTCACAATCCTGCTGGGGATCACCGTCGGCTCTACCATGATAGCGGATAAGTTCTTTACCCTGAGCACGATAGCTGTTTTCGGTCTCGGTATTGTCGCCTTTGTAACAGCGACTGCCGCAGGCGTGCTCCTGGGCAAGCTGATGTGCGTTCTCTCCAAGGGGAAGGTAAATCCAATGATAGGTGCAGCCGGGGTATCTGCGGTGCCCATGGCGGCACGCGTAGTTCAGAACATGGCTGCGAAGGAGGACCCGTCCAACTTCTTGCTCATGCATGCCATGGGGCCCAACGTGGCTGGGGCTATCGGTGCAGCTGTTGCAGGGGGCGTTCTGCTGGCACTGATACAGTAGCCAGCGTTGCTTCTCGGGGTATATAATCCCATTACTTATTTCAACAATGGGGCTTGCTGGACGCAACATTTCTATTATGCGGAGTTCTTAGCGAGGAGGCATATCATGGGAAATCAAGATATTTGCTGGATGAGCGCTGTGGATATAGTCAGAGCAATCAGGGAGAAGAAGCTTTCGCCGGTAGAGGTTGTCAATGCCATCCTTGAGCGTATTGAGACGGTCAACCCGAGGATAAATGCATATGTAACACTGACAGCGGAATCAGCCCTTGCCGAGGCTAAGCAGGCTGAGGAAGCCCTGATGAAAGATGAGAAGCTGGGGCCTCTCCACGGTGTGCCGGTCTCCATCAAGGATTTGATTTACACCAAGGATGTGCGTACGACCATGGGTAGCAAACTGCTGGAGGATTTCATTCCTGAGGAGGATGCTGTTCTTGTCACGCGGTTGAAAGAGGCAGGGGCCATCATGATGGGGAAGACCAATACGCCTGAGTTCGGCCTGAAGATACTGACCGATAACATGATTTTTGGTATCACGCGCAATCCCTGGAATTTGGGAAGGGCGCCGGGTGGCTCCAGTGGCGGCGCTGCTGCCGCTGTGGCTTCCGGTCTGGGGCCACTGGCCGCGGGAAACGACGGTGGAGGGTCAATCCGCATACCTTCAAGCTGCTGCGGCGTCTTCGGCATCAAGCCGCAGTTCGGGCGTGTTCCGCGATACCCTGTCTTCCATGGAATGGACGTATTGACTCACGAGGGTCCTATTACTCGAACAGTTGGAGATGCGGCCCTGATGCTCGATGTCATGGCTGGTGATCACTGGGGTGACATGTATTCTATTCCTGCACCAAGCATAAGCTTCGCTGAATCTCTGAAGGGGGGCGTAAAGGGGCTAAGAATCGCATGGAGTCCTGACCTGGGTTATGCCGAAGTAGATCCTGAGGTGCTGTCTATATGTGAAAGGGCAGCGAAGGAGTTCTCACGGATGGGTGCAGAGGTGGAAGAGGCAAATCCAGGATTCGATAATCCAGAGACCTTCTATTCACAGATTATCGTTGCTGACCAGGTAGCGGCTATGGCGCCGTTTGGCCCAACTGATGAAATAGTGGGTGAATTAGACCCCGTCACATCTACAATACTGTACGTTGGTGCTGATATGAAGGCAGTGGATTACGCGAGGGCTTTGTTCGACAGACAGGAGCTTGCGGTCAAGCTAGGCAAGTTCTTCCAGAATTACGACCTGCTAATAACCCCAACCCTAGCGTTTCCTCCTCCTCCTGTTGATTATGAAGATGCGGCGGGTTTCCTGAAGTGGCTTCCTTTCATTCTGGTTTACAACCTGACAGGCAGACCAGCCGCTTCTGTTCCCGCCGGATGGACTGAGGACGGTTTGCCGGTAGGGCTACAAATAGCGGGGAAGCCTTATGATGAAGAGACTGTATTCAGGGCAGCTGCCGCTTTTGAGGAAGCATCTCCTTGGGCGCGAAGGAAGCCGCCACTGGACTGATTGCTAGGAGACTGCATTATAGCGAACAGATTCATCGGCTAATTATTTGACGCGCTGGAGATGCACTATTACCTTCGTTAAAAGCCATGTTTTATGATATCTGTATACTCATACGTATTGCGTGGGTCTGGAATTTTTGATATTATTTGCTTTACCTGTAGGCCTGAGGTGGGGGGGGTGAATGACGCCATGGTAAAAGATTCAAGGAAGAAAAAAAGTCAGAAGGCTGTGAAAAAACCCGCAGGAGCGCGGAAGGCACAGGCCAGGCGTGCTTCTAAGGTTGATAAGCCGGATATTGGAGCTGGTGTCGCTGTGGATAAGAAGTGGGAAAGCCCAGAATACTTCCAGGCTCTCATCGAAAGCGCCATGGAAGCCATTGTGGTTTTGGACGAAAATGGTACGCTGATTTACGAAAGCCCGTCTTTCGCGCACATACTGGGACTGACCCAGGAAGAACGACTTGGCGAGAGCGGATTTGATTTCGTTCACCCTGACGACGTGCTAGCGATGGCTGAAATATTTAATGGATTGATGAAAAAGCCGGGTTCTATTGTACATACAGAGGTACGTGGTCGGCATAAAGATGGCTCTTGGCGAAACCTTGAGGCTGTAGGAAGGAACCTCATTAATGAACCGGCGGTGAACGGTATAGTTGTTAATTTTCGCGATATTACTGAGCGCAAACAAGCCGAGGCGGCGGTATTGGAGGAAGGCCTTTTCAGGGCAACAGTCCTTGACGGGTTGCGTGACGGCATACTGGTGGTCGACAAGGACGCTGCCGTGACCTATGTAAACAATGCCTTTGAGAGGATGATGGGTTACAAAGCGGAGGAACTGGTGGGAAAGTCCGCTCTTGGATTGCCTACGTACGGCGACCCGGAGAATCTGGAAAAAGGCGCAAAGCTCTTTGAGCAGGTTATGAAGAACGGCTATGCCGAGCCCGTTGAGATGGATGCTGTTACCAAAGACGGCAAGGTAATTCCC
>DUEY01000068.1 GCA_011174795.1 Dehalococcoidia bacterium
ACGCACCGTAGGGAGCCAGTTTCTCGTGGTAGCAGAGAGTGGGGATGTCGATACCGGCGTTGCGGGCTGCTTCGAGGATAGTCATTCCCTTTTCAGCTTCGACGCCCTTGCCATCTATATTCAATCGGACTTTGCTCATTCCTGCTTCCCTTTCTTGCGTACCATCTCGGTGCCCGAAGGAACGGCTGCGGGAACCGGCTCCCCGGAGATTTTCACCACAGCGTCGAAACGAGTGGGGCATACCTCAAAGCAGGTATTGCATTTAGTGCATTTGTCCTGGTCAATGACGTGGACCAGGTTCTTGCCACCGCTGATCGCTTCTACAGGGCAATTTCTAAGACAGATACCACATGCTGTGCACTTTTCAGGGTCGATGTAGTATGAAATGAGAGCCTTGCATACCTTGGCAGGACAGCGCTTCTGCTCGATATGCGCTACATACTCATCCCTGAAGTACTTAATCGTGCTGAGCACGGGGTTAGGCGCTGTCTGCCCCAGTGCGCACAGTGAAGCGTCTTGAACCACTTCGGATATCTCCTCGAGAAGCTCGATGTCACCCGACTCGCCTTCCCCATCGCAAATCCTGTTGAGTATTGTTACCATCTGCTCGGTACCGGCACGGCATGGTATGCACTTGCCGCAGGATTCATCGGCGAGAAATTCGGTGAAATACCGGGCGACATCCACCATGCAATTGTCCTCATCCATCACAATCATGCCGCCCGAGCCCATCATGGAACCTGCTTCGGTTAGCGCATCGAAATCAACCGGGAGGTCGAGCAGGCTTTCCGGTAGGCAACCTCCAGAGGGACCGCCTGTCTGCACTGCCTTGAATTTCTTGCCCTGTCGGATACCGCCGCCGATATCATATATTATCTCTCGGAGAGTCATCCCCATCGGTACTTCCACCAGACCGGTATTGTTCACTTTTCCGACGAGAGAGAATATCTTTGTTCCCTTACTACCTTCGGTACCAATACTGGTGAACCAGCCAGCGCCTTTATCGATGATCAGGGGTATATTAGCCCAGGTCTCAACATTGTTCAGGTTGCTTGGCTTCTCCCGGATGCCGCTCACCGCGGTTCGGATATACTTCGGCCTTGGCTCTCCCACAATTCCCTCGATAGCTGTCATCAAAGCGCTGGACTCGCCGGAAACAAATGCCCCGGCGCCACGGTGTATGATGACATCGAAATCGAAGCCGGAGCCGAGTATGTTTTTACCGAGGAGGCCATACCCGTGTGCCTGCTTCAGCGCTACGGTGAGATTACTCACCGCCAGGGGGTACTCCTGGCGGACGTAAACATATCCCTCGCGCGAGCCAATAGCATAGGCGCCGATTATGAGCCCTTCTATAACGCTGTGGGGATTACCCTCGAGCAGACTCCTATCCATGAAAGCGCCGGGATCGCCTTCATCTGCGTTGACGATAACATATTTTATATCCCCCGGAGCATTGCGAGTCGTCTCCCACTTCACACCCGCGGGGAACCCGCCACCGCCTCTACCCCTCAGGTTAGCCTGTTTAACCGTCTGCAGGACTTCCTCCGGGCTCATCTCAAAGAGAGCCTTAGCCAGGGCGGAATAGCCTCCGAGTGCAATGTAGTCATCGATACTCTTAGGGTCGATGAGCCTGTTGCTGCCGAATACCATCCGTCTCTGGTGTTTATAGAAAGGTATCTCGCCCTCAAGCGCTACTTTCTTTCCTTCAGCATCCTTATACAGCAACCGCTCTACCAACTGTTTCTTCACCAGGGTTGTGGATACGATCTCAGGAACATCCTCTGGCTTTATCCCCAGATAGCAGGTCTCCTCGGGGAAGATAACGACGATAGGCCCCCGCTCACAGAAGCCGTGACAGCCAGTACGCCGAATATCCACTTTAGCCCGAAGGCCATTGCTTGAGATCTCTCTGGAGAACGCCTCGGCGACCTGATCTGAGCGCAGGGCATGGCAGCCGGTGCCAGAGCAGATGGTGACGCACGGTTTGCTGGGGTCCCTACGGGATAGTATGCTCTGTCTCTTTTTTCCCAGGTCGGTAGCCGACCTTAGTCGAGCCATAAAAACTTCCTTATATTACCTAATCACAGGCAGTAACGAGCTTCTCTAATTCTTTGGGGGATGGATTACTGTGGTAATCGCCGTCAAGTACTATCACCGGCCCCAGAGCACAGCAGCCAAGGCAGTTCACCGTTTCCAGTGTGAATTTTTCGTCCGGGCTGGTTTCACCGGGCTTAATATCGATGGCATCTATAACCCTGTCGAGGAGACGGGGTGCACCCCGAACATGACATGCCGTACCCATGCATACGGACAGGTGATGACGTCCCTGGGGTATTAAACTGAAGGCTTTATAAAAAGTGGCGATTCTGTAGGCACGGCTCAGGGGGATCCCGAGCTTCTCACAAACTGACATGAGGACATCTTGGGGCAGCCAGCGGCTTTGTCGCTGGATCTCGAGGAGTATCTGAATAAGGGCGCTTTTATCAGCCTTATATTCCTTTACTATTTCATCGGTATCGCTTGCTTCCTGGGCGACCTCACCGATGGTCTCCACTACGTGAGATATCTGACTAACAGGTATACCTAATTTGTCGCTGACGCTGACAAGGACGCTCTCCGAAAGCGGGTTATCTATACCCTTAATTCCCCTGGCTTTTTTTACCGGGGCTGTTTTGCTGGCTCCGCGCGCCCCCCTGCTGGAAGAGCCCTTACGAGATCGAGACCTAGCATTGCCCCGTGCCATGATGTTCTCCTTGCCTGTTCTGCGGTTAGTTTAATTCATTTCGCCCCTGAATTCAAGGCGGATTCCATACTGGCGACGCCTTGAAAAACAGGGGCACAGCTATCAATGCCCCTGTTTTATTGCTGAAAATAGCTTTATGTATGTTCTGACCGAAAATTCCTAATAGATTATCCCCTCATCTGTAAGTTTTTTTATCTCCTTAGTGGACATACCGAGAAGCTCGCCGAAGACGTACTCGTTATGCTCGCCAATCAGAGGGGCGGAACCCGTGACTCCAGCGGGGGTCTCAGAGAGGCGCCATGGAGGGCCCAGGACAACCTGCTTGCCCATCTCTGGATGCTGTACCTCTACCGCAAGACCCCGTTCTTTGAAGTGGGGATCGCTGAAAAGCTCCTCGTTGCTGAAAGAGGGAATAGCAGCGACACCGGCCTTCTGTAAAATATCGGTCACTTCATAATGAGTGTGATTCATCGTCCATCCCTCGACCAGCCTATCGAGTTCTTCCTGGTTCTTCAGGCGGCTGTAGGCATCCTCGAATCTCTCATCCTCGGCCCACTCAGGATGCCCGGCAGCATTACAGAAAGCCTGCCACTCCTCGTCGGTGGAAATTGCGATGCTCACCCATTTATCTTTATCGGTGCCGTGTTCCTTATGTTCCACCCAGCGTCTATATGTTTCGGAGAATTCCTCTTCCTTGGTCCACTCGGGATGTCCGGCTTTCTCGCAGAAAGCCTCCCATTCGTTATCTGGAGTTAGCTCATCTCCGTCATCTTTAATATCAGCGCGGCAGCGGTAGCAATTGTGAGGCGCCATGATACTGTCACAGTTTCCCATCCGGGATTGAGCCCTGCCGTTCATGATGTAGTCCATAATCACGTCGCCGGTGAATACTGCGAGACTCTCCACAGAAGCCATGTCGATGTGTTGCCCCTGTCCGGTATGTTGCCGGTGGTTCAGGGCGGCGATGATGGCGAAAGCCCCTGTAGTGGCGCTCATGAGGTCAGTCGAGCCTGTTAACGGGTTAGGCGCACCATCGCTATAGCCTGTCAAGTGAGCCACACCGCTGTAACATGCGAAGCTGGGTGCATATCCTCCGTAGCGCTGCATAGGCCCCGTAGCACCGAAAGCTGAAGAGGAAAGCATGATGATGTCGGGCTTGACCTCCTTCAATGCATCGTAGCCTAATCCCAGTCGTTCCATAGCACCCGGCCGCATGTTTTCGGCCGCCACATCGCTTATCTGAACTATCCTTTTCGCCAGTTCAACCGCTTTCGGCTCTTTCAAGTTAAGCCTGACTGAAAGCTTGTTGAGATTGATGCCATTGAAAACCGGTGAATGGTCAACACCCTCAAAAGCCCGACCCATAGTCAAGGTCATGCTTCTCGTCGGGTCGAGGCGCGCCATACTCTCTATCTTTATGACCTCGGCACCGAGAAATGCCAGCAGGCCGGTCGCGTAGGCTCCTGCCCACAGCCAGCAGAAGTCAGCAATCCTCACTCCTTCCAGCGCAGAACCTTTCGTCAACAGAACATCGCTCCCTATATTACTTTCGTCTCTTTCATTCTTACCAGGTCTTCCTTGCTATAGCCAAGGCGCTCGCAATAGATGAGCTCATTGTGCTGGCCGAGAAGCGGCGCTGCCCGCCAGCCTTTGCGGGGAGAGTTGGAGAACTTGTAAGGCGCAGTTGGGTACTTCAGCTTACCTGCCTTGGGATGCTTGATTTCGGCGAAGAAGCCCCTGGCTTTCATCTGGGGGGATTTCACCACATCCTCGGAAGTATTAACGGGGACAGCGGATACAGCCTCTGCCTGAAGCTGGCGAAAGAGGTCATCCTTCTTATATTGCTGCGTCCATTCCTCTATGCGTGGATTTATATCGTCGCTGTAGAGATGGCGCTCCAGCCATGTTTTAAATCGTTTGTCCTCAGTCCATGAGGGATATCCCATGAGACGCACGATATCATTCCATTCACGGTCAGTTAGCGCCGACATCTGGATGTAGCCATCCTGGCATTTCATAGGGATAGGCATCAGTATAGGCCGCTTGAGCCTGTTTCGTACCAATCCCATATTGGGGAACATGACCATTTCCAGCAGTATCATGGTCATCAGGATATCCTGCTTTGATGCATCTACGTGTTGACCTGAGCCGGTAACATCCATCCTGTACGCTGTTGCCAGAGTTGCCAGCGCTGTGCTCAAGCCGCATATGTAATCGCCAATGTGACCGCCTGCCTTCACCGGTTCACGGCTGAGGTCAGGAGACTGAATCGGCAGCAGGTAGCCTTCCCCTCCGGCATGATAGCTGTTCAGCTCATAGGCTTTATAGTCGCGGTAAGGCCCTGTCTGCCCAAAAGGGGTTAAAGAAGTCATGACTAGCCTGGGATTAATCTTCTTGAGTTCTTCGTAGGTTAGCCCTAAGCTCTCCATTGTCGCCGGGGGATTATCCTGCACAAAGATGTCAGCCTGTTTAATCAACTCTCTAAGTACCTTTTGCCCCGTACTCGTCTTGATATCGAGGGTAATACCAAGTTTATTGGTATTGAGATATAAAAACAGGCCGCTGCATTCCGGGTCGGGGGTATCAT
>DUEY01000069.1 GCA_011174795.1 Dehalococcoidia bacterium
CATACCTCTGCCGGCGAAGTCACCCAACCTTGGTGGCAGCCTGAAACCCCTGCCATTATCCGTAACAGTCAACCGCACCTTCCCATCTTCATACTCAAGCTTGACGGTTGCGCTGTTTGCCCGGGAATGCCGCTTCATATTGGTCAACGACTCCTGGGCGATACGGAAGAGCACAAGATTGGTCTCCGGTGACAGTTCATATTTTGTGCCGCTTACCTCAACGCTGACCTCTGCTCCTTTTTCCCGATTAAGGTTCTCAGCCATCCATTCCAGCGCTGCCACCAAGCCCATGTCATCCAGAATGGCTGGCCTCAACTCCTGAGCATAGCGCCTCAGTCCACTGAGGATTTCCACAGCCAGAACACGCAAATCGTTGACCTTCTCCTGTACCTGCTCGGATAGCTTGGGATTAGAAGCCATTGCGTCCAGCCGGCGTATCAGCAGCAACAGCGATTGACTGGTGTCGTCATGAAGCTCTCGGGAAATGCGCTTACGCTCTTCCTCCTGAGCCCTCAGAACCTCTTTCAGGTAGAAGCGAAGGTTATCCCGCATCCTCCGCTCCTCAGTAACATCACGGCCAATGTTATGAAATCCAGTGGGCTCACCATCTTTGGTCACAAGCCTGGTAACCAGCTCAATAATTGCTTCGCTGCCGTCACTTCGCGCTATCCGCTGCTCATAGCGCTGCTCCATCATCTCTCCCTCGAGCAGTCTTCGACCGATTGCCCTTGCCAGATTGAGAGCATCACCCCTGAGGAAGTCAGAGACCTTCTTGCCCCTCAGCTCGTCTACGGGACAGCCAAACAGCCTTCCACAGGCAGTGTTTGCCTCGATTATATTGCCTTTCAAATCGTGAACCAGGATAGCGTCGCTTGCGTTCTGGAACAACTCCCGATAGCTTGCCTCAGATACACTCAACAGCTCTGTTAGCGACATTTGTTCCTGATAGCAACGGGCCTCATCTAAGGCAATCCCGATTTGATTGCCGATAGCGGCCAGCAGCTCCACCTCGCCGGAATCAAACTCTCTCTTTTTTCTGGTAGCCACACATATCGTGCCTACGACCCGTCCCCTTGATTTCATGGGAACGATAAGCTGAGCCTTGAGCCTTTCCTTACGGACCATTTCTCTCGATAAATAAGGGTCATTGGCGGAATCGCTCACTATCATCGGCTCACCCGTCTCAGCTACGCGCCCGTTAAAGCCCTCGCCCACCTTTATGCTGTCCACTCCCCGGGCAAATTCAGGCGTTACGCCGCGATAGGCTGACAGAACCAGCTTTTCTGACCCGATATCGAGCGAATATATCAGAACAATCTCGATATCCATAGCATCAGCGACCATCTCGATAGCCGTGGGAAGAATCTCCTCCGGGCATGCCGATTGGCCCAGCAGACCGGAAAGGGTACTAAGTGTGATTAACCTTCTATCATCGGTCATATCGAGTACAACCTAAAGAACAAGTTCTGTATTACAGCTCTACTCGCTTTCGTTATCAGGAGGAGTCCTGTCAAGCTCGAGCCATCCCTCTCTCATTGCCTTGAGTATCGCTTCGGTGCGTGAAGCGACATTCATTTTGCAGAACATATTGGAAAGATGGGCTTTCACCGTACGCACGGTTACCGAGAGGTCCTGGGCGATTTCCTTATTGCTCATACCGTTTGCTGCTAACTTCAATACCTCGATTTCTCTCTCGGTGAGACTTTCCTTCCGCTTTAGCCCTTCACCCTCAACAGGCATCCCCATCGCCCGCCTGAGCAGCTTGGCGATTATCGACGGATGGAGTACTGATTCACCAGCTTTAACAGCACGAATCGCCGCTATGACATCACGACCACGGGAGCTTTTCAGCAGATACCCCGCAGCCCCAGCCTCCAGTAATCCCAGCACGTATTGGACATCATCATAGGCAGTCAGAATGAGAATGGCTGTGCCCGGGCTGGACTTCTTTATTTCCTTGCTTGCCTCAATCCCATTCATCCTCGGCATAACGATATCCATCACAGCAATATCCGGCTTCAGTTCAGAGCCCAACCGTACCGCCTCCTCCCCATCACACGCCTCTCCAACCACCTCCATATCATCCTGGCTATCGATGAGGCTCCTCATTGACTCGCGCAGCAAGGCATGGTCATCGGCGATAAGAACCTTGGTTTTTTGCTTCATAGAGAATAAGCGTCTTTCAGGAATAGCTGCCAAACTCAATTCTAAATCATCGAATTGTACTTGGCAAACTACAATGTATTCAGCCGGCCGAGATATGAAATATCACTATAATTATTTCCATTTAATTGTCCTTTAGTACAGCCTCGGTATTGTACCACTGGACACAACGAGATTGAACCCAAGCCCGATGTCACCCGAGCACAAGTGGGATATAGTTGAATCAGAGGTCGAAGAGAGGAGTGATATCATGGCAATGGTAACGAATACACACCGGGTTGAAGTAGACAAGAGTCCACCTGCGGAAAAGGCTAAGGCGCCACAGACCGGTAAAGAGGCCATCCTCGCAGTGCTGGCTAGAGCCGCTGACGACAGCGGTTTTCTGGCTCAGCTAGCCGACGATCCCGAAAAAGCTCTTGCTGAGTATTATGTCCTCTCCTGGGAGGAGAGAGCAGCGCTCGCCAGTGGAGATATCAAGAAAATCGAGAGCTGGGTGGGGAAACTGGACAAGCGGCTGGCGACATGGCTGCTTTGCCGCCTTCAGCAGGAGAAGTGGTAATCCCCAGCCGATATTCCTAAATTTTCGCGAGAGCAAGATGATGCGCCTGACAAAGACAGCGGGGGTGCGAAATGACAGTTGAACCAGCGACTAAAGATGTATGCACGTGCTCCCAGGAACCAGATGAGGCCTTGCTGAGCCGTGTCGAAGATATCCTGAAGTCATTCAAAGGCGAAAAAAGCGAGCTGATCCCGATACTCCAAAGCGTACAGCGAAAATTCGGCTATCTTCCCGAACAGGCAATGAGCCGGGTAGCTGCATTTGTCGGTGAAGAAGAGAGCAGGGTCTTCGGCGTAGCGACCTTCTATGCACAGTTCAAGCTTGTCCCCACCGGTAGAAATTTAATAAAGGTTTGCCGAGGGACAGGTTGTCATG
>DUEY01000007.1 GCA_011174795.1 Dehalococcoidia bacterium
CAATCCTCTATGACGGGACTGACGATGTTATAAAAGAGGGCACCCCATGGAGCATCAATCCCGGCTACAAGCTCTATGAACAGGACATCACCGGCTTGAGAGAATCATGGAACTGGGATGATATCAGAGACTCAGCATTCGGCGTATCCCTGAAGATGAACGCATTCCTGAATACTACCGGATGCACTCAGGTCTATATGGAAGTCGACTACGCAGGGCCCGAGGGCACAGGCTCAGTGGCGCAGAGAAATCACTGGCCTGTACACGTTATCTATCAGGACAGCGAGTTCTCCGTAAAGCCCCAAGTTGTGGTTGTGGACCTCGACGGTGACGGACTGAACGATGTGCTCACGCAGACGGAGCAGGACATCTACTACTTCAGGAAGACAAGCATCGATCCGGTACAGTGGGATATGATTGTTATCGAGAAGGACCCGGCGGCACAGTACTTTGCCAGGACGCTCAAGGTAGCGGACCTCAACGGCGATGGCAAGCTCGATATCTTCGGGATGCTGGTACATGAAGATGCCATCATTCCCCCCGACAAAGCTGCTGCTTTCTGGATGGAGTACGGCGGCGATGAACCGCTGGCAGACAACTGGACGACTCACGCAATTAAGTGGGGCTCGGGCCAGACAAACGTCCTTGCCGAGTTCGGTGAGAAGTGGGACCAGGCCGATGTCATCGACGTTGATGGCGATGGCGACCTGGATATAGTAGCCAACTGCGAGGAGTGGTGGGAGGACGGCTGGGGTATATATTCGTTCTGGGACCCCAATGCGAGTTCCGCCACCGCTGCCGTGGTGTGGTTCGAGAACAGACTCGATGAAGAACCATATACGTTCGATGATATGAGCGGAATCTCCGACTCCAGCGATATAGTACTGGAGGGAGGGGTTGTCAAGCTTGCAGGCGGGCTAGGGGAAGAAGTCATAGCCTTTTCCGATGACTTTGAAGGACCGCAGGCGCCCTGTTATAGCTGCCTTGAGCAGTGGCATGGTGGTAACTGGGGGTGTGTCAAGAACCAGTCTCAAAGCCCTACTCAAAGCGCGTGGGCAGGCGAGAGCCATGATGACTTCTTCTACACCGACGAGATAGACCTGTCAGACGCGACAGAAGCATCGCTCGAGTTCTGGTACAGGCATTACGGCACCGACACCGATGATTTCACCCTTTACTTCTATGACGGAACCGGAGGTGAATTCCCGGCCGGCTGGAATATAATGGACGAGTTGGGCCGACGGGGAGCAGACAACCAGTGGCATCAGTACAGCATTCCAATAGATATCGGTACTTATGGCATTCCTAACTTCGAGATAGCGTTCGACGCCGACCTTGGATGGGTGTTTCCCTTCGTCCAGGAACAGGCATGGATTGATGACGTAGTAGTGACCAAGCGCACAGAACGCGCAACGTTAGGCGCTCTCACATCCGTGACCATTGCCCCTGACAACCTGGACACGTGGGGCACGTTTACCGCGACGCACACATTGCCAGCAGGAACCGACATCATCTATAGCATCCTCGATGCCAGTTGCGACTGTGAGATAGTCAGCATCACTGCCGCCCAGGCGGCTGCAGGGTATGATATGTCGTCAACAGTGGAGGCTAGCTCGATCAAGCTGCGTGCCATCCTGACAGGTGACGGCACTGCCACGCCGATGCTGGATGAATGGCAGGTGACGTGGTCAGATGGCTCACCAACACCGTGTAGCTGGAATGACACGTTTGACGGCCTCTGCGTCATAGAAGCGGAAAACTACACCGAGTTGTATGACGGCACGTGGGTGAAACGTGCCAACTATGAAGGCTACGGTGGGGATGGCTATATGCAAGACCACAATGCAATACAGGCTGGTGCCTACGCGTGGAACGACACTGAGGGTCTGGAATATGCCTTCGATGTCAAGGGTGGTCTTTATTACCTCTGGGCGCGCCAGTGGGTTCCTGCGAAATGGGGCTTCGGCCTCGCATTTCTCGGAGGCCAGAATTCCAATTCGGCGTGGATTGGCCTGGATGGCGAACCTATTAATGCTGCCCTTGATAGCGGCAACGGCGGATTCGATGAGTGGTACTGGATACATAACAGTATCCCCATCTACCTGTCGCCAGGTACTCACACCATAAATCTGCGCGTTAGTGAGGGAGGATATGCCCTGGACAAGGTCATTTTGACGCCCGATGTCGCTTTCGTGCCATCCAGCGAGGGGCCATGCGTAACGCTTTATAACCCTTGAGCACGTCGTTGGTTCGAATCCAACTCCAGCTACCATGAACATAAGACCCCCGGATACCTGGCATCCGGGGGTCTTTCTTGCTAATTTCGAGAAATCTTTGTATAAACGAACCGCATAAGGTCGAGTTTCACAGTAGAGCATCATATGCCGAGGGCTTTGGCAAGCTTACCGACAGCAACCTTTCCCTTTTCAGCGGGAATGACCTCGGTGTTCCAGCCCTGCAACCGCATCCCCTCCAGGAAGGGCATCAGGGCCTCGAGGTCGGGAACCTCCCATACGCAGACGACGAGCCATTGCGCACGGGCATAGTACGAGGCTATGAGCTTTCCTCCGGGCACCACCTCCGACGGCTTAGACAGGACATCTCTCGCAGCCTGAATTCCCATTGTCGCCATCTCCGGTGGTATCATGCCGACCGGCCTGTGGATGAGAATGACCTCCATGATGTCGAACACCTCCTTTTTAGATTTTGCCTTGCGATTATATAGAATTCGCCAGCATTTTGCCAATCCCTGCCACTATTTCTCGATTTACTCCTTGCGCTACTACACATACCGCAGTAGAATATGACAAGCAGCATAGTAAGATGAGTTCAAGATGTGCGGACGCGGAGCGTAAATTAGATCGATAGCTGCTTAGAGAGCAACTCATGGCGACAGAGAAGGAACTTTTAAAGGACCTCCGCAAGTGGATAGATGAATACCTTGAGGCTGATGAGGACGTCTACAGGTTACAGCAAATCATATCAGAGCTGTCAAAGGGCGGGCAATCGCCGAGCCTCAGCTTCAGCAAGGAATTCGATGACGCTAAACAAAGGGTTGAGACCGCCCTTAATAATATGAGGGGGATACAGGAGAAGCTGGCCAAGCACATTACCGATTGAAACGATAATACCTGACAAATACAGGCTGTCAAGGCACATTGAGGGGGGCAACCCGAACAACTCTGCGGCGCCCCCCTATTTCATGGTGGGCTTGCCTCGTGCTACCCACCCTATACTAACTATAAGATCGCCCCGCTACCTTACTCTATTTCCGTGTCGTGTAATTTATCTGTTTTATCGACCCTCCCGATTAGTTCTTTCTCCAAGGGATATATGCCCGACTTTTAGCGTGGCACTGGATGACACCGCTGGCAGACCCCCTGGTAAACCCATGACCAGTGCTGCCGCGATATATGTTGCTTTGCAGGTATTCAAGGATGACGCCCACTATTATGAAGCTGAATGGCACTAGCCAGACCTCTATTCCCTTTATGCTGAACCATTCCACCACCCCATCAAGCTTATCGGGGACGTCCAGGGCAAGGAACAGGTCGCCCGCGTACTTGCTCCCCACTTCATCGACTCCGAAGAGCGCGACATCGCTGAAGTGAACATACATCCCGTGTATTCCCAGGACCAGCGCCACAATCCCGGCAAGCAGCAGGAGAATTTGAGCTGTCCGTTTCACTATCGATTCCACTTCACCCTCACCAAACGAGCTAAATCTGGCTATACCTCAAGTACATGTCCCACCAGACATAACCATTGTGCTCGAAACGGCAGGTACGAACAATGTGACGAGTGTACTTATTTTATTTGAATTTTTCTTACTTTATTCGTTCATTCAACGAGCCAAATTTAGCATAAAGTACTAATTACGCCGGTCTATGAAAAGGAGCCAAATCGCGAAGTTTGGGCTGCCGGGATACTATTTTGTACCGATTGCAGCCTCGGTAGCTTCCAACCACGTTATGGTAGATAAGTTCCATCCTATTATGTTAATCATACCTTGCTGTGTGCGTACCATTTCCGTACCTGTTCATCCATGTTATGAGACTTCTGTCACATCTCTTATCAGGTTGGTGAAATACAATAGAATCGAGGCCGGGCGTATCTCCCAGCCAGCCCCGCCCGCCGGGGTGGTTCACTCTCCTTACCACCCCCCAAGCGTGCGGGGTATATTCACACCTGAAAACATCACGCCTAAAACCGTCCAGATGCCCAGACATCTGAACATTCAAACAGTCAGATACTCAGGCATCTGGATGCCTTGACAGCCCTGTCCCATTGCCCTATAGTAGGGGCGTATCATACCCGGCGGTTGCCTATGCTCACTATAGCAGTCTCCAACCAGAAGGGTGGCTCGGCCAAGACAACCACTGCCATCAACGTCGGGGCAGCGATTGCCGAGGGCGGTAAACATGTCCTCCTGGTAGATGCCGACCCCCAGGGACATCTCGCCGAGGGCTTCGGTATCGACGCAGGTGCCCTTGATAAGGAAATCTCCATGGTACTGGACGGCAATCTCTCGCTGCGGGAGATAATCATCAGTGTCCGGCCCAACCTCGACCTGGCTCCCAGCAACATCAAGCTGTCATACCTCGAGGCATCCCTCTTCACCAGACACCGCCGTGAGGACAAGCTCAAGAACGCCCTGTCCGCGGTTAAGAACAGCTACGACTTCATCATTATCGACTGCCCGCCCAGCCTGGGTCTGCTTACCGTGAACGCCCTGTCCGCTGCCGATTGCGTTCTCATAACTATGGTGTGCGAATTCTACGCCATGCTGGGCGTCAGCCTGCTGCTGGATGTGATCGAGGAGATGAGGGTTGAGCTCAATCCCTCCCTCCACATCCTCGGCATCGTCCCCACCCGCCTCAACCGCACAATCCACGCCCGTGAGGTCCTGGAGCGCACTAAAACAGAGCTCGAGGGCCGCGTCAAGGTATTCGAGCCAGCGGTAAACGAGAGTGTGCGCTTCAAGGAGGCAGCGGCTGCCGGCCAGACTATATTCGAGTACGCGCCCGATATCAAAGGTGCGGAGGCCTATCGAATCATAGCTAAGGAGATTGCCGATGGACTCTAAAGAGAGAACGCTCGGAACGCGTGCCAGCATCTTTAAAAAAACCGATAAAGCTATACCCGAACTCGAGGAACCGGCGGAGGATGTGAAGCGCCCCCCGCAGCAGCCGAAGAGGCAGCGCATCAAAGCTACATTCTACCTGAACCCGGAGGACGTGCTGGCAATCGACGAGCTTCAGAGCAACGAGTTCAGGCAAACAGGCAAGAAGCCGGAGCGCTCCGAGATCGTCAGCCGGGCTATCCAGGTGTTCAAAGAGCAGCAGGTATAGCTGGCCCGAACCTCGCCTCGAACCGCGCGTAGGGGCACTTCGCGAACTGCCCCGACAAGGCAGGAGGCACGGATTAGGCCCCCATCGAACGCAACTTTTGACAACCAGCATATAATATATTTATCCTATTGTACCGTTCGACGGGTATTTCATGAAGGCAAAGACGATGACTTCTAACCTTGATTTCATCTCCACGGGCACGATTACCACCCCCCTCGGGTTTCTCGCCGGCGCTACGTACGCCGGCATTAAGAGCCCGAGCGATAGCGCGCTCGACCTGGGCATCCTCTACTCAGAGGCACACTGCGCGGCTGCCGGCGTTTTTACCACGAACAGAATCAAGGCGGCGCCGGTAACCCTGTGCCAGCGGAACCTGAAGGACAGCAGAGCCCAGGCTATCGTGGTCAACAGCGGATGCGCCAATGCCTGCACCGGCGAGCAGGGCTTGGCGTATGCCGCGGAAACGGCGTCTCTAACCGCTGAAAAACTGGGGCTGACACCCGAGGCAGTACTGGTTGCCAGCACCGGCGTTATCGGCAGAGCACTGCCCATGGAACTTGTTCGAAACAGCATCGACAGAATAACCCTATCACGAGAAGGGGGGCATGACCTAGCGAAGTCTATTACCACGACCGACCGCTTCCCCAAGGAGACAGCGGTTCAAACAAACCTGGGGCACGAAAAGACTGCCATAGCCATCGGCGGCATCGCCAAGGGTTCGGGGATGATACATCCCAACCTGGCGACCTTGCTCTGCTTCCTTGCGACCGACGCCGCGGTCGAGCCCGAGTTTCTCAAGGAAGCGCTACGAAAGGCGGTAGACGTATCGTTCAACATGGTCACTATAGACGGCGATACCAGCCCCAACGACTCGGTAATCATACTGGCAAACGGGCTCTCCGGCAGCGAGATGATCGAGAGCAATAAGCCGGGGTCGGAGGAGTTCGAAAAGGCGCTGGAGGCAGTCTGCCTCTCCCTGGCGAAGTTAATCGCCGGCGACGGTGAGGGGGCGACCCGGCTTATCGAGGTCAACGTTGAAGGCGCACTCACGGTGACCGATGCCCGAATGGGAGCTCGCGCTATCGCGGGTTCGTCGCTGGTGAAGTCGGCAGTACACGGCTCCGACCCCAACTGGGGGAGGATCATCGCCGCTCTGGGCAGGAGCGGGGTTGAGATGACGGAATCCAAGACTGACCTCTACCTCGACAACCTCTGCCTGATGAAAGGGGGATGCCCCCAGAGCTTCGACCGGGCGCAGGCGAGGGCGATATTGAACGGGGCAGAGGTGCCGGTACGGATTTGTCTTAACATCGGCGATGCAGCAGCCACAGCCTGGGGCTGTGACCTATCGCAAGAGTATGTTACTATAAATAGCGAGTATACTACGTGAAAGGGATAATCACAGGGTAAGCGATGGCAGAACCAAATATCAAACCCTCATCGGGGAAAAGGCTCCTCCTGGGACTCGGGTTTGTATACCTGGGAATCATCGGCCTAGGTATTGGTCTCTACCTCGATGATATGGCCGCGGTTATCATCGGGCTGGCTGTTATCTCGCTGGGAATGGCTGTCTACACCGTAGCAACCGTGAGGGGCTCATACCGGCGAATGCGAACCATCGCCAACTTCGTGTTTCACGAGAAACTCGCTATTATCAGCAGTTACCTGGGAAAGCCGCAGAAGCAGATTGAACACGACAGGCAGGCTGCCCTGGAGATGGAGAGATGGGTTGAGCCGATATTAAGACAGGAGTTTGAAGAGTTGTGGCAAGAGTATTTTGAGAATGAGAGAAGGCCCATCGTGGTCAAGATCGGGGGCTCGACACTGGGCAACCACGATACCACGCTGAAAGACATCGTAGCCCTTCAGAAACAGGGGGCTCTACCGGTAGTGGTTCACGGCGGCGGCACCAGGGTAACCGAGTGGCTCGAGAAGATGGGGGTCTCCACCAGCTTCATTCGTGGCACGCGGGTAACCGATAAGGAGTCGCTTCAGGTCGTCGTCGCCGTACTCGCCGGGCTGGTCAACAAGGAGCTTGTGGCAGCAATAAACTCCTTAGGCGGCAAGGCTCTCGGCTTGAGCGGAATCGATGGTGCGCTGATCGAAGGTCAGATTAAAAGCCCCGACATGGGCTATACCGGCGAGGTGGTCAAGGTCAATCCTGAATCGATTATCGCCGTCATCAGCGCCGGATACATCCCCGTGATCGCTACCGGCGGATTCAGACCGCCGCCTGGAGGCGACGACCCGGTCATGCTGCTCAACATCAATGCTGACGCCAGCGCCAGCGAGATTGCGCTGGCACTCAAGGCCGAGAGGCTCATCTTCCTGACCGATGTCCCCGGTGTTCAGGACGATAAAGGGAAATTGCTGCCCAAGCTGTCCGCCGCCAAAGCGCGGTCACTCATAGATTCATCGATTATAACGGGAGGGATGATCCCCAAGGTAGAGGGGTGTCTCCGCGCGCGCTCACATGTACCCTCAACTCAGATCATAGATGGGCGTAATGAGGGGGCTCTTCTCGCCGCTGTCAAGGGCAAGGGCAACGGCACCACGATCGAGTAGCAGGTGCTATGAGTTGGTACAGACCAGATAGCGGGGACAACAGTAACGGGCAGCCCAAGTGGCCTGACATCTCACAGATGCAGTTCAGCGTCCCTCCCGGGTTACGCAGAGTAGCCAAGTGGCTGATAATCCCGTTCGTCCTGATAGTGCTCTTTATCATCTTCAGCGTGATTAAGGGCATATGGACAGAGTGGCTCTGGTTCTCCAACCTGGGGTTCAGCAGCGTCTACAGCACTGTTCTCGTTACCAAGGCCACCAACTTCTTCGTAGCAGCTTTCGTTTTCGGCATCCTGCTTACGGGGAACATCCTGCTGGCAAGGCGGCTGAGTCCAAAGGCCGATATTCCTTCGATTTCCCAGGAAGGGCTGCAAAACCTGCGCAGGACGGCGATAATAGGCATAGTACTCGCTGTAATCATTTTAAGCTTGATCTTCGGCTCAGCCGCTCAGGGACACTGGGAAACGGTGCTGAAGTTCCCCAACGGGCAGACTTTCGGTATCTCCGATCCCATATTCGACAAGGATGTAAGCTTCTACCTGTTCTCCCTGCCCTTCCATAGGTTCGTCCAAGGCTGGTTTCTGGGCGCTCTTATCGTTATCCTGATTGCTACCTTTGCCTTCTATGCCTTCAACTACAGCTTGCGCCGGCTCAGCTTTGCTTTCAGTATCGGGGTCAAAGCCCATCTTTCCATACTGCTGGCAGCGATACTGGGTATATACGCCTGGCACTATTTTCTGGACATCTACGGGCTGGTCTATTCGGAGCGGGGGGTGGTGCTCGGAGCTGGCTATACCGACGTCCACGCCCAGCTCATCGCCCTCAGAATTCTCATCGCTACCGTCATTGTCTGCGCCATCATGGTGCTGGTCAATATCTTCCGCCGTGGATTCCGTCTGCCCCTCTACGCCTTCGGGCTCTGGATCGCCGCTATTATCATTGTCGGCGCTATCTATCCCGCGATAGTACAGAGGTTCCAGGTCAGCCCCAGCGAGCTGGCCCGGGAAACAGAATACATAGAATACAACATCGAGTTCACCAGAGAAGCTTTTGCGCTCGACAGGATCGAGGAGCAGCAGTTCCCCGCCGAGGAGGAACTGACCATCGAGGACATCACCGCCAACCCAGCGACGATAGAGAATATCAGGCTCTGGGACAGCCGGCCGCTGCTAAACACCTATCACCAGAAGCAGGCACTGCGCCCGTACTATGACTTCTATGATATAGATATCGACCGCTATGAGACGGACGGCCAGTACCGTCAGGTCATGCTCGGCGCACGGGAGTTTTACCAGGAGAACCTCGACCCCAAGGCAAAGACATGGGTGAACGAGCGCCTGGTTTATACCCACGGCTACGGGCTTGCCCTGAGCCCGGTCACCGAATTCAGCGAGGAAGGCGCTCCGGTCTTACAGGTCAAGGACATCCCGCCGGTTAGCGATTTCGACAGGTTCCAGGTAGAAAGACCCGAGATATATTACGGGGAGAAGACCGACCAATACATCGTCGTCAACACTAATACCGAAGAGTTTGATTACCCCATGGGCGAGCAGAATATCTACACCGAGTATGCCGGCGAGGGAGGGGTGTCCCTCGGCTCCTTCTTACGCAGGGTGGCCTATGCCTGGCAGTTAGGAGATTTCAACATCCTTATCAGCGGTGAGATCACCTCCGACAGCAGGGTACTCTACTACCGCGATATACAGGAGAGAGTGAAGCACATCGCCCCCTTCCTTCAACTCGACGATGACCCCTACCTGATGATTACCGAAGAGGGCAGGCTGATGTGGATACAGGATGCCTACACCTGGAGCGACAAGTACCCCTACTCCGAGCCGCTCACCGACGGTACCAACTACATCCGCAACAGCATCAAGGCGATCATCGACGCCTATAACGGCACCGTGACCTTTTACGTCGTCGAGCCGGACGACCCCGTTGTCCAGACCTATCAGGAGATCTTCCCCGACCTGTTCACCCCGGGAACGGAGATGCCCGATGATATCAGGGAACACCTCCGCTATCCCGAAGACCTGTTCATGATACAGGCACAAGTGTACCAGAGATACCACATGCAGGATGTGAAGGTGTTCTACGGAAAAGAGGACCTGTGGGCAATCCCCGAAGAGATATACAGGGGCACGGCGCAGCGGATGGAGCCATATTATGTCATCATGCGCCTCCCCGATGAGGAGAAGGAAGAGTTCCTGCTCATGCTGCCTTTGACCCCTGAGAATAAAAAGAACACACTTGCCTGGCTGGCGGCTCGCTCCGATGGCGACAACTACGGTAAGCTACTGGCATACTACCTGCCTAAAGATAAACTCATCTACGGTCCCATGCAGGTGGAGAACCGCATCGAGCAGAATACCGCGATCACGGAGCAGTTCGCCCTCTGGGGGCGCGGTGGCTCCACAGTGCTTCGCGGTAATCTGTTGATGATACCTATCGAGGAATCCTTCCTCTACGTGGAGCCGGTATTCCTGCAAGGAGCAGCGGGGGGTCTGCCCGAACTGAAGCGGGTGATTACCGCCAGCGGCGACCGCATTGCCATGGAGCAGACGCTGGACGAGGCACTCGAGGCCACCTTCGGCATCGAGCCAGAGCCGACGCCCACACCGGAGCCCACACCAACGCCGATACCTACGCCTACACCGACGCCCGGCGGTGAGCCTCCCGGCGATGTAGCTGCCCTGGTGGAATCCATACAGCAGCATCTGGACAAAATGCAGGAGTACGCCGGGGCTGGCGACTGGGCAGCCTACGGCGAGGAGTTAGATGCTCTGGAAGCGGATATCCAGAGGCTGGCTGATTTGACCGCTGAGTTAGAATAAATCAGGGACCAACAGATGACAGACTGGCAAGAACTGGAAAAAAAGTACTTCATGAGCACGTTCAAGCGCATGCCGGTGACGCTTGTTCAGGGCCGTGGAACCCTGGTGTGGGACGATGAAGGCAACGAGTACCTGGACTTCACCGCAGGCTGGGGTGTGAACTGCCTGGGTCACTGCCATCCCGCAGTGGTCAACGCCATAAAAGAGCAGTCAAAGACCCTCATCCAGACTTCGAACCAGTTCTACACAATCCCCCAGCTCGAACTTGCCGAGCTGCTGGTGGAGCATAGCTGCCTCGATAAGGCGTTTTTCTGCAACAGCGGTGTCGAGGCTACCGAGGGCGCAGTGAAGCTGGCACGCAAGTACGGTAAGCTTCACCTCAACGGTGCCTACGAGGTTATAACCACCTTCGACTCCTTCCATGGACGAACACTGGCGATGACAGCCGCCACCGGGCAGCGCAAGTTCCAGGAGCCTTACGTCCCTGTTCCCGAGGGATTTATTAACGTGGCATATAACAACATCGATGCCATCAAAGCGGCAACCAACTCCAAGACCTGCGCCGTCATGCTGGAGCCAATCCAGGGCGAGGGCGGCGTTAATATCCCCGCCGGAGACTACCTCAAGAAAGTACGGGCCTGGTGCGACGAGAAGGGCATCCTCCTCATCCTCGACGAGGTGCAGACGGGTATAGGGCGACTCGGCACACTCTTTGGCTACGAGCAGTTCCGCGTCGAGCCCGATATCATCACCCTCGGCAAGGGGCTCGGCGGTGGCGTTCCTCTGGGGGCTTTCCTGTCCAAGGATAAATCATCTGTCTTCGCCCCTGGTGAGCACGGCTCAACCTTCGGCGGCAACCCGCTGACCTGCGCTGCAGGCTGTGCCACGGTAAAATATGTCATTGAAAACGATATACCGGGCAAAGCGAGAGAGAGCGGCGAGTACCTGCTATCAGAGCTCAAGAAGCTCAAATCGACATTCAAGTTCATCGTTGATGCACGAGGCCGCGGTCTTCTTGCAGCCATTCAGTTCGAAAGCGACATCTCCGATAATGTGGTACAATCTTGTCTGAAGCGCGGCCTGTTGCTCAATCCGGTGAAGCCAAACGCTATTCGCTTCATGCCGCCTCTTAACATAACTAGCAGCGATATCAACGAAGCTATCATGATTTTGGATACCGTGCTTGCGGAAGTCGGCAAAGGAAAGAGGGGTACATAATTGACGGACAAGGTGGTTTTAGCCTATAGCGGCGGGGTCGATACTTCGGTCGCTATCAAGTGGATCGCCGAGAAGTACGACATGGATGTTGTCGCCCTGAGCATAGACATGGGAGCGGAAAAGGAATACGAGGCCATACGGAAGAAAGCGCTCGATGTAGGGGCAATCAAAGCGATGGTTGTCGATGCCAGGGATGTTTTCATCAGCGATTACGTCTTCCCCGCCCTGCAGGCGGACGCGCTCTACGAAGGACAGTATCCCCTCGCTACCGCCCTCGCCCGCCCGCTCATAGCCAAGCTCATGGTTGATACAGCCCGCCTGGAGGAAGCAACAGCGGTGGCTCACGGCTGCACCGGCAAGGGAAATGACCAGGTCAGGTTCGATGTCAGCTTTGCCGCCCTCGCCCCTGACCTCAAGATCATTGCGCCAGCACGTGAGTGGGGCATGACCCGTGAACAGACCATAGACTACGCCAAGAGTCACAACATCCCGGTGCCGGTCACAGTGTCCAGCCCCTACTCGATAGATGAAAACCTCTGGGGCAAGGCCATCGAGTGCGGCGTTCTGGAGGACCCCTGGGTCGAGCCACCCGAGGAAGTCTTCACCTGGACACGAGCACCGCAAGATGCCCCCGATAAGCCCTGTTACATCGAGATCGGTTTCGATGGAGGCATCCCCACCAGCCTCGATGGACAGAAGGTAAACGGTATCGACCTGGTGGAGAAGCTGAACAGCGTCGCCGGTGAGCACGGCGTGGGCAGGATTGACCACGTGGAGAACCGCCTGGTGGGGATTAAGTCAAGGGAGATATACGAAGCTCCGGCAGCGTCGGTGCTCCTCCCTGCTCACCTTGCGCTGGAGCAGATGACCCTTGCCAAAGACCAGCTTCGTTTTAAGCAGAAGGTAGCCCTGGAATATGCCGACATCATCTACAACGGGCTCTGGTTTACAGCGCTCCAGCAGGACCTCGCCGCCTATGTCAAGAGCACACAGCGCCATGTCAGCGGAACGGTGCGGATGAAGCTGTTCAAAGGCAGGGCAACCGTGGTGGGACGCAAATCGCCGAAGTCGCTCTACAGATACGACCTCGCCACCTACGACGAGGCAGACCAGTTCGACCAGAGCGCCTCCGAGGGCTTTATCCAAATCTATGGCCTGCCGGTAAAGACCCAGGCACAGGTTCAGGTGGAGGAAGAACTTAAATGACCCTGCGCAGCCGCTTCGGTAAGGAGATGGACGACCTGGCGAAGGGATATACCGCGTCAATTCCCTTTGACCGGCGCCTGTATGAGTACGATATCGCCGGCTCCATTGCCCACGCCCGGATGCTGGCCAAGCAGGGTATTATATCAGACAGGGACGCAGAACTCATCATCATGGGTTTGACCTCCATCAGGGAGGAGATAGAGCAGGACAGGTTCGAGTTCAAGAAGGAACTCGAAGACATCCATATGAACATCGAGGTACGCCTTATTGCGAAGGTAGGCGACCCTGGAGCCAAGCTCCATACCGCACGCTCCAGAAACGACCAGGTTGCCCTCGACATGAGGCTGTTCACCAAGGACGCGATCGCTGAGACGCTCAGACGGCTCAAGGCGCTCCAGAAAGCCCTCCTCGACCAGGCGCAGGAAAATAAGAAGGTAATCATGCCCGGCTATACCCATCTGCAGAGGGCGCAGCCGATTCTCCTCGCCCACCACGTCCTCGCCTATTTCGAAATGTTCCAGCGGGACGTTGAGCGCTTCAAGAACTGCCTCGAGCGCACCGATGTCCTGCCTCTGGGCAGCGGTGCCCTCGCCGGCGTATCCTATGACATCGACCGCGACTTCCTGGCGAAGGAGCTCGGCTTCAGCAAAGTGAGCGCAAACAGCCTCGATGCCGTATCCGACCGCGACTTCGTCATCGAGTACCAGGCAGCGGCCAGTCTGGCCATGATGCACCTCTCACGTCTCGCCGAGGAGATAACCCTGTGGTCATCGGCGGAGTTCGGCTTCATCGAGATCGATGATGCCTTCGCCTCCGGCTCCAGCATCATGCCCCAGAAGAAGAACCCGGATGTGGCCGAGCTGGCACGAGCCAAGACGGGCCGGGTCTACGGCCACCTGATGGCTTTTTTAACAACGATGAAGGCGCTGCCACTGTCCTATAACCGCGACATGCAGGAAGATAAAGAGGGGCTGTTCGATTCTGTGGACACCCTTCTCTCCACGCTCGAGGTCTTCGCTGCGATGATAGCCTGCCTGCGCGTGAAGAGCGACCGGATGCGCCAGGCCGTTGAGCAGGACTACACCCTTGCTACCGACATAGCCGACTACCTGGTGAGGAAGGGCATTCCGTTTCGCGAAGCCCATACCATCGTAGGGAAGCTGGTGCGCTATGCCAGCGAACTCGGCAGGTCGCTGACCGAGATCGAGTTGAGCGAATACCGCAGGTTCTGCGCTGAGTTCGATAATGACGTTAAGTCGATCACCGTGGAATCCTCCCTTGCGGCACGCGGTTCGAGCGGCGGAACCGCGCCTGAGGAGGTGGAAAAAGCGCTGGCGGCAGCAAAAAAGAAGCTCAATGGATAATAAAATCAAGCTGGCCCCGTCTATCCTTTCCGCCGACTTCGGCCGCCTCGGGGAGCAGGTCGCTGAGGCGACCAAGGCAGGCGCTGATTATATCCACGTCGATGTTATGGACGGGCACTTCGTCCCCAACATAACCATCGGCCCTATGGTTGTAGCAGCCTTGTGCCCCCACACCACCATCCCCCTCGACGTGCACCTGATGATCGAATCTCCCGAGAAATATCTCAAGCAGTTCGCCGAGGCAGGAGCCGACATAATCACCGTTCATGCAGAGGTATGTCCCCACCTGCACCGGGTCGTGGAATCCATCAAAGAGCTGGGGAGCAAGGCAGGTGTATCCCTGAACCCGAGCACGCCATTGACCGAAGTCGACGAGATCCTGCCCGCGCTCGACCTGGTTCTGCTGATGTCGGTTAATCCCGGTTTCGGGGGACAGAAATTTATCGAGAGCACGGTAGGTAAAATAGCGCGCCTCCGGCGCAGACTCGACGAACTGGGGCTGGCAGCTGAGCTCGAAGTGGATGGGGGTATAACTGCTGATATCGCCCCCCGGGTGGTTCAAGCCGGGGCGAGAGTACTCGTAGCCGGTGCTGCGGTCTTCAACAAGAAGGAAACAGTCTCGCAAGCCATAGCGAGGTTCAGGGAGAGCATTCGGGGACTCGAGGCAGGCTAGGAATCCAGATCAGCCAGTTATTTTATGCTGGGTCCGTAGACACCTGGTGCAAATGGTTATCCGCTTACTCTTGCCCTCGGTGACAATAGTGGTCGTCCTGAGGTTAGGCGTCCAGCGCCGTTTAGTATGACGCATGGAGTGAGATACAGTGTTTCCAAACTGCGGTCCCTTACCACAAATCTCGCACTTCAAACTAGTATCCTCTTTGACTAAAGTATATTTTTACGGTAAAATTCAGGCTCAAGGATACCACAATCGAAAGAGTTGTGCAACCGGACGCACGATTACCAGGTTGAGCGACATCGAAATCTAAAATGGGGTGGCCAGCGAATCAGGAGAGCCTGGTATGAACGATTTAAGCTCCTGCGATGGGATAGGGCTGAGAGGGATGTTCAGCGCTGCTACCCGCTGGCTGGAGCGCAGTGCTCAGTCCATTAACACGCTCAATGTCTTCCCTGTTCCCGATGGTGATACCGGCACCAATATGCTCTTAACCATGCGGGCGGCAATGGAAGAGGCTTCCCGGTCCACAGATGGGGATGCCGCAGCTATAGCACAGGCGCTAGCGAAGGGCTCCCTTATGGGGGCCAGGGGTAACAGCGGCGTAATCCTGTCACAGATTTTCCGCGGTTTGGCCAGCGGACTTGACGGTAAAAACGCCTTCGACGGCAACGATTTGGCCGCTGCTCTTGTCCAGTCATCCATCTACGCCTATAAAGGCATGAGCAAGCCCGTAGAAGGTACGATCCTCACCGTTATCCGCGAAGCCGCCGACGCCGCCATGACGAAGAGCGCCTCGCATGACGGCGACCTGCTGGCGATTATGGAAGCCGTCGTTGATGAGGCCAGAGCCTCAGTGGCGAGGACGCCATCGCTCCTTCCAGTGCTGCGCCAGGCCGGGGTTGTGGATGCCGGCGGGCAGGGGCTCTATGTGTTGCTTGAAGGTTCCCTGCAATACCTGCGCGGCGATTTGGAAGAGGGTGATATCACCCCGGTTGAACCAGCAGCCAGCCCCTTCCTGACTTCAGTAGAAGACGCCCAATACGGTTACTGCACCGAGTTCCTGCTCCGGGGCAGAGGGCTCGACATAGATGCCATAAGGGAGAAGCTAACCAACATCGGCGAGTCCGTCCTGGTAGTCGGTGATGAGTCCATGATAAGAGCCCACCTGCACACCTTCGATCCCGGTGCTGCCCTGAGTTATGCTACCTTTTTAGGTACCCTCCAGCAGGTGAAAGTGGAGAATATGGACGAGCAACACCGTGATTTCATAGTAGCCCAGCCCCAGTCAATCGCACCAGATATCTCTATAGTAGCCGTGGCCTCCGGTAAAGGGCTCGCCGAGGCTTTCTACAGCATCGGAGCCACTATAGTCGTCCCCGGCGGCGAGACTATGAATCCCAGCGTTCAGGAGCTTCTCCAGGCTGTGGAATCAGCTCCCTCGCAAAAGGTTATCATTTTACCCAATAACCCCAATATTTTGCTGGCAGCGAGCCAGGTCCCGGTCCTGACCGAGAAAAAGGTTGATGTCGTGCCGACAAAGACCATACCCCAGGGGATAGCAGCGCTCCTCGCTTTCAACAACGAACTTGACCTGGAGGCAAACGCCGCTGCCATGGAGAAATCGCTGACAACTGTGCACAGTGGCGAGGTTACCACGGCGGTGAGGTCTATGGATATTAACGGCATCTCGGTCAAGAAGGGACAGGCTATAGCATTTCTGGACAGGAAGCCGGTAGCCGCCGAAGCCAGCTTGTCACTGGCTGTCCTCAAGCTGCTGTCTAAGATCAGCGTCGAACAGGACGGGCTAATCACCATCTTCTACGGGGCGAATACAGACAGCAGCGAAGTTGAGCAAATAGCCCAGGCCATCCAGGAGAAGTACCCGGGTCAGGAAATCGAGATAGTCTCCGGCGGCCAACCACACTATAACTACATCATTTCAGTAGAATAGACAGGCCTCATTGTGGTCAAAGTAGTCACCGATAGCGTATCTGACATCCCTGCCAACGTAGCCCAGGAACTGGGAATTACGGTAGTGCCGGAATATGTATGCTTCGGCACGGAGGAGTACCGGGATGGCATCGACCTCAGCACCGATGATTTCTATAAAAGACTGGCCACCAGTCCCGTTCTTCCCACCACATCCGCTATCTCGCCCAGCGATATACTCAAAGTTTTTAACGGGCTTGCTGAGGAAACCGATGAGATCGTTGTCGTGGCTCTCTCCTCCAAATTCGGTGCCGCCTATAATAACGCCCTGCTGGCAAAAGAGATGATGGAGAAGCGGTGCCAGGTAGAGGTCATCGACTCGCTATCGGGGATAATGGGACTGGGCCTGATAGTCATTGCAGCGGCGCAGTTGGCTCAAGGCGGGGCCAGACTCGATGAGATTGTGGATGAGGTACGGGCTATTGTTCCCAGAGTACATGTCCGCATGACCTTCGACACGCTTGAGTACCTGAGGAGAGGCGGGCGAATAGGCAAGGCACAGGGGCTTATGGGGAGTTTGCTCAAGATTAATCCCATCCTCGGCATTAAGGATGGCGAGGCCTACCCGATTGACCGTGTTCGCGGCCGCTCCAAGGCGCTCGACTACCTGCACGATTTCGTAAGCAGCTTCCCCACTATCAGCAGCCTCGCTGTTGAACACGCCACGACCCCTGATGAAGCAGAAATGTTCATCGACCGCTTGGACTACTTGTTCCCTAAAGAGCGCATCTACAGGTCAAAGGTCAGTCCTGTCGTAGGAACTCACGTCGGCCCACGTGTGATCGCGGTATCCTTAGTGGAAGGGAACCGTTGAACCTAGCGATTGACCGTTTGCGGAAGGTTCTGGAATTGGAGCGGGCTAAAGGCTACCGCGATCAGGCGGTAATGGGGGGGCTGGACAAGCTGCTGCGCAACCTTGCGCCAGCCGACCCGAAGCTCACCGGCCTGCTTTCTCAGAGCTACGCTGCCCTAAAGGAAAAGGAGCGGGAGGAATGGGTCGAGAGAGTGCTGAAGCAGCTTGACGGTGCGGAGTCGGAGGCGCACCCTCTGCCTGAGCCTACGCCCGTTCGCAAACAGACTCCTCCACCAATCCCCCAACCTGACATCGATACCCACCTGAACGCCCGGATTACGTCGATTAAGGGCATAAGCTCGAGCCTCGCCTCTAAATTCGGAAAGCTGGGTATTAAGACGGTACGCCAGCTTATTTACTTCTTCCCCCGGCGCCATATCGACTACAGCCAGAGAAAGCCCGTTTCCCAACTCATCGAGGGCATGGAGCAGACCATCGTAGCTAACGTCTGGGAGGCTGCTGAGAAGGCTACCTCGAAACGGATGAGAACAACAGAAGCCATCGTCGGCGATGAGTCAGGCAACATAAGAGTCATCTGGTTCAATCAACCCTACCTCGCCAAAAAGCTTACCCCGAATAGCAGAGTGGTGCTCAGCGGCCGGGTAAGCAGATTCCGAGGCAGGCTACAGTTCGAATCCCCAGAGTGGGAGCTTCTGGAGTCCGAAGACCTGGTGCACACCGGCAGGCTGGTCCCCGTTTATCCGCTAACCGCGGGGCTTTACCAGCGTACGGTGCGGAGGCTAGTCAAGGGAACTCTCGACCACTGGCTCCCCCGTCTCCCGGATTTCCTTCCCGAAGACGTCAGAGTAAGGACTGCCTTGCTCCCTCTTTCCGAAGCTATCGGACAGGCGCACTACCCGGACAACGAGCTCGGCAAAGGCCAGGCGAGGAAGCGGCTGGCTTTCGATGAGCTCTTCCTCATTCAACTCGGCGTTCTTGCCAAGAAGAGGGACTGGCAGGAAGAGGGAACAGGCAACGCCTTCGACATCGATAACGACAGCCTGGCGCCGTTCCTCGATTCGCTGCCTTACACCCTGACCGGGGCGCAGAGACGCAGCCTTGTCGAGATTCAAGAGGATATGCGCAAGTCGAAACCGATGAGCCGTCTCTTACAGGGCGAGGTCGGCAGCGGCAAAACGGTGGTCGCCACCGCAGCCATGCTGCTCGCCGCGGCAAACGGTTATCAGGCTGCCTTGATGGCGCCGACCGAGATACTGGCGGAGCAGCACTTTGAGATTATTTGTGGCTTCCTCAGCAGGGCAAGCGGAGAGCCGGGCGACAGCAAGCCTGTCAGCACGTATAATTCGCTGCTGCACAAACCTCTCAGCATCGGTGCCCTCACGGGTGGCCTCAAGGGAAGCGAGAAGCAGAGCCTCCATGAACGCATCTCCACAGGCGAGATCAACATCGTCGTCGGCACCCACGCCCTGATTCAAAAAGGGGTGGAGTTCCATAAGCTGGGACTCTGTGTTGTGGATGAGCAACATCGCTTCGGTGTGATGCAGCGCTCGGAGTTGCGCTCGAAGGGAAAAAGCCCTCACGTACTGGTGATGAGCGCCACGCCCATACCCCGCACACTGGCGCTCACGCTCTATGGCGACCTCGACCTCTCGGTCATCGATGAACTCCCCCCGGGGAGGACTGAGATCAAGACCAGGTGGATCAGCCCCAGTCAGCGTCACAGCGCCTACGATTTCGTTCGCAGACAGATTGCCAGCGGCAGGCAGGCATTCATTATCTGCCCCTTAATAGAGGAGTCGGAAGCTATCGAGACCAAGGCAGCGATTACGGAATACGAGCGCCTCTCACTGAACATATTCCCCGAGCTAAGGCTGGGCCTGCTCCATGGACGGCTCTCCAGCACGGAGAAAGAGAAGGTGATGCAGCGTTTTCGCAACGGTGAGCTTGACATAATGGTATCAACGCCGGTGGTAGAGGTGGGGGTTGACGTCCCCAACGCCACCGTTATGCTTATAGAGGGTGCCGACCGCTTCGGACTGGCACAGCTTCACCAGTTCCGCGGACGCGTGGGCAGAGGTGAGCACCAGAGCTACTGCCTGCTGCTAGCCGACACGCCATCGGCGGAGGCTAAAGAGCGCCTCTCCCTGCTCCAGAGAATGCGGGACGGGTTCGCCCTCGCCGAGGAAGACTTGCGGCTCCGCGGCCCGGGCGAGTTCTTCGGCACCCGCCAGAGCGGGCTTCCCGACCTGAAGATGGCCAAGCTCTCCGATATCGGCCTTCTGGAGCTTTCCCGCAGGGAGGCGATTCAGCTTTTCGTCACCGACCCTTACCTCCAGAAGCCGCAGCACCGTCTCCTCGCCGGAGAGGTTGCCCGGTTATGGGACAGCGGAGGGGAATCGAGTTAGCCATGCTTAAACACAAACTCGCTACAATACTGGAGCAGGCTGCGAAAGAAGCTCAGGCCAAAGGGCTGCTGCCGTCCATAGCCCTGCCCGATATCATCCTGGAACACCCCCAGAACCCCGAGCACGGCGACTATGCTTCCAGCCTCCCGCTCAAGATGGGGCGAGCAGCCCGGTCTGAGCCAATGGGTATCGCCGAGACCTTAGCCACGCTGCTGCCTCACATTGAGGAGGTGGAGAGGGTGTCCGTCGCAGCACCGGGCTTCATTAACTTCTTCCTCACCGGTACATGGCTCACAGAGCAGGTCGAGGAGATACTAAGAGCCAGCGAATTCTATGGAAACCTCGACCTGGGGAGGGGCGCCAAGGTCCAGGTTGAATTCGTCAGCGTCAACCCAACGGGTCCCATCCACGTCGGCCACGGACGTGGCGCAGTACTCGGCAGTACAATGGCAAACGTGCTCAGCGCCGCCGGCTATTCCGTGGAACGTGAATATTATGTCAACGACGCCGGCAACCAGATGGACGCCTTCTACCGCTCCCTCTACTGCCGCTACATCCAAGCTCTGGGCAAGGAATGTGAGCTGCCCGCAGATGGCTACCGGGGCTCCTATCCCGTAGAGCTTGCCCGCGAGATTATCTCGGAAAAAGGCGCCGCCTTCCTCGACATGCCTCCCGAAGATGCAACCCGCGAGCTGGGGCGAATCGGCCTGGAGAAGACCATCACCGCCATCAGGTCAGACCTCGAAGCCCTTGGCGTTACCTTCGATGTGTGGTTTAATGAACACGATCTCTTCTATAACGGTCAATACGAGCGGTCCATGGCTCTATTGCGGGAGGGCGGCCACATCGAGCAGCGGGAGGGAGCGCAGTGGTTTGTCTCCACCGCCCTCGGCGAGGATAAGGATAACGTCCTCGTGCGCAGCAACGGCGTCCCTACCTACTTCGCCTCGGATGTTGCCTATCACTACAATAAGTTCCTTGAGCGCAGCTTCGATAAGGTGATCAATATCTGGGGAGCCGACCATCAGGGGCACGTCTCGCGGATGAAGGCGGTGCTCGGTGCGTTGGGAATCGACCCCGAGAGGCTTAAGATTATCATCTCACAGATGGTAACCCTGCGCCGCGGAGAGGATATCCTCAGAGTCTCGAAGCGTACCGGGGAGCTCATCACCCTCAGTGAGCTGCTGGAGGAGGTTGGGCCGGATGTCTGTCGCTTCTTCTTCCTCGCACGTTCCGCAGACAGCCAGATGGACTTCGACCTCGAGCTGGCCAAGCGCGAATCGAACGATAACCCCGTCTACTATGTCCAGTATGCTCACGCCCGTATCGCCAGCATCCTGCGCCTCGCCCGGGAGAGGAATATCGACTACAGCAACGGCGATGTCTCCCTGCTCACCACCGAGGCGGAACTGGAACTGCTCCGTAAAATGGTGTTGCTACCCGAGCTTGTTGAGCTTACGGCTATGAACCTGGAACCCCACCACCTGCCCTACTTTGCCCAGGAACTGGCGACCGCTTTCCACAGTTTCTACAAGCAGTGCCGTGTGGTTACCGACGACGAAGTATTGACCAAAGCACGGCTCAAGCTGGTCAAATCTGCGCAAATCGTTTTCTCGAGAACGCTCGGCCTCATGGGGATGACAGTGCCCGAGCGGATGTAGCCCCTACAGCCCTTCCTCCCTGTACCTCTCCGCCATCTGTGGATAGAAATCCCGGTGCCCCCTCATCCAGCCCTTCTGCTGCTCGGTGACCTGACCCTTTACCTTCGCCGGCACCCCGACGACAAACGAGCCCGGAGGCACCTTCATGCCCTCGGTAACTACCGAGCCTGCGGCGATAATGCAGTCGTCGCCGATCTCGGAGTTATGCAGGGTGGTAGCGTTCATGCCGATGAGCACGTTGTTCCCCACCTTGCTGCTGTGCACCACAGCGCCGTGTCCTGCTATCACGTTGTCGCCTATCTCCATGTCCGTACCCGCATGGAGCATGCAGTTATCTTCGATATCGACATACTTCCCAATCTTTATCCTGGCGAAGTCGGCCCTGATAACCACGCCGGGCCAGACATTCGAGTGCTCCCCGATCTCGACGTCGCCGACGATGTACGCCGCCTCGCTGATAAAACACGACTCTGCTATCCTGGGTGCCTTTCCCCCGAAGCTCCTTATCAACGTAAACCTCCTGGCTCAGACGTAAAATCTGTTCCCTGACCTAACCCCTCTTCGATAGCTTAATAGCCCCGTCCAGGAAAGTCGAGCGCAGGGGCTCTATCGCCATCGCCGCTTTGAAGGGAGGCGTATTCTCCAGGACGCCGATGATCCGTCCCAGCGCCCGGTGGCTCAGCTTCTCAGGCTGCTCGAACAGCACATTGGCCAGCTTACCCCGCTCCAGCGCCATCGTAACGATACGGTCGAAGGTGTTCTCTGGCGTCAACACCCTCTGCGGGCGAGCTTTCATAGTGACGCCTCCATTCTTGCATGCGGAATAGCAGACGCCGCACCCCATACAGAGCGTCTCATCGAGCACAGCCCAGCGCCGCTTCTTTTCGCCCTCTATTTCCTCAGCAATCTCGATCGCCCCCAGCGGGCACGACTCCGCGCACTTGCCGCATCCCTTGCACCGGGAGAGGTCCACCTCCATAATCCAGTTCGAGCTGACAATGGCGTTACGTATGTCGAAAGTCTTGATCGCCCGTATCATCTCGCAGCAGCAGCCGCAGCAGTTGCAGATGAAGGTCACATTGCGCTGTACGTTGTCGCCCGACTGAGCCAGACCCGCCTCTTTACACTCCTCGAGAACGCGCATCGCCTCTTCGACCGTTATCGATTCCGCCAGGCCGCTTCGGATGAGCGGCGGCGCTCCCCCGTTGAGAGTCAGGCAGGTCCGCTGCGGCCGGTCGCAGGCTTCTCCCAGAAGGGTCGCCTTATTGCGGCAAGGGCACGTCGAGACCCCCAGCGCCCATGCCGACTGTATGAGATGGCTCGCCCGCTCCCAGTCCAAGATTTCGATGTGGTCATCCTCCGGCAGGGCCTCCTCGCGCACCAGCGAGCGTCCGAGCTGCGTTGTACGCTGATAAACCGAGTGTGCAAAGCGGTCGTCCTCTATCATATATTGCTCGAAGAGGCGCGCCAGCTCTCCCGCCGTCGTGTCGTCACCCGTGCGCATAAAGGAATACTCAAAAAAGCCGATCACCACCGGCGGCAGCGCGAAGTATCGCTGACCCTTGTTCTCGACATCAAGCATCAGACCGCGTTTCGCCATCCCGGTCAGCTTCTCGCCCAGCTCATCCTCGGGAATGCCCAGCCTCCGTGACAGGACATCCAGGGGGGTGGGTCGGCTGGGGATATGTCGGACGAACCCCGCCTCATCGGGAGTGAACAGGAGCCTCAGTATTTTAGTGAAAGCAGGCGACTCGGGAGCTCCGGTAATATTTTTATCCAGCCGCCGCTGCAGCAGGCGGTACTCACGGTCAGCGTTCATCTGGTGTCCCATAATTCGCTCCTTGAATATAAGCTCTCATTAAATTTTCCCATGTATCCCCGCGGTATGCAACTCCGCCATAGTCACATTAAGATGGGCAGCAGGTATAATTTTTACCTTGTCCCGACACTCGTTTTATGCTAAACTCCACGAGGATAAAAGGGGTGAATAGTTGAAGAAAGGGCGGGTCTTCTCCGGAGCCAGGCCGACGGGCAGGCAGCATATCGGCAACTACCTGGGTGCTATAGATAATTATGTCAAGTTGCAGGAGCGCTACGACTGCATCTACTGCATCGTCGACGTCCACGCCCTCACCACCCTGGAGGACACCCATCTTCTCAAAGAGAACACACGCGAGATGATGCTCGACTGGCTGGCTGCTGGACTCGACCCCGAGCAGAGCATCCTCTTCGTCCAGTCGCATGTTCCCCAGGTAATGGAGCTCCATACCCTGCTCAGCATGGTAACTCCCCTCGGCTGGCTCCTCCGCGTCGCCACCTTCAAGGAGAAGGTCAAGTCGCAGCCCCACAACGTCAACTACGGGCTGGTGGGTTACCCTGTACTGATGACAGCGGACATCGTGCTCTACAAGGCAGACACCGTCCCGGTGGGCGAGGACCAGTTACCCCACCTCGAGCTGGCACGGGAGATCGTGCGCCGCTTCACCTACCTGTTCGGCGAGGTCTTTCCCGAGCCCAAGGCCAAGCTGACCACTTTCCCCATGGTACTCGGGCTCGATGGGGAGAAGAAGATGAGCAAGAGCTACGATAACGATATCGAGCTCGCCGCTTCGCCCGAGGTAACAATGCAAAGGGTGAAGACAGCGTTCACCGACCCCGCCCGCAAGTACCGCAACGACCCCGGAAACCCCGATGTCTGCAACATCTACAGCCTGCACCACTTCTACACGCCCAAACGGCTGGAGGACATCGCAACACAGTGCCGTGGCGCCCAGATCGGATGTGTCGAGTGCAAGGAACTTCTCGCCGAGGGCATAAACAAAGCCCTTGTTCCCTTCCGCGAGAGACGCGCTGAGATCGCCCGGAGGAAAGGGTACATAGATGAAGTCCTCGCCGATGGCGCCCGGCGCGCCCACGCTATAGCAAAGGAGACCATCAAAGAGGTCAGAGAGAAGATGGGGCTGCCATGACCGCTTTGCCCCTGTCCACCAGCGGTAAGGAAGCTCTCGAGGTAGCGACGGCGGCGGCGAGGGAGGCGGGGGAGATACTCAAAGCCCGCTTCCGGGCAGAACGGCATGTACAGTACAAGGGACGAGCCAATATCGTCACCGACGTCGACCTTCAGGTGGAGAAAAGCCTCCGAGCCTTTATACAAGCAGAATACCCCGACCATAACATAGTCTCCGAGGAATCCGAGCCCGTTGTAGGAGCATCGGACTACACCTGGATATTCGACCCCCTCGACGGGACGAACAACTACTCCTTCGGAATACCCTTCTTCGCCACCGTCACCGCCCTGACCAGAGGAGAAGACGTCCTGCTGGGCATTGTGTACGACCCGCTGCGCGACGAGATGTTCTGCGCCGTAAAAGGGGAGGGGACAACACTCAACGGCAGACCCGTCTCCGTTACCGGAAAAACAGCGGTCCGTAACTCGCTCATCGGCCTCGACCTGGGGTACGTCGATGATAAGGGGAAAAAGCTCCTGGAGTTTATCAGCAGCCTGTGGCCGAACATATACGCCTTCAGGATCATGGGCTCGGCAGCCCTCGGCATGTCCTATGCCGCCTGCGGGCTGCTTGACCTCTACTTTCACGCACTGGTTTATCCCTGGGAGATAGCCGCAGGCAAGCTGCTGGTCACCGAGGCCAGCGGCGTTATTACCGACTGGGAGGGGAGACCGGTGGGGGTCGAAGAGAGTTCTATCATCGCATCAAACCAGGCCGTCCACGCCGACTTCCTCAGGCTGCTTCAAGCTACAAACCGATAAATCTCGACCACTATGCATCTTTAAAAATCCAGATGTCTGGCTGTCCTGACGTCCAGCAGGTGCGACCCGTCAGGTCGCCCTGTGTTGCCCGTCTGTGCCCATTGCTATATCATAGGCACCGTGGACATCGGCGAGCTCATACCCATCATCCTAGCGATCCTGACAGCGGTCGCTCTCCCTATTGCCCTGAGCCTGCGCAAGAAGGGTGGACGCAAGAAGGCAGAGGAGCTTCATCAGCACCTCCTGGGCATCGGTCTGAAGGTTTCCCCGATAGAAAAGGAAAGCGAGGAGGAAATTGGACTGCCCAAGCATTCCTGGGGGGATAAGTCCGAGGGCGCTATCTCCGTAGAGGGTAGAAAAATTGACTACATACGTATCATCGGCGTGTCCAGCCAGTACGGGACCAACTACTACATCGAGTACCTCCTGAAGACCCCCGGCATAGCAGGAAGGGAAGATATGAAGAAGACCAGCATGGTCAAGAAGAAAAGCCCTCCCCTCTGGGGCAAGGCGGTGGACATCGAGTGGAAGGGCAACCCTTCCCTGTCGCAGCGGCTCAACTTCGACTACCAGCTTAAGTACAGGCTGCTCAACGCTTACCCCAAACCGCTCAAGGGAGGCATCTCTATTCACCCCGAGCCCAGGTACGGCTACACCAGGATAAGGACCAGTTACCAGCTTCCATCTCCCGACCTGTTCGAGGCGATGGATACTATCGCGAAGCACGTCAAGGTGGGTGTCTAGCACAGCGAATACAGGGGGGTATACCATGAGCACATACGTACTTATCCATGGAGGCTTGGGCGGGGCATGGTGCTGGGACAAGGTCGTTCCGCTCCTCGAGGAGAGAGGACACCGGGTGGTGGCACCCGACCTGCCGGGTCACGGGCGGGATACCACTCCCGTATCCGAAGTCACCATGGAGGCCTATGTCAATTGTGTCTGCAATGTACTGGACGCCCAGCCCGAGCCGGTAATTCTCGTGGGTCACAGTATGGGGGGCGCTATCATAACCCAGGCAGCCGAATACCGTCCGGACAGGATAAAGACCCTGGTTTATCTCGCCGCCTTCCTGCCGCAAAACGGCGAGTTCACGGGCGGTATAGACGATACAGAGTCGCTGCTCCGTCCCAACGTTGTCATGTCCGATGACGGGAGCTATATCACGTTCAGAGACGAGATCCTCAAGGAAGCCTGCTACGCAGATTGCTCCGACGAGGACGTGGCGCGGGCAAAATCGCTGATGTGCCCCCAGGCAACACTGCCCAATATTACGCCTGTGGTTACCACGGAGGCCAACTTCGGCCGGGTACCGCGTGTCTACATAACAACCCTCCGCGACCGTGCCCTCTCGCCCTACGTGCAGAAGCAGATGTACACCGCCCTGCCGTGCAGGGTCATCTCCATGGATACCAGCCACTCGCCGATGTTCTCAACCCCCGGGGAGCTGGTGGACATTCTGGTCTCGCTGTAGTACCCACCCCGAGAAAGGAGCCTGAGATGCTGAGCTGGGAGAAGAAGCTGGCGGCGATAGATACCACCCAGGAGCTGTTCACCAGTTGTTTCGCCTGCGGCAGGGACAACCCCGTCGGGCTCAAGCTCGACTTCAAAAAGGAAGGCAACGAGGCCAGAAGCGAGTTCACCATCAGCGAGCTCTACGAGGGCTGGTACGGGTTCATCCACGGCGGTATCATATGCACCATCCTCGACGAGGCTATGGCGTACACCTACTTCCCCGAGACAAAGGGCGTCACTGCGAAGGCGGAGTTCAGGTTCAGGCAGCCAGCGCCCGTCGGTGTACCGATGGTGGTCACCGCCAGGCTGGTGAAAAAGACGAGGAAGCTCCTCACCGCAGAAGCCACGCTTACCCTCGATGACGGCACTATTATCGCCGAAAGCACCTCCCAGGCATACATCGTCAACCCTAAGTAGGGGTGATCCGCGAAGCGCCCCTGCTGCAACCGTCCAGATGTTCAGATGTCTGAATGTCTTGCTGCACAGAAGTACCTCAGTGATACCACCGGGCAAAAGACCGCCTGCCAGCTTTGTGGTATCATATAACGCAGTGCGATTCGCGGATGCCCCTATCTCGAACTACTAGATACATATGTCCGAAGAGCAGACAACCGAAAATGCAGCAGCGGTTCCTGCAGGCATGAGAGCATTGCCCAGGCGGCAACTCATCATCACACTGGCGGGCGTGATGCTCGCCATGTTCCTCGGCTCGCTGGACCAGACGATCGTCGGCACCGCTATGCCTCAGATTATCACCGATCTCGGCGGGTTCACCCACTACACCTGGGTTACCACAGCATACGTCATCTCCTCTACAATCACGGTGCCCATCACCGGCAAGCTCACCGACATGTACGGCCGCAAGTGGTTCTACGTAGCCGGTTTATCTATCTTCATTTTAGGCTCCATGCTCTGTGGCCTCAGCCAGACGATGACGCAAATCATTCTATTCCGGGGGTTTCAGGGCATCGGAGCCGGCGTGATGATGGCCAATGCCTTCATCGTCATCGGCGACCTCTTCCCTCCCGCCGAACGGGGCAAGTACCAGGGGCTCATGGCCGGCGTGTTCGGTATATCGTCTATCATCGGTCCGACGCTCGGCGGCTTCCTCACCGACGAACTCTCCTGGCACTGGGTCTTCTTCGTCAACGTCCCCCTCGGCATCATGGTCATCGGCCTGTTCATATTCTTCTTCCCCGACATCCGTCCCGACAGGCGGAAGCACAGGATAGATTACCCCGGCCTGGTAACGCTGATACTCGCCGTCGTACCGCTGATGCTGGCTCTCACCTGGGCGGGGGTCGATTATCCCTGGAGTTCCGCGACCATCATCAGCATGTTCGCCTTTTCGGCGATTATGGGCGCCCTGTTCGTAATGTTCGAGAATAGAAGCGAGGAACCGCTTATCCCGCTATGGATATTCAAGAACCGTATCGTAGGCGTTTCTGCAGTGGTCATCTTCATCACCGGCTTCGGCATGTTCGGCGGCATCATCTTCGTTCCCCTCTTCTTCCAGGGGGTACTGGGTGAATCGGCTACCGCAAGCGGCAGCTTCCTCACACCGATGATGCTGGGCGTGGTGGGTGCCGCCATTGTCTCGGGGCAGGTGCTCTCGCGGGCAGGGGGGCACTACCGTCTCCAGGGTATAGTCGGTCTGGCGGTCATGGCGCTGGGCATGGCGCTGCTCTCAATGATGACAATCGAGACCAGCAACACCAGGGCCATCCTCAACATAGTCATGGTCGGTATCGGCCTGGGCATCACGATGCCCCTCTACACCATAGCGGTGCAAAACGCGGTCCCCTATGCGGTAATGGGGGTGGCAACATCATCGACCGCTTTCTTCCGCTCCATGGGAGGCGCTGTCGGACTCGCTATCCTCGGTTCCGTGATGAACAACCGCTTCGCCGCTGACTTCACCACCGGTCTATCGGCAGAAGCGAAAGAGGTTATCTCGCCGGAACCGTTGAACTCGCTGGCTCACAATCCCCAGGCGCTGCTCAGTGCCGAGGCGCAGGCACAGCTCATGCAGCCCTTCGAGCAACTGGGTGAGCAGGGAACCGAGCTTTTCGAGCAGGTGATGCTCACGCTGAAGATGGCGCTGAACTCCGCCATAACGGATATTTTCCTTATCGCCCTCGGCGTGGTTATTGCCGCGTGGGTGGTGAACCTCTTCCTCAAGGAGATACCGCTCCGCAAGCAGAACGTGTGATGCTACATTACTGTGTTGCGTTTCGACAGCCAGATGTTCAGATGTCTGAACGTCCGGTTTGTGCAGCATCCCGAAAAACGTAGGGGAAATTCATGAAGTACCCCAAACCCCCTAACCTTTACGGGAGCAGGTGTTTCAGGTGAGGGAAGGTATCCTCCATATGGGGGAACCACATGGCCTGAGTGAATACCTTGTTGAAGCCGGGCTCAACGGTCAGCTCTCTGTATTCTACCCGTCTCGCCACTTCGTCGGCTTCCGCTCGCTTGTCCACATTAAGCAGGGCGATGCGTGCTCCGTCGCCGGCGGCATTGCCAACGGCGTAGACATTATCTAAGGCACAGTCGGGGAACAGCCCGATAACCGCTGCCGCCTCTTTATCTATATAACTGCCGAAGGCTCCCGCCAGAATGACTTTGTCCAGCCTCTTTACGCCCAGGTGTTGCATCATTATCTTCGCCCCGGCGTACATGGCACCCTTAGCAAGCTGTATGCTCCTCACATCCTGCTGGCAGACGACGATGTCTCCGCCGATGGCTGTCTCACTCGCCCAGGCGATGACGAACTCCGGTCCCTCGCCAGAGACACGCAGCCGGCGGGTTTCCACGTCTTTGTTGAAACGCCCGCTCCGGTCTACGATACCCGCCCTTAACAGTTGGGCTGCGGCATCTATTATCCCCGAGCCGCAGATACCCCTCGCCCCCGCATCCTCCAGTTCGGTGCTCCATCCATCCCTGCCGATAACCTTGAAGCGCACCTCCATGGTGTCAGAGTCTATCTCTATCCTCTCTATGGCGCCGGGGGCGGCGCGCATTCCGTGCCTTATGCTGGCTCCCTCGAAGGCAGGCCCGGTGGCGCAAGAGGACGAGAGCAGCCTACCCCGGTTGCCCAGTATCAACTCGCCGTTGGTGCCGACGTCTATTATCAGCACTACGTCGTCCTGATTATAGGGCTCCTCCGCAATGAGCACACCCACGTTGTCGGCGCCGACGAAGCCAGCCTCTATGGGAAGGACATGCACATATGCCCCGGGAGCTATCCTGAGCCCAAGGTCGCGAGCCTTGAAATCCAGCGAGCGGTGTACGCTGGGGGTGAAGGGAACCCTGCCCAGATACCGGGGATCGATATTGAGGAAGAGATGGTGCATGCAGGTATTGCCCACGACTGCCATATCGACGATGGCCCGCCGCTTGACACCGGCATGGGCAGTCGCCCGCCCCGCGATGTGATTGATGGTCTTGATTATCAGCTTATGCAGGCGCTCGCAACCGCCCTTATGGTTCATCGTATAGCTGATGCGGGACATCACGTCCTCGCCGTACTCCGCCTGCGGATTAGCCTCGGATTCGGTGGCTATGACCTCGCCGCTTGCCAGGTCACAGAGATAGCCTGCCACCGTAGTCGTCCCTATGTCCACCGCCAGCCCGTAGCCTTTATCGACGAGTCCGGGCTTTACCCTGATGACCTCGCTGCCCTTCCACACCCACACGGTTACCTTCCAATCGCCCTTCCGCACCACTCCCTGCAAGCCCGCCAGCACCCGGTAGTCAATAGTGAGGTTGTTCAGGCCGAACCCGCTTTCGAGCTCGGCTGTCAGCCGCTCCCAGTCACCCGTGGCGTCATCCAGGGTGGCGGGAGTCATTTCAACGTAATACCTTGTCACCGCCGGCTTCAGATCAATGGCCCTCTCCGTAGCCGCCTTGCGTATTATCTGCTTCACCGTCCGGCTCTCCTCAGGCACGAAGACGGCAACGTCGCCGTGGATACGAGCCTGGCAGGCAAGACGGTAGCCGTCGCGCCGTTGCCGTGCGCTCAACAGCTTCATCTCTGCTTCATTCACCGGGGAAAGGGCATCCCCGCGCGACTCGACCCTGACCCGGCACTTACCACAGGTACCCCTATCGCCGCAGATGCCCTCAATGCCCACTCCCAGTTCCCTGGAAGCCTCTTTGATAGTCTTCCCATCGCCGACAGAGGCTCGACGCCCCATGGGTTTGAATATAACCTTATGCTCACGTCTCTTGCTTCGCGGCATGATACCTTCCGCCTGTAGCTGACTGTAAATCCCCTGCGGCCTAGAATAAAGCAACACTGCAACTGGCTCAAGGGGCATGGAGAATTACCTCGATAGAATAACGGCGTGAGAAAACGAGAGGATTTACCTGCGCTCTGGCTCTCGATTCCTTCCAATAAGAGGTGTGAGGCGTGCTTTAGAGCCTTTACTTCTTTCCCAGCATACCCTTGATCATGTCAAGGAGCTTCTTGCTGTATATCTCCTGCTTATAATGTACCTCGCAGGGAAATTCGTCGCATCTCGTGCAGTGGTCGACTTTCTTGTTTATGGCACAATCAAGTATCAGGCAGGGATGACCCATGACCGCTTTGAATCTCTCCTGCTTATCGGGAGCCCTGGGGTCCGTCCCCGGCACGCAACCTTCGATAGGACAAAGCTTCTTGTCCAGAAACCCGCAGACCTCGCAAGCTAAACCACACGCGCTCGGCATCTCCCTCTCTCCTTTCCAACTGGGTCCATCGACCGTTGATTGCTCTTGTACTTCCACGCTGATTCTACTGCGAGGACACAGCTAATGTCAAATACGCCTCACTGGATTCGGGCGCAGCTTTCTCCTCAGTCGAATACCTGCAGCGCACCAGAACGACAGGGCAGTCGAAGCATTCCGAGCAAACGGGCGGGAAGAATTACTCTCCCCGTCTCGCCAGATAGAGTACCAGTCTTCCAACCAGCACAACGCCGATAATGGGGCCAATTACTATCCAGAGGTTGAACGGAGCTTCCTCATCCGACACCGGAGTAGGCGATGGCGTCGCTGTGGCAGTCACTGGCGATGGTGTTGAGGTAGGTAGTAGTGTGGGAGTGGGCTGCAGCGTAGTTGTAGGTTGTAGCGTGGTCGTAGGTTGCAGAGTAGTCGTAGGCCCTTCAGTTGGCGTGATCTTCGTAGGGAGCCAGGTAACATCCACCCCCCTCTGCTCAAGCTGGGGTACATATACATCCACCGACTCCTGACTCAATGGATTCTTTTCTATCCTCAGATTGTCCCCCTCACCTAAACCATCGTTCGCTACCAGTGGAGAGATATCGCCTATCTCGTTATCCCACAAGGATAGATAATACAGTTCAGTGAGTCCAGACAGCGGGGTCACGTCGCTGATATCGTTCCTGTAAAGATAGAGGTGAGTCGATTCACCACAGTTTGCCAGCGGAGATATATCACTTATCTTGTTTCCAGCCATTTGGAGATATGTCAAGCCGGTGAAACCGGACAGCGGCGTCAGGTCGCTGATATCGTTATACCCACCCCGGAGGTCGGTTATACCGGTAAGACCTGATAGCGGGGTCAGGTCGCTCACCTGGTTCCTCCAGAAATAGAGGTCGGTCAGGTTCACGAGATTAGAGAGCGGGGTGAGGTCGCTTATCAGGTTATTCTGAATAGTGAGCATAGTCAGGTCGGTGAGCCCGGACAGCGGCGTCAGGTCGCTTACCAGATTCTCTGAAATATGGAGCTCGGTCAGGCCGGTAAGACCTGACAGCGGGGAGATATCGCTCACCAGATTCTCCGCAATTGAGAGGCTGGTCAGGCCGGTTAGGCTGGCAAGCGGGGAGATATCGCCTACCTGGTTTACATGAAGGTGAAGGCTGTGCAGGCTGGATAGGCTGGCCAGCGGAGAGATGTCGCTTATCTCGTTGTATGAAAGCGACAGCTCGGTCAGGCCGGTGCAGTATTCCAGGCCCGTGAGATCGGTAACGCCTATTAAATCGGCTCTGAGGATAGTGAGGCTTTCCAGGTCAGACTGATAGATATCTCCGGCAGGCTTGTCAATTGTGTCACGTATTCTGTCCTCAAGTTTGGGGTCTGGGAAGACAACAACTCCATCAGCCCACGTAACCGAGGGCAACAGGAGAAGCGCCGCCAAGCCCAGAAAGATGATCGCCGGCCTAAGTCTATGGAATACACTCATTACCTATCCTCTCCGTCAATTTTCATAACCGCCCTGCTCATATGGTGCCTTTGGTACTGGGAACCTCGTCACCCCTTCGATTATCTATGCTGGTGGCGGTATCCAGCGCCTTCGCCAGTGCCTTGAACAGCGCCTCAACCTTGTGGTGGTCGTTGACACCGCTGAGAATCCTGGCGTGCAGGCTCAGCTTCGCCTCCGCGGCAAATGTTTCGAGGAAGTGACGCACCAGGTCGGTATCGAGGCCGCTGATATCCCTCCCCTCGAGTGGGGCCTCGATCACAGCGTAGCCTCTACCTCCCGCGTCAACCGCCACCAACGCGAGCGCCTCGTCCATAGGCACCGCCGCATGTCCCATCCTGACGATGCCCCGCCGTTCCCCCAGCGCTTTATCGAACGCCTGGCCCAGGCATATTGCGACATCCTCCAGGGTGTGATGCTGCCCCACCTCGAGGTCACCCTTAGCCTCAACCCCGATGTCGAACAGGCCATGCCTCGCTATCTGGTCGATAAGATGGTCGAGCATCCCGATGCCGGTGCTCGCCTGGCACTTGCCCGTACCGTCTATCACAAGCTCCAGTTTGACCTTTGTCTCGCCCGTCTCGCGGTTAACGGTAGCTTTTCTCCCAGCAGCCATGTTACCCTCCTTCCCACTTAGCCAGCGCTGCGACCAGAGCATCGCTGTGCTCCGGCTTGCCCACGCTTATGCGCAGCATATTCTTTAGAAGAGGTGTATCGAAGTGCCTGATAAAGATGCCCTGCTTCTCCAGTCCCTGCTTTATCTTCCGGGCATTGCCCTTAGCCACCCGGCAGAGGATGAAATTCGCCTCGGACGGCAGCGGAGTAAGAACCCCCTGCCTTTTCAGCATGGATGAAAGACGCTTCCGTTCGTCGATGATATCCTTGACATTTTCCCGAAGATAAACGATATCCGCCAGCGACTCCCTCATCGCAATCATCGCCGCTGCGTTCACATTGTAGGGCATCTTAATCCTGCGGACGAGTTCAGCAATGTTTGACGGGAAGATGCCGTAGCCCGCCCTGAGACCACCCAGCCCCGCCCACTTGCTGAACGAACGCAGGACTATGAGATTAGGGTTCGCCGGTACCAGAAGCGCGAAGGTCTGACCGCTGAACTCGTAATAAGCCTCATCTACCACCACGATCACCCCGGTTTTTAACAGCTCCAGGACAGCATCTGATTTCGTAACATTCCCCGTAGGATTGTTGGGAGAGGCGATGAAGACGACCTTGGTGCGTTTGTCGAGAGCCGATTTCACGGCGTCGACATCCACATTGTAGGCTTTGTCACGGGGGACGGTTACCGTCCTGCCCCCGCACACCGCCGTGCTGAACGGGTACATGCCGAAGGTGGGGACGCAATTTACCACCTTATCCCCGGGCTCGAGGAAGATACGCAGGATCAGGTCTATGAGCTCGTCGCTGCCGCTGCCGGCTACGATATATTCCTGTCCAACCCCCACATAGTCCTCCAACGGCTTCTGGAGCTCCCGGTGCAGTGGGTCAGGATAGATATGATAGAAAGGGTATTCCGCCAGCGCACGGCGCACACGGGGGGAGCAGCCGTAAGGATTCTCGTTTCCGTCCAGCTTGACCAGCTTATTAACAGGAACTCCTGAGAGCTCGCTGAGCGCCTCCAAGGGTAAAATAGGCTCATAGGGCTCAATACCCTTTACATCGCCTCTAATGAGGCTCTCAGCGCTTCTGCGGGCATCGTAGCTCACTCGCCGCGCTCCTCCTTTTCCATTTCTTCAAGCCTTCTCTCCACCGACAGGGCATGGCCTTGCAGTCCCTCAGCCCGGGCGATAGCCGCCGACGCCGGCCCGAGTTCCTGCAATGCCCCGTCATCAAGCTCGACCAGCAGTGACAGCTTGAGGAAATCGAGCACGCTGAGCGGCGAACTGAAGCGGGCGGTTCCTCCCGTAGGCATGACGTGGCTCGGCCCGGCGGTATAGTCACCAAGCGCTTCCGGTGCCCCGACGAAGATACCCCCCGCATGGCGTATCCGGTCGATATAGGAACGCGCGTTACGCAGCATGAGGCAAAGGTGCTCCGGCGCGTACAAGTTCACCAGCTCAACAACCTCATCAATGCCTGCTACGACAACGAGAGCACCATTACTCTCCAGGGCACGCCGCACGATAGGCTCGCGCTCCATGCCAGCAAGCTGCCGTTCTATCTCTTCGCGGACAGCATCCGCCAAACCAGTTGATGCAGTGATAAGTACAGCGCTAGCCATCTCGTCGTGCTCCGCCTGGGCAATCAGGTCGGCGGCGCAGAAGACGGGGTTTGCCGAATCATCGGCGAGGATGACGGTCTCAGTAGGGCCGTATAGTCCGTCGATAGCCACCGTCCCGAAGACCTGCTTCTTCGCCAGCGTGACGAAGATATTTCCCGGGCCGCATATCTTGTCTACCTTGGGGACTGATTCGGTGCCGTACGCCATGGCAGCGATAGCCTGAGCGCCCCCGAGCTTGAAAATCCTGTCTACTTTAGCCACGCTGGCGGCGGCCAGCGTAGGTGCAGGTAGAGAGCCATCGGGGGCCGGCGGGGTGGTCATTATCACTTCCCCAACCCCGGCTACACTCGCCGGGATAGCCGTCATCAGCACCGTTGATGGGTACGACGCCTTACCGCCGGGGACATAGATGCCCACACGCTCCAGAGACCGAACCACAAACCCCAGTCCACCCTCGAAGAACTCCAGACCCAGATTTCGCTTCTGGGTCTCGTGAAAGCTGCGTATCCTCTCAGCAGCAAACTCGAGAGCATCCAGCAACTCCTTGCTCACCTTATCGCGGGACGCAACGACCTCCTGTTGCGGCACCTCTAACCGGTTAAGCCGCACACCATCTATCTTCTCGCTGTAGTCCAGAAGGGCTCTGTCCCCACCAGCGCGCACATTCTGGAGAATCTGACGCACCGTTTCACTACGCGCATCTCCGGCTAGCTCCACAGGGGAGCGCTCCAGCAGGAGAGATTTCGCAGCTTCCAGGCCTTCAATTATCCTCATCCCAGATACTCCCCGGCCACCCTGGCGGAATCAGCTACAGACTGCTCACGGAACTCACGGAGCCGCTCTTCCGGAACCAGTTCCAAAACCTGCTTCAGCCTGTCGTCAAAAGACTCGAAGAAAGACTCGATCCTCTCGGCAGGCAGATACCTCATCCAGATGAGATATTTCTGAGCAAAGGTACTGAAATCATCCCAGCTCAATTCCCCGCTGGTAGCTATATACACGAACTCACGCCACCTGTTCAAGGTGATGGCATCGATAAAACCTACCGACACCTCCGAGTCCGAGCTGCCTATCTCCGAGCGAGCAGCCAATATGCTTTTACTATTGAGCCTCTCCCGGCGGTCGAGTTCGAATTGAAGCAGCCGGTCGAGGAGATTCGCCATAGCATCCCCCCCGAGAGCAGACGACTTGCCAAAAAAAGGCCGGTAAATCCGGTAGAGCCAGACTTCATCGGTAACAAGGTGGGAAAGATAACCAGCGATAAAAGCCTTCGTGGCACTGCTCAAGCTCGCATCATCGATAAGTTCCGGATAGGCTTCAAACATGAACTTCACACCGCTGGCCCCGTCCTCGCAGTTCAGAGAGAGGAAATGCGTCTCCTCCCGTCCGGCGCTGATGAAAAAGCGGATGTCCGGCGCCGTAGACCCGAGATAGTAGCTCCCCAGGTTACCTTCCACGACCGGATGGCGCAATCCCGATAACGCCTCCCGGGCGATCCCTAAATGCAGACAAATCGGAGGCAAAAGGCTCCTTTCTCAAGAGACAGGGCGGGCCTCCACGCCCCGCCGCATTGCTTCAATAACATGCGATATCTTCTCTCTCTTGTCACGGCGTCTCATAGCCTCAGTGTTCCCGATGAGACACGCTGAGGACTCAAACAGGGTATCGATAATCTTAAGTTTGTGCTTGGCTATGGTCGAGCCGGTCTCGGTGTTCTCGATGAGGACGTCAGCATCCTCAGGCAAGAAGGCCTCGGTTGCCCCCCAGGTAGGGATAAGCTTATAGGGCACCAGATGGTTGTCAAGGGCGTATTTATCGGCTATGTTGACATATTCTGAAGCCAAGCGTAACGCGGAGTCTCTTCCTAGTCTTCTCAAATCCTTCGTGCTCGAAACCGGCAAATCCTGGCTGACCACAGCTACAATTCTTACCCAGCCAAAGCCGAGCTCAAGCACTTCCTCTACCGGGCTCGAGGGAAAGCGGAAGCGGTGATCCTGGAGCCAGTCCCTGCCGGTGATGGCCAGGTCGAAGCTACCATTGGCTACCTGAAGAGGCATGTCCTGGGGCCTGACAACCTTCACCGCAACGCCATCGAGGCCGATCCGGGGCCTTGTTGTCGGCCTGCCTACACTATAGCCCCTGATTCCAAGACCAGCCTTCTTGAGGAAACCGGCGGTGTGACGCTGCTGGTGACCATCGGGAAGCGCCAGATATATCCCAAACTCACCCTCTATCTGCCGCCTTGTTCCAGACCCAGCACCGATTTTCACAGCCTCCTCAACATCGGTAGCCACAACCTCCGCAGCAGATAGCGCCGATAGAATCCGGCTCAAGTCCTTACTCTCCAGGCTGTTCCTGTTCGCCACCAAGTATGCGCCGCCTCCAAGGATAGTAGCGACCGGAACGAGGCCCTGCTCCCGGAGTACGCTGGACGAGGCACCAGTCATTATCGCCAGTTCGGCATTCTCGGGGAGATACGCGCCGGCTGCTCCCCAAACGGGAAATATCTGGAATTTCCTCAGACGCTGCGTAAGGGCAAAGGACTCCGCCAGATTGGGGTATTCAGTGACAATACGCAGACTCTCCGAACGGCTTTTCAGTTCCTGAAGCGAGCCAACCTCGGAAGAATCGGCGGCAACGGCGTAAAGATTCCGCTTCCCGTAGCCCAGGGCTTGAACCTTTACCACAGCATCGCTGTGGTATTTGACCAGCAGTTCCTCCACCCAGTCAAACCGGCATATACCCAGGTCGTAGTTCCCAATAGCTACCTGGATGGCGATGTCCTTCTCGTGAAACACCTTTACGAAGAGACCAGGGGAGGCTTCGCACTGCGGCCGGTAGGAGCGCGACCCCTGGTCGTAATCGCCGACGGCAAAGCCAGCTTCCTTCAGCAATACTGCCGTTCTATCCTGAAGCGGCCCTTTGGGCAAAGCAAGCTTTATTTGCACCCCGCCTCCTTAAGGAGCTCCAGCACCTCGACAGGAGACGGCATACGCTGCTTCTTGCCGCTTGACTGGTCTATCAATTCGATCCCAGCCCCACTGCGCATATCGACTATCCAGCGAAAGTCAGAGGTCTCCTTGTAGCCCAGATCGAACTCTGCGATATAACCCGCTTCCCGTAAAAGCCGGGCTACTTCGAAAGAAGCTTTGAGCCCCTCAGCGTCCCTGGCCTTGACCAGAATCTTCTCCCGCTGCGGCGACTCCTTGAGCAGATCCGTCAGCTCGTCAACATAGAAGGCGAAGCCCGAGGCACGAACACCCTTCCCTCCGACGAGATGGATCAACTCATCGTATCTACCACCCCCTCCCAGCCTGCGCCCCGAACTGTAGAACCCGAAGATTATGCCAGTATAGTATTCGAAGCCTTTCCCCGAGGTGAAATCAATCTGGTAGCTGTAGCCCAGATTGGTGAGCAAATCGGCAATCCTGGCCAGTTCACTAAGGCTGGACTCGAGGGCTGGCAGTGGAGCGGAAAAAACGTTCTTCAGGTTCTCCACAAAGCCGGGAGAGCTTCCCTTCAAGCCAAACAGCAGCTTCAACTGCTTCTCAACCTCTGGATTTCCGCCCTTCACGTCATCCAGTACATCCATATTACCGGAGAATATCTTGTCCAGCACATCAGCCTCCTCCTCTCCACTTAACCCCAGTCCTTCGAGGAAAGTCTTCAGCAATCCGGCATGAGCCAGCCGGATCTCCACCGGCTCGATACCGAGCTCTGCCATAGCTTCCAGCGCCAGCGAGATAAGCTCAACATCACCTTCAGGCTTGCTGCCACCGATGAGCTCGGCTCCACATTGCCAGCGCTCCCGCGACTCCTTCCCTGTGCCCTCAAAGGCGAACATATTCTCCACATAGAAGAACCTGACTATGGGCAGTTTCTGGAGGTTCTCCACATAGAGCCTGGCTGTAGGAATAGTTCCGTCGGGTCTCAATACCACCCGCTCACCGCTCCACCCGTCCCAGTCGAGAAAGGAGTAAACACGCCCCAGCATCTCCGGGGAGAGAGTTCCCGCAGAGGTGAAAAGGTGCAGGTATTCCAGTGTGGGAGTCTTGATCTCCTGATACCCCCACCCGAGACAGCAGTCTCTAAATCCCGCTTCTACACGGCGGAATTTCTCCATGTCCTGAGGCAGCAAATCACGTGTTCCCTTGCACCTCGGCACCTTCATCCCCGTAACTCCCCTAGAATTAATTATGCACTATTCTACACTGATTGATGATGCTGTTCAACGCTGTACACGTTTGCCTGCGCCTGCCCGTAAAACGGGGCTGGTTGCTGCTCCCTGACTGCTGAAAGCTGACGGCTGAAGGCTGTTAGACCTTCTCCTCCCTGAGGGTATTGACGATGTACTGAATCTCCTGCATGGTCAAGCCAAAGCGGTGCAGGGTATGGCGAATGATCTCCAGGCCGGCCTCCAGCTCCGGGCGCACCATCTCGGCGACCCCGAGCTTCCGCAGAGCCTCAGAATCCTCATCACGCTGAACTCGAGCCACCACATCGATCCGGGGATTGATACGGCGGGCGTTCGCCACCGCCAGCTTGGCTGCTATCGGGTCAGGGAAGGTAATTACCAGAACTTTGGCCCGCTCCAGCTCCGCACGAGCCAGAATCTCAGGATTGCTCGCATCCCCGTAGATATGAGGAATGCCCCTCTCATGGGCGGAATCGATAACCCTCGGGTCGAGGTCGATGATAAGGTAGGAGAAGCCCCTCCGCTCAAGCACCGTCCCCAGATTCTGCGCTACCCTGCCATAGCCGCAAATCACCGCATGGTTTACCAGCTGTTTTCTTTCATCCAATACTTCGGGATCGAGCCCGGAGGCAAAGAGCCTGGCGCCTCGCTCAGTCTGGATGAACCGGTGATAGAGCGCCGAGGTCAATCCCATACCGAACGGCGTGAGCAACATCGTGATAAGTGCAGCAGCCAGGGTCAGGGAATAGAGGTCTCGAGAGATGATCTCCAGCTCGAGAGCGAGGGCAGCGAGGACGAAGCTGAACTCCCCTATCTGGAAAAGACCGCTTCCTACGAACAGGGCGGTTTTCGCGCTGTAACCGAAGAGCCTTGCGACTAAACCCGCTATCACGAACTTGCCCAGCACAATCGCCACGACAACGGCAGCGACTTCCCCGGGGTTTTCCGCGATGAAGCTGAGGTCTGCCAGCATTCCCAGTGAGACGAAGAAAAGGATGGCGAATATGTCCCGCAGGGGCCTGATGTCGGCCAGAGCCTGATGGGCATATTCAGATTCACTGACCAGCAGCCCCGCTATGAAGGCGCCCAGTGCTGCCGACAGTCCAAAGTGATAAGCCCCGAAGGCTGCGCCGAGGCAAAGGCACACCACCGTGAGCAGGAAAAGCTCACGGGAGCGCCCTCCAGCTACCCTGCGCATAAACCAGGGAAGCACCCAAACGCCTATGGCGAATATCGCCCCAAGAAAAAGGATGGCTTGTAATACAGCCCACCCGAGGGATATCCAGAGGTCGAAACCGACCTCATCCAGCGAAGGAAGGATGACCATCATAGGTACGACGCTGATGTCCTGTACCAGGAGAATGCCGATCATCACTCGACCATGGGGACTTCCCAGCTCCCCGCGCTCCATGAGGGTCTTGAGTACGATAATGGTGCTGCTGAGGGCGATGAAGAAACCGAACAGGACCGACCCCCGAAGCGACCAATCGAGGAGTTGTCCCACCATCAGCCCCAGCGCCGCTGTTACTACTATCTGAGCAGTACCTCCGAATACTGCTACCTTGCCTATCCGCCTCAGTGTTGTAAAGGAGAATTCCAGGCCCAGGGTGAACATTAAAAGCACTACACCTATCTCGGCCAGTGTTTCAACGTCACCAACTTCGCTAATTAGTTTTAGCCCGTAAGGCCCGATGAGCACCCCGCTGAGGAGATAACCGAGGATGACAGGCAGCTTCATAATGCGCGCCGCCATACCCCCGATAAGGGCGACCCCGAGAACGATCGCCATGCTCGTCAGCAGACCGGGCTCTTCCATCCTTATCCTTCCCAGGCTAGGTGATTTATCAGACGTGTATTCATGTAGGGATTATACATGCTCAAAGCATGATAAGTACAGGTCAGTAATCAGATAGGGGCACAGCGAACCGTGCCCCTATCCCCTCAAGACATAGGAATTCCTGTCAAACTCCCGTTACTACTACTGCCAGAGACCTCGCTCAGCCTCCTTCGCCTCCTCGTCGAGCGGAACCGTTATCAAGACGAAGTGACGAAGTCGATAATGTTGAGCCGCAGCAGTTGCTTTCCGCCCCAGTACTCTTTTTGCAGGTTATAAACGATGTCAAGATAGAGGGATGTCTCCCGGTCGCCGAGGTTGAAGGCGATAGCATCCCAGATAGCCCTGCCGTCGCGCAGCTTGAGCTTTAGATGACTCCCCTCTTCACCGACTCTACGCGCTTCCACCACCTTCACATTCCGGCTGAGAAAAGTCGGAACCTGATTAGCCTGCCCGAACGGCGCCAGCTTGCCAATGAGTTTATAGGTTTCTCCACTCAACGTAGAAAAGGGAACCTCAGCATCTATCGTTATCATAGGACGAAGGTCAACCCCTTCCAGTTCCCGGTATGCAATCTCCAGAAGCATCCTGTTGAGCTGTTCTAAATTGGCGCTGGGCACAAGGAAGCCCGCTGCCTGACGATGACCACCGAATCGAGTAAGCAAATCCTGGCACTCAGCCAGGGCAGCCACTATATCGAACTCGGGGATACTGCGAGCGCTGCCCCTGACCGTCTCCTCGCCCAACTGGAGCACAATAGCCGGCCGGTAAAACTCATCTGCCAGCTTGCCGGCGACTATACCCGTTATCCCGGCGGGGTAATCGGGGCCGCCAACCATGAGCACAGGCAGTTCAATTCCCTTGGCAAGCAATTCATCCTTCGCCCGGTCGAGAAACTCGCTGGTCAGCCTCTGGCGCTCGCTGTTATTAGCTTCGAGTGCAGCGGCAAGCCTGCGTGCCTGATCCCGTGAAGATGCGGTCAGCAACTCATAGCTGGTAACGGCGTGCTCCATTCTTCCGCTGGCATTAAGCCTGGGGCCCAGCGCATACGAGACGTTATCTTCGTCGAGTCTGCCCATCTCCAGACCGGCACAGGTAATCAGTTCCTGCAAGCCAACCCTCTGAGTCTGGTTAAGAACCTCAAGACCGCGTTTGACCAGATACCGGTTCTCTCCCTGCAGGGGGGACATGTCGGCAATGGTCCCCAGCGCAACCAGGTCGAGGAAGTCATCCTCCTCCCCATCCCTATGGGTCGCCCCCCAGAGCGCCTGAATAAGCTTAAACGCAACGCCCACCCCCGCCAGCTCGAAAAAGGGATATTTCGAGTCGGGACGTTTGGGGTTGATAGCCGCCACAGCGGGAGGAGGAAGTTCAGGAGCCACATGATGGTCGGTGATAATAATGTCCAGCCCTAGCTTTTGCCCCTGCTCCACCTCGGAGGTTTCACTGATGCCACAATCTACGGTCACCACCAGGCTGACCCCCTGCTCTTTCAGGCTCTTCAGGGCAGACTGGTTCAGCCCATGCCCTTCGCCGACACGGTGAGGGATGTAGTAAACAGCCCTCCCCCCCATCCGCGAGACCGCTTCCACCATGAGAACAGTGGCAGTGATGCCATCGGCATCGAAGTCGCCATATATAGCGATAAGTTCATCCCCGAGCAGTGCTCGCAGGAGCCTGGTTACCGCCTTATCGATATCCTGGAGAAGACGGGAATCATGTGTCAGCCGCTCGTCGGCGGTGAGAAAAGGCTCGAACTCAGCGGGGTCTTCGATGCCGCGGTTATGCAGCAATTGAACAAGCAGGGGTGATAGAGCCGGCGGGAGGAATTTACCTCCGAGGCGCTGTTCCAGCACTTCATCGGGAAGCTGAGGGCATAGTTGCCATCTTTTACGGTTCACGCGCTATTCCTTAAAGGTAATTGGCAGGGTAAGGCAAGTAAATTAACATAAAAGTGTACACCCCTTTCGGTCAGCGGTCAATCTTCGCACCATGCACCGCGAAACCTCCGCAAATAAATAAGGCGGGTGATTCCCGCCTTATTTGCCTTGATAAGAGGCAGCGCAGCAACCTCATTACACCTCCCTGAACTCCCCCTCGACAGTGCCTTCGTCGCCCTTGCCTTCCTCACCGCCTTCTTCCCCACCTGCTCCCTCGCCGCCGGGAGGTGGAGGTGCGCCTGCCTGCTGGTAGACGGCTGTGCCTACCTTCTGCATCGCTTCAGACAGCTCCTGTGCAACGCGATTGATCTGCTCGATGTCGCTCCCCTGCAGGGCCGACTTCAATGCTTCTACCTTGCTTTCGACTTCCTGTTTCAGGTCACCGGGCACCTTATCACCCTGCTCCCTGAGCATCCTCTCCGCATTATACGCCAGGTTATCAGCCAGATTTCGAGTCTCGATTTCCTCACGCTTCTTGCTGTCCTCAGCGGCATGCTCCTCAGCCTCATGCTGTAACTTCTCGACCTCTTCCTTGCTCAGACCGCTGGACGCGGTAATGGTTATCTTCTGTTCCCTGCCCGTACCCTTATCGTGCGCCTTGACGCTGAGGATGCCGTTGGCATCGATGTCGAACGTAACCTCGATCTGAGGAACCCCCCGCGGTGCGGGAAGAATGCCGTCAAGCATGAAGCGTCCCAGCGTCCTGTTATCAGCCGCCATAGGTCGCTCCCCTTGAAGCACATGAATCTCGACGCTGGGCTGGTTATCCGCAGCCGTGCTGAATATCTGGCTCTTCGATGTCGGAATGGTGGTATTGCGAGGGATGAGCGGGGTCATCACTCCACCCAGGGTCTCGATGCCCAGCGTAAGCGGCGTGATATCAAGGAGCAGAACATCCCTGACATCCCCCTTGAGCACCCCCGCCTGAATCGCAGCGCCAACGCCGACAACCTCATCGGGGTTGACACCCTTGTGCGGCTCTTTGCCGAAAAGCTCCTTGACCTTCTGCTGCACAGCCGGCATCCTGGTCTGGCCGCCGACGAGGATAACCTCATCGATTTGGTTGGCGCTTATGCCGGCATCAGCAAGCGCCTGCTTGCATGGCTCGACGGTCTTTTCTATCAGGTCCGTGGTCAACTGTTCCAGCTTCGCCCTGGTGAGCGTAATGTTCATGTGCTTGGGTCCCGAGGCGTCAGCGGTGACAAAGGGAAGGTTTATATCGGTCTGTGCCACGGTGGAAAGTTCGCACTTCGCCTTCTCCGCAGCCTCCTTCAGCCGCTGAAGCGCCATCCTGTCCTGACGCAGGTCTATTCCCTGATCCCGCTTGAACTCATCGCAAAGCCAGTCTATAACGCGCTGGTCGAAATCATCGCCTCCCAAGTGGGTATCGCCGTTGGTAGACTTTACCTGAAAGGTCCCCTCGCCCAGCTCCAGTATCGAGATATCGAATGTTCCGCCGCCGAGGTCATAGACAGCGATAGTCTCGTCCTTTTTCTTGTCGAGACCGTATGCCAGGGAAGCAGCGGTGGGTTCGTTGACGATGCGCAGCACCTCGAGTCCCGCGATCTTCCCCGCGTCCTTCGTCGCCTGCCGCTGGCTGTCGCTAAAATAGGCAGGGACAGTAATCACCGCCTCGGTCACTTTCTCACCGAGATAAGCCTCGGCATCAGCCTTCAATTTTTGCAGAATCATCGCCGAGATCTCAGGCGGGCTATATTCTTTGTCGCCCATCTTGACCTTGACGTCACCGTTCGGTGCCTCGGTCAGTTTAAATGGCACCAGCTTCTTATCACCTTGTACCGTCTCCTCATTGAACTTGCGCCCCATAAACCGCTTGATGCTGAAGATGGTGTTCTCCGGGTTGGTAACCGCCTGCCGCTTGGCAACCTGCCCCACCAGCCGCTCCCCGCCCTTACTTACCGCCACCACCGAGGGGACCACACGTCCCCCCTCCTGGCTGGTGATTACCACCGGCTCACCTGCTTCCATAATGGCGACGCAGCTGTTTGTTGTACCCAGGTCTATACCGATTACTTTACCCATATCCAACCTCCGTCGGGTTATATTAATCTATCACCGGCCCTGAAAAATCAGGCGCTTTCCTCCTCTTTGCCTACCTTGACCATGGAGGGGCGGAGCAAACGGTCGCGAAACTTGTAGCCCTTCTGTATCTCTTCGCAGACCTTCCCCTCCTCACCCTCCACACACATCACCGCCTCGTGGATATTGGGGTCGAATTCCTCGCCCTCCGCTACAATCTCCGCAAGCCCCCGCTCCTCGAGAACTGCTTTGAGCTTACGATAGATAAGTTTGATACCCTCAACCCAGGTGGGCCCATCGAAATCCCGGGAAACGTTTCCCAGAGCCCTCTCCAGGTCATCCAGAACAGGCAGCAGCTCCTTGATAAGAGCAGCACTGGCAATCTCCGCCGTCTCAGCCCTCTCCTGCTCGCTACGCTTCTTGTAGTTTATGAAGTCTGCCTCCGCTCGCTGCCAGTTAGCCAGGTATTTCGCCGCCTTCTCTTTCTCCTCCTTGAGCTCCTCCTTGAGCGATTCCATATCACCAAACGCCTCTATCTCTTCATCCTCTTTCGGCTCAACAGCTTCCTCGTCGGGCGTTAATTTCTTCTCTTTATTGTCCAAACAATATCACCCCTCTCAAATCAATGAATAGCGCCAAGAAGCAACGACCCTAACACCTACCCGTACAGCTCTTCCACCATCTCGCTCATGACCGAGGACAAGAAGCCGACTGTTGGTATGGCGCGACTGTACTGCATCCGGGTTGGACCCACCACGCCGATAGCCCCGCCAACCTCCCCGGGGATGCCATACTTGGTCATAATCATGCTACAGCTACGCATCGCGTCCTGCTTGTGCTCCCTGCCGATGATAACCTTTATCCCCTCCCCAGTCAGCACCTGGGGCAGGAATGACCGGAGCAGGCTTCTCTGCTCAAACAACTCAACAATCGGCACCAATCTGCCGCTCGATGCAAACTCGGGCTGGCTGAGTATATGGCGCAGGCCATCAATATAGGGCTCCTCGTAAGCCTCTCCCTCCTCCGCCTGTATTATATGCACCACCGTTCTTAATACCAGCTCCTCCAGAGGGTAAAGGTCCAGGTGCCTGGCAGATATCTGTGAGCCGCTCAGCCCCGCACAGGCAGCGTTGATTCTCCGGGCAGCGGCACTGAGTTCCTCCTGGGAAGCAGCCTCGTCCAATGTCAGCACCTGCTGCTTGAGCTTAGCTTCCTTTAACACTAAAACGAGCAAAGCCAGGAACTCGTGGAGGGAGATGAGCTCCAGATGCTTGAGACGGTACTCACAAGGCTTGGGGAGGGTAACAACTGCCACACTGCGCACCATGCGGGATAATATAGCAGCAGCAAGACGGATCCATTCCTCTACTACCCCCTCTACCTGATGAAACTGGTGCCGTATCATGCGCTGCTCCACCAGAGAAAGTTGAATATCGCCCACCATCGAGTCTATATAGTGGCGATATCCTTTGTCCGAAGGTACACGCCCCGCCGAGGTGTGCGGTTGAGTCAGATACCCCTCTTCCTCAAGCTCGACCATCTCGTTGCGTATAGTAGCAGGGCTCACCCCCATTCCCCTATTTGCTACGGCCTCCGAACTGACCGGCAGACCGGTTGAGATATACTCACTGACAACAATATTGAGAATATCCCCTCTTCTCTTTGTAATCATCTCTGTTGCACCAGATTAGCACTCTTAAGCCGAGAGTGCTAATCCCTCATTAACTCTATCACTTCACGCTCAATTTTGTCAAGACATTTGACCTCGAAAGTCAACTTTGCTATACTACCTTCTCAATAAGCGCTCAAGAAAGGTGCCTTCTTGGCTCGATACGCAAGGGTCGTAGGTTGGGGCAAGTACCTGCCTGATAAGGTGCTCACAAACCAGGAACTTGAGCAATTAGTCGACACAACAGACGATTGGATTTTCAGCCGTACCGGTATTAAAGAAAGGCGGATCGTTGCCGCCGACGAGACATCGTCAACGATGGCAGCGCATGCCAGCAGGGAAGCGCTCGAGCTATCCGACCTTAAACCTGAGTCCGTTGACCTGATAATAGTGGGGACCTGCACCCCGGACCATATATTCCCCGCCTGCGCCGCTCTTGTTCAGGACTCCCTGGGCGCCACAAAGGCGGCTGCCTTCGATATCAACGCCGCCTGCAGCGGCTTCATTTATGCCCTGGCAACAGCCTACCAGTTCGTCGCGGCCGGTACCTACGAAAATGCCCTCGTCGTCGGCAGCGATGTCTACTCACGAATTCTGGATTGGGAGGACCGTAATACCTGCGTCCTCTTCGGCGATGGCGCTGGAGCTGTGGTGGTACAGGCCAGCGGATCTCATCCAGGCTCGCTGAGCTTCGTCCTGGGTAACGATGGCTCTGGGGCAAGTACTATTTACACCCCGGGGCCCTGTGGCGTGAACGACGGGCGCTACTATCTCACTATGAAGGGGCCGGAGACGTTCAAGTTCGCAGTAAACATTGTCTGTGAGGCAACCAGGCAGGCTGTCGCCGCTGCCAACCTGGAGCTATCCGATATAGACCTCATAATCCCCCACCAGGCCAATACGCGCATCCTTAAATCCGCTGCCAAGATGCTCGACCTGCCCCTGGACAAGTTTTACATGAATGTGGAGCGCTACGGTAATACCTCGGCGGCCTCGATACCTATCGCACTCTGCGAGGCGATCGATGAAGGGCATATAAAGGACGGGGATAAGCTGGTCCTGGTCGGCTTTGGCGGCGGCCTTAGCTGGGCAGCCATGGTGATTGAATGGGGACGTGGCTAGCGAAACCAATAGTGGAATGAAACCAACCTTGTAGGGGCGCTTCGCGGAGCGCCCCTACATACGACAAAGGCTCAAGACAAACAGGATTGGTGATAGGTTGGAGCATCTGTTCCAACCTTTGCCTGAGCACGGGGATAATTGATGGACCTCGCAATTATTATCCTTTACTTCGCAGTTATGGTAGCCATAGGCGCTTATGTCTACAGGAAAAGGCAGGCGTCGAGCAATGACGGCTTCTTCGTCGCCAACCGTAGCGGCACCACCCTGCTCATAGCAGGCTCTCTCTGCGCCACCTTCATCGGATCATCGGTTGTGGTGGGGATGGTGGGACGGGGTTACCGAATGGGTTTTTCCGGTGCCTGGTGGCTTCTGGTGGGGACCATCGGCCTGCTGATACTGGGCTTCTTCTTCGCCCGTAAAGTAAGGAGGTTCGGGCTCTATACCCTGCCTGAACTGGTGGAGGGACAGTTCGGCAGTAAAGCGGGTCTGGCAGCATCCGTCCTTATCGTGGTCGCCTGGATAGCGATTATTGCCGCACAGATAATCGCTGCCGGCAAAGTTCTCACCGTTTTTACCTCCTTAGACCTTTCCCAGTTGATGACTATCTCCGCTTTTATATTCGTTCTCTACACGGTCCTGGGAGGCCAGTATTCGGTTATCCGAACAGACCTGGTCCAGTTCGGCATACTGATTGTCGGCATACTGGTAACACTTGGTTTCGTGGTGGACCGAGTAGGGGGGGTCGGCGAGTTAGCCTCCTCCCTCCCCTCGGAGCACTTCTCCTTACCGGTGAGCAGCAGCTTCGGATGGTACGAACTGCTCGTACTCCTTATCCTGACGGGCTCCACCTATGTCGTGGGTCCCGACATGTACTCCAGGCTGTTCTGTGCCCGTGATGAGGCGGTCGCCAGGAAATCCGCCTTTTACGCCGGGCTCATAGCCATACCGGTAGCTTTCATTATCGTCCTCATCGGGATGGCAGCGCTGGTCTTATTTCCCGATATTCACGCTCAACACCCGGAGTTGTCGTATGCTCAAGCCAGCGAACTGGCCTACCCCACGGTAATCGAAAATGTCCTGCCGGTCGGCGTAGCCGGCCTGGTGGCCGCAGCCCTGCTGGCAGCCATCATGTCGTCCGCCGATACCGTCCTGCTCACCACGAGCACCATACTCACTCAGGACATCTACAAACGCATTTCTCCCAACATGACCGAGCGCACGAGTCTCATAATAACGAGGCTGGGCGTGATTGTTATCGGCGCCATAGCACTGGTAATCGCGTGGCAGCGTCCCGGTATAATAAGCTCGCTGCTGCTGGCATATACCATTTTCACCAGCGGGATAGTAGTTCCGGTTATAGCGGGATTCTACAGGGATAAGCTCAAGGTCAATTCAGCAGGCGCGATAGCGGCCATCATCGGGGGAGGTGGCACAGCCCTGGCGATAAACCGGCTGACAGCAGCGGGATGGCTCAATGTGGATAAACTCGAGCTGGTAGGATTCGGCGTTTGCATTATATTGTTGTTCGGCGTAAGCTGGATAACAGCAAAGACAGGTTTGTTCTCCCAACAGAGAGGTTAATTGAAGCGACGGAGGTACCGGGAAAATGGAGATCGTCTGGCTGGGCCATTCATGCTTCAGAATACGGGGGAAGGAAGCCACAATCGTTACCGACCCATTCGATAAAACGCTCGGCTATCCGGTTAAAAAACCAACGGCTACCATTGTCACCGTGAGCCACGAGCATCCTCAACACAGCTTCCTCAAAGGTGTTGCCGGAGAGCCCAAGGTAATCAGCAGGCCGGGAGAGTACGAGATAGCCCACGTTTTCATCAATGGCATCGCCACCTTCCACGACGCTAGCAAAGGGGAGCTGCGAGGCAAGAACACAGCTTTCTTTATTGAGATCGAGGACGTTAATATCTGCCATCTGGGAGACCTGGGGCACGTGCCGACAGCGGAGCAGACCGAGCAGATGAGCGATACCGATATCCTGATGGTGCCCATAGGTGGCGGAGATACCATGGGCGCAGCAGCAGCGGTGGAGACCATAAGCCTGCTTCAACCCAAGATTGTACTGCCGATGCACTACAAGACTGACGTGGTGAAGATGGAACTTGCCTCCCTGGAACCTTTCCTCAAGGAGATGGGACTGAAAGAAGTCACGCCGCAGCCGAAGCTCAGCATCAGCAAATCAAGCCTTCCCGCAGAGACCACGGTTGTGGTTCTTGACTACCACTAGCCCGTCCGGCTACGCTATTGCATTCTAAGTAGGTGCGCCTCGTGAAGCGCCCCTATTATTGTTCCCTTGATAAAAGGGATAAGAGTAATCCCCCTTCCTCGAAGAGAGATTCAGGGGGATTATGCTTTATACCCGGTTTAAAGATATGGCGAGTATGTCGAGGCTATGCGATAAAGTGCCTAAGCGCCGCCGCGGTACTACTGATACGGTCTGCGAATGGGCTTGTCTGTAGCCCACCGCCCCAGGAGGTAGAACGAGAAACCGAGAAGCCAGATGAGAATGGAGCTTATTGGAGCCAGGGGAATGATAGACTGGTACGGCAATAGTGCCCCATCTCCTTCTGCCCCTGATGGTATCAGGGAGATTACACCCACGATAAAGCATAGCAGTATAAGGATAAACCAGAGCCGTTTTACCCGAAACCTTTGTATCATGCTGTCATGCAAACCTTTACTCGGATTCTGCTTCCAGTTCCAGCGTAGACGCCTTTATACTCACAGGCGGCTTGACGTTATTGATGCTAACGCCTAACCTGGGGATGTTATTGTAGCCTGCTAGCATCACTACACCAGCCACCGAGTCCCACCCCCTGATGGGGCAGTCTCCACCTCTCACCTCGTGCGTTGCTATGGAACTCTCCAGCCAGCTCTTGGCGTGGGAGAAGCCTTCCATATTGAGCTCGTCCGGCGGCCCGGCGATAATCATCAACGCCTTCTTGGCTTTGCTTATATCACAATCACCGGTCAGCCTCAGCGTGGCGGCGTTCCGTATCGCCGTGTAGCACCTCATAGCCGGGCTCAACTGGTCTATGGAGGTCTTCTTCTTCCAGAAAAGGAACCTGTCACGCACATTCTTGGTCTTCATCTCCGAATAGCCGATATAGCTGAACCCCTCCCATGAATTGATGATGTCGGAGGCGTCAATAACCTTGATCCCTACCCTGTCCTTCTCCGTCTCACCGGCACCGAGCATCAGGGGCAGTGGCTTCACCAGCTCGTGGTTCATGATGCTGTAGCTTGTCTCGAGCGGGAGCCCCTCCTTCTTCCAGACGTCGTTGTCGAACAGGAGGATACCGTTAACCTTACCATCCACCTCCTGAAGGCATTCGATAGCGTTCATGGACATCAGCTTCCCCTCGTCCTCACTGGGGAGAACGCCTATAAAGTAGATTGGCTCCTCGTAGACCTCCCTGAGCTTGGAAACGATCACCGGCGATCCGCCGGAGCCAGTGCCGCCGCCGAGCCCCGCGATGACCAGAAAGCCGTCTATGTGATGGAGAACCTTCTCCGTAACCGAGTGCATGACCGAATGCAGCCCGTGCTTGGCCACCTTCTCCCCCACCTTGCGATTCAGCCCCACTCCGTGTCCCTTCACGACTGTCTGCCCAATAAGGATTCTATCCTTCTTCTGTATCGTTTTCAGTCCCAGCAGGTCAGCCTGCGCTGAATTGACAGCGATAACAAAGGGGACGATCCCCTGGTGCCTACCCCATAAACTGTGGTAGCTCAACAGGTCCGCAATCCTGCCCCCAGCCTGACCGATACCTATAACACCAACCCTCATTTTTCACCTCCAGTTGACAGATACACTATAAATATAAATACCAGCGACCCAGTTTAACATAAAAATGAAGCTGTTGTCAATACCTACTCGTCTCAGGGCATTTACTAACACCGATTATCCCCGCATCCACGCAAAGACCCTCATGAAGAAACCGACGTTAGTAAATACTCTAAGTAAGCCCTGCCATTGTTAAACTGGCAAAAGCCGCCCGCCAAAAGACGGACGGCTTTTGTTACATACTTTGAATCAAGCGCTTTATACTCTGCGCCGCATGCTCATCACTGCCACGCCTATCGCGATGACAGCGAGAACCAGCGCAACTATCGGTAATGCCATTCCACCTGGTGCGTCTTCTCCCGGTATACCTTGATCACCCTGCGGTCCAGCGGCACCTGCGGGGCCTGTGGCTCCAGCGGGGATTGTCAGAGTGAGCACACCAGTTTCGGCATCGTAGTCCGCATCTGCAGGGCTACCTGTTACTACCACTACTGATGTGATCAGCCCACCCTCCTCCGGTCCCGTGCCGATGGTAAGGTCAAGTTCCTTATTGCCGCCGGCCTCGAAGGTGCTGGTCGCTACCTGTGTAGCACCGACCTTGAAGCTTACTGCCGCACCTTCGCTGTAATTCGTGCCCTCAGGTGGAGTTATCTCCAGCGCATACGTCCCGGCGCCGTAGACCGAGGGAGTGGAAGCGGTATACTCATCCCCCTCTATCGTGGCCGATACTACAGTGTCGTCAGGCGCAGGATCGCCGTATATGGTCACGTCGCCATAGAACCGACACGGTAGCTGCAACCCTCCTTGTGCAAAAGCCATAGCCGGGAAGAGGAGAAGCGCTACCACTGCTAGCACAACCAATACTCTCACTTTGGTCATATCTTTTCCTCCTAATTTGAGTGGCCCCTGAGGAGCCCGCCAAACCGGGCTCCTCAGGGATTATCGCTATTTCCTCTTATCTCCAGCCTATGTTATTCCAGCCCGCCTTCAGGTCGTAGCTGAAACCGCCAAAGATCAGGGTGCAGTCCTCGGTTACCTTGATCCAGTAGCCCCTGCCGGGAGTGAGCGACATCAGGTCGCTGCCGACGGGGTCTGCCGGGTCATACATCTGCCACTCGCCGTCGTAGTAGCCCCATACCCTGACCAGCTTGCCGGAGATGCTTGCCGTGGCAACCGCTACGGTGTCAGGCTCCTCTTCAACGGTGAAGAACGTTGTCGCGGTCTCACCAGCAGCGGTGGCCCGCACCACAATCGCGCCTTGCGGCTGGCCGGGACAGGTGGCCGTGTATTCGAAGGCTCCGAAGCGGTCGGTCAGCGGCTTGTCCGCGAACTCGGCGGTGCCGAACTGAATCGTAACCGAAGTGTAGGCTCCGAACCCGTCTCCGCTTATCGTCACCTGGTCAGTTCCCGGCACTCCGGACGTCGGGCTCACGGCGATTGCCGGAGGCGGTACCGTATATTTCACCGGTTCCGCTTGATTGCCTACAACCTCGACACCAACCTCATTGATGACCATATCGGCGGCTCTTACCTCGTTGTTGGCCCCCCTGTTGGCATCAGCGGGAACCACCAGCGTAGCGCCGAAGGCGCCGTTGGCATCGGGAATCGAGGTAACGGTGCGGGCAGTGGCCCCCTGGAAGGTTATGGTCACCGGATTGTCGGGCACCCAGCCTGCGCCGGTTATGGTTATCGTCGTTCCCCTTGGTCCCGTAACCGGGTTCACGGAGATCGTCGGCTTTGTTACCGTGAAGGTGCCGAAGGCGCTCAGATTATCGAGAAGTGTATTATCGTCGTAATCCGCGCCGCCGTCCATCGCCTGTATCGTGTTAGCTCCTATCGGGAGCCGTTGACCACCCGCCTCCTCAGCAGGGATTACGAATGTCGTTGGGCTTATCGAGCCGGTGGTATCGATCTCTATCGCCCCAGGCTGTATGCCGCCCGGGTTCAGGGAGATGTTAGTGGCGATGACAAGATCGTTAACATCGATTATGCTCATGTTGGGAGGCGCGCTCGGGGTCATATCCTCGCCGAGCAGCATAACAGTGGTCCCCAGCGGACCGCTGCTCGGGCTGAGCTCCAACACGCGGGGAAGAACGGTGAAGGTCGTCTCCGCAGTGTTAGGCGTTAGAGCGGTATCAGTACCCTCAACCTTCTTCACGCCGGGAAGCTGTGCCGGAGGTATCGTCACCCCCGGGTCGTCTATCACGCCGTTGGCATCTGCAGTAACTGTATCCCAGAACGCTCCCGCGAAGAAAAGGGTGACAGCGCCCGTCTCCCAGCCGCTTCCTTTCACCGTCACATCGTCGCCAGCAAGTGCGCTGCTCGGGCTCATCGTCAGCGTCGGCGTAACTTTGAAAGTATCTGCATTCCCAGCAACTGAAGCAACTGCGCCCGCTCCATCTATGGCATCAACTACCTGGTCCCCGGCTCCAAGCAGCGGTATAGTGCCTGTAGCCGTGAAGCTTCCGTCAGCCGCAACAGGAACGCCGCTGGCGAAGGTCTGTCCGCCGACGGTCACAAGGGCGGTCACGCCGGCTGCAAATCCGGAGCCGGTTACCGTGGCGCTCGAGGCCACAGTTCCCTGCACCGGTGATATGACAACCTTGGGCTCAACCTGGATCCAGTTAAGACCCTGCAATGTGTTGACACCGTCGGTAATCGTGACCTTATGGTCTCCCCACTCCGCAGCCGGAATCACTATACCGAACGTTGCTTGACCCGCAGGGACTATGCTCCCATCGCCAGTTGTCACCGTTGCTGGCGACGTTGTTAGCTTCACCCCGTCCATGGTAATGGTCAGTATAGCGCTCGGGAGGAAACCGGTTGCTACTATATTAACTGACTGTCCTACGGGCCCTGAAACTGGCGGTGGCGCACCGTTGAACGTAACAGTCTGTGCACCGGCTGGCGCTATAGTTATCGCCAGCAGGCTGCATACCATCGCCAGCACCACCAGCACCCGTACAGTATTTGGAAATCTCTTCCTCATCTAGTCTCTCCTTTCTCGGGCGAATTATCACATTGCCCTGAATAACCATCTGCTAATTCCTTCATCATTGTAGTCTTCATTCCATATAACCACCTCCTTAAAACTGGACATATTGAGCCGAATTTTGACACGTTAGTTCATTGTAAGCACCTTTCATCCCTCTTGTCAAGCCTTTTCCCGCAAGAAAACAGAAAAAGCCCCGCGCATCTCATTAAAAAGGCGCTCGACAATGAATAATCCCCAAATTTATATATGATGACAGGCTGCCGGGGGAAGCACGGTCCTGCCCCGCCCGGGCACCCCTCTCCTGTAATTCCCCCTCTGCTCTTCCTGCATGGACTGACGGACTATCACCTGTTTTCGTGCCAGACCGGCTAGTCCCTTCAGTCCGTACCGCTTAGTCCGACAAGTCCCTTTCAGCTTTGAATAAAACGGACTGTTAAGCTTTTAACATTTTTTTAACCTTTTGTCAACCCCCTCTTACTACTTTTTCTCCATTTCCGCAGCGAGAACTGCCGTTACTTGCCCATAAGGATCTGTACGCCGAGATAGACGTGTGACTAGTCGTCCCGGCAATCTGATTGCGCCCTTTTTGGTTATATGCTATAATTCCTCCCGCATGGCCGGAGGGTAAATTGCAGGTAGCTCTCACCGATTACACCATCGAATCCGAACTGACCTCACCCTCCCTAATTAGATTTCCCCCTTCAGCACCATCACCATCGAATGATTGCCCCCTAAACGCTGAGCCAAAGCCCCGGCGTGCACATACCACGACGAAGGATACAACTATCTAGCTATAAATAAAGGATAAGGAGGCCGGAGGAAAATGACGGCGAAGATAATCTCAGGCACCGAGGTAGCAAAGGAAATTCGCGCTGAACTACAGGAAAGGGTCACGAAATTGAAGGCGGAAGGGGTAACCCCGGGGCTGGTCATGATCCGCGTCGGCGATGACCCCGCTTCCGTCTCCTATGTCACGGGTAAAGAACAGGCCTGTGAGGAGGTCGGAATATGGTCCGAGACCTACGTTATGCCCGAGAGCGCCTCTGAGGACGAGCTGCTGGCCAAGGTGGCGGAGATGAACAAGGCGGAGCATGTCGACGGCATCCTGGTTCAGCTCCCCGTGCCCAAACATATCGACGCGGACAAGGTGCTCAACCTTATCGACCCTGCTAAAGATGTCGATGGATTCCATCCCATCAACGTCGGTAAAATGCTCATCGGGGATCCTTACTTCATGCCCTGCACCCCTCACGGCGCGGTGGAACTGATGGTGCGCAGCGGCAACAGCCCCGAGGGCAAGCATGTCGTCATCTGCGGCCGCAGCAATATCGTGGGCAAACCCCTCATGGCGATGCTGGTGCAGAAGAAACCCCATGCTAACGCCACCATAACAGTCGTCCATACCGGAACGAAGAACATGTCTGAAATCACACGGCAGGCGGACATACTCGTCGCCGCCATGGGCTCCGCCGAGGTCATCAAAGCGGACATGGTCAAGGACGGGGCAGTGGTAATCGATGTCGGCGTCAACAGGGTAGGCATGAAGCCCAGCAAGAAAGACCCCACTAAGATGGTCGCAGATCTCAGGGGCGATGTTGACTTCGAGGCAGTCAAGGAGAAGGCAAGCGCTATCACTCCCGTTCCCGGCGGCGTGGGACCAATGACCATAACCATGCTGATGATGAATACGGTGGTGGCCGCCGAGAGGCGCGCCGCCCGCTCTAAAAAATAACGCGGTAACAGGCAATTTAACGAGTTCCTCAGGTGAAGGATATCTCGTTTAAAAATTAGAAGCCAATTTAAGGAGGTTTTCTGTGGCATACGATGCAACTAAGATGAAGGACTGGCAGATCTCGGAAGCTGCCGAGGCTAACATGCCCACCCCCGATGAATGGCGGGAAAAGCTGGGGCTGGAGAAGGACGAGCTTATCCCCTTCGGGAGAACACCCAGGCTCGATTTCATCAAGATTATCGAGCGCCTCAAGGACAAGCCCGATGGCAAGTACATCGAGGTGACTGCCATCACTCCCACGCCGCTTGGTGAAGGAAAGAGCACCACCTCAATGGGCCTGCTGGAGGGGATGGGAAAGCGTGGTCTGAATGTAGGCGGCTGCCTGCGCCAGCCCTCGGGTGGCCCTACCATGAACATCAAGGGCACCGCTGCCGGCGGAGGCAATGCGCTGCTCATCCCCATGACGGAGTTCTCTATGGGACTCACCGGCGACATCAACGACATCATGAATGCCCACAACCTGGCGATGGTGGCCCTTACGTCCAGGATGCAGCACGAGCGCAACTACAACGACGAGCAGCTCCAGCGGCTCACCAGGATGCCCCGCCTCAACATCGACCCCACCAGGGTGGAGATGGGCTGGATCATGGACTTCTGCGCCCAGAGCCTGCGCGACATCACCATAGGTCATGGCGGGCGCATGGACGGCTTTCTGATGCAGTCCAAGTTCGGCATAGCGGTAAGCTCCGAGCTCATGGCCATGCTCTCCATCGTCAGGGACCTGGCGGACCTGCGTGAGAGAATGGATAACATCACGCTAGCCTTCGATAAGAGCGGCAAAGAGGTTACCACGGGCGACCTGGAGGTGGGCGGCGCCATGACCGCCTGGATGCGCAATACCATCAACCCTACATTACTCTGCACGGTAGAGTATCAGCCCTGTATGGTGCACGCCGGTCCCTTCGCCAACATCGCCGTGGGCCAATCGTCCATCATCGCTGACCGTATCGGTCTGAAGATGTTCGACTATCACGTAACAGAGAGCGGCTTCGCCGCCGATATCGGCTTCGAGAAGTTCTGGAACGTCAAGTGCCGCCTGAGCGGCCTCAAGCCGCATGTTTCCGTACTTACGAGTACGATACGGGCGATGAAGATGCACGGCGGCGGGCCCAAGGTGGTAGCGGGAATTCCACTGCCCGAAGAGTACACCAAGGAGAACCTCGGCCTCCTGGAGAAGGGCCTGGCTAACATGGTGCACCACATCGGTGTTATTCGGGAATCGGGCATAAACCCGGTTGTCTGTGTAAACTGCTTCCACACCGACACCAAGGACGAAATCGCAATGGTCCGCAAGGCTGCTGAGGAGGCAGGGGCACGCTGTGCCGTATCTACCCATTGGGCCGACGGCGGCGACGGCGCCCTGGAGCTGGCCGACGTGGTCAAGGAAGCCTGCGAGGAGAAGAACGAGTTCAGGTTCCTCTATCCTATGGAGATGAAACTCAGGGAGCGGGTCGATAAGATCGCCAGGGTGGTCTACGGCGCCGACGGCGTGAGCTGGACCCCTGATGCTGAGGCCAAGGCCAAGTCTCTTGAGGGCGACTCCAAGTACGATGATTTCGCCACCATGATGGTCAAGACCCACCTGAGCCTCACCCATGACCCTGCGTTGAAGGGCGTGCCCAAGGGTTGGACTTTACCAATCCGCGATGTATTAATCTACTCCGGCGCCAAGTTCCTCTGCCCCTGCGCTGGCACTATCAGCCTGATGCCTGGAACAAGCTCCGACCCCGCATTCAGAAAGGTCGATGTCGATACCAAGACAGGCAAGGTAACGGGGCTGTTCTAGCTCGCTTAAACAGGCATTGTCACGGGGTGGGCGAATCGGCTGTGGCGAGCGCCCACCCCGAATCCTAGTATCGTTGACTCTTAATCCGAGCCTTGACTATAATTTCTGCGGGGTGCAGCACCATGGCAACAATGAAACTGACTATCAATGATATAGAAGTCGAGGTCGAGGAAGGCAAAACGGTACTGGAGGCGGCGCAGAGCGCCGGTATCTATATACCAGCCCTCTGTGCCCACCCCGACCTGCCCCCGGCAATAGGGATGAAGGCCGACAGCGTCATCTACCTCGGCGGTCAAGCTTTCGAAAGCTCGGCGCCCGAAGCGGAGTTCCGGGGGTGCCAGTTGTGCATCGTTGAGGTCGAAGGAAGAGACGACCTCCCTGCATCTTGCACCCTCACCGTCGCAGAAGGAATGACCATCCGTACCGATACGACCCGGGTGCGGGAGCAGCGCCGCGAGAACCTGAAAGCCATCCTTGTCAGGCACCCCCACGCCTGTCTTACATGCAGCCAGAGGGAGGGGTGCAGCCCCTTTGAATCATGTCCCAACAGCATACCGGTTCTTGAGCGTTGCTGCTCCAAGCTCGGCTACTGCGAACTGGGAGCGGTTGCCGAATATATCGGCATCAAGGAAGATACCCCCCGCTATACCCCCGGAGACCTGCCCGTCAAGAAGGACGAGCCGCTCTTCACCCAGGATTACAACCTCTGCATTGGCTGTACCAGGTGTGTCAGGGTATGCCGGGATGTGCGCGGCATAGGAGCCCTCGGTTTCGTCGTACGAGACGGCACGTCAATAGCAGGACCCATCGCCCCCTCGCTTAAGGAGTCGGGGTGCAAGTTCTGTGGCGCTTGCGTCGAGGTCTGTCCCACCGGCGCCCTGCTCGACCTGGACGTCAAGCGGGCGGAACGCGAGGCAGTGCTCGTTCCCTGCACCAGCGCCTGTCCCGCCGGCATAGATGTCCCCCGCTATGTGCGCCTGATAGCCGAGGATAAATTCCCCGAAGCCCTGGCCGTGGTTCGAGAGAAAGTACCCTTCCCGCTGGTGCTGGGCTGCGTCTGTTTCCACCCCTGCGAGAGCGTGTGCCGGCGCGGTCAACTGAATGAACCCATCGCCATTGCGGCGCTGAAGCGCTTCGCCGCTGAACAAGCCGGGGCCTCGCGACAGGCAGAAGCTGATAAGGCGCACCCCACGGGCAAGAAGGTGGCTATCGTGGGCTCCGGACCCGCAGGTCTCACCGCGGGGTACTACCTGGCTAAGCTCGGGCACTCCGTCACCGTATTCGAGGCACTGCCTGAAGCCGGCGGCATGATGCGAGTCGGCATACCCGAGTACCGCCTGCCGCGGGAAGCGCTCGATAGCGAGATCGAGAGCATAGTAAGCTCAGGCGTCGAGATAGTGACCGGCAGCAAGGTCGAGTCACTCGATAATCTCAAGGAACAGGGGTTCAACGCCATATTCCTGGCTACCGGGGCACACCGGGGAATCAAGATGGGGGTGGAGGGAGAGGACAGCCCGGGGGTTATAGACTGCATATCCTTCCTCAGGAAGATTAATATGGGCGAAGAGGTCAAAGTGGGGGACAGGGTTACCGTAGTCGGCGGCGGCAACGCCGCCATCGATGCCGCACGTACTGCGCTGCGGCTCGGCGCCGGGGAGGTGACCATCGTCTACCGGCGCTCACGCGACGAGATGCCCGCCAGCCCGGAGGAGATAGAGGGGGCTCTGGAAGAAGGAATCGAGATAGTCTTCCTTGCCGCGCCGAAAAAGATATCGGTTAACGGCGGCAGGCTGGCGATGGAATGCCTGCGCATGGAACTGGGAGAGCCGGATGCAAGCGGCAGAAAGCGTCCGGTGCCGGTCGAGGGTAGCGAGTTCACGATGGACTTCGATACGGTGATAGCAGCTATCGGGCAGACGCCTGAGGTCCCCGACAGTTTCGAACTGGATGTCGTTGCCGGCGGCAGAGTGAAGGTAAACCCCGAGACCCTGGCCACCGGTATAGATGGCGTCTTCGCCGGCGGCGATGCGAGCACCGGCCCGGCCTCGGTCATAGAAGCTATCGCTGCCGGAAGAAAGGCGGCTGCCTCCATAGATAAATACCTTGGCGGCAGCGGCGATATCGATAAGGCTCCTACAGAAAGCGGGGAGGCCACGCCCTCGCTGGGCCGCGACGAGGGTTTCTACGACAGGCAGCGTGTCGCGATGCCCTGCCTTCCGGCGGAACAGCGAACGGGGAACTTCTCGACCGTGGAACTCGGCTTCGATGAGAAGATGGCGGTCGAGGAAGCAGCGCGGTGCCTCAGATGCGACCTTAGATTCCAACTCTCAGCGGTGATGCTGCCACCGAGCGAGTGGCTCGGGTTCACCCCCGATAATGTGGAGGCCGCCCCTGAGACCGACGGGGTATTTCGTCTATTCGATGAGCAGAAGGAAGTTATATATATAGGAAGCGGCACCAGTATCCGCGAGGGACTTCAGGAGATACTGGACTCAGGTGACGAATGGGTGGAAAAAGCGCGCTACTTGCATTATGAAGAGACTATGATGTATACTATGCGAGAGAGCGAGCTTATACAGCAGTTCATGCAGGAGCACGGCAGGCTCCCCGAAGGAAACGACCAGCTCTTTTAAAACTGAATTACGTATGATTGCTTCCTGGTGATTAGAGCGGGGTGGACCCACCCGTTCCCATCCCGAACACGGAAGTGAAACTCCCCAGCGCAGACGATACTGCCCCGGCAACGGGGTGCGGAAAATATGCCATTGCCAGGAAGCTTGAATAGCCCAGAATTCAAGGGATTTTGTGAGTTTTGGGCTATTTTCATACTAGCCTAACTGTGGTAAAATAACGGTGTGCCCGGTGTATGTATTTGCACCCGGGTTGCAGAAATATATCGAGTAAAGCGATGAGCAACCGATTCGATAAATTCACCGAACGTGCTCGGAAGGTACTGGCTCTGGCCCAGGAGGAAGCCCGGAGATTCAACCATAACTATATCGGCACAGAGCACATACTTCTCGGGCTGGTGCGAGAAGAGGAGGGGATGGCCGCCAAGATCCTCTCCAATCTCGGTGTCGGACTGAACAAGGTCCGGTCTGCTGTAGAGTTCATCATCGGCCGCGGGGAGGGGACCACTCAGAACGAGGTCGGGCTCACGCCGAGGGCTAAGAGGGTGATAGAGCTTGCCGTAGATGAGGCCCGTTCTCTGGGGCATCAGTATATCGGTACCGAACACATTCTCCTCGGGCTTCTGCGCGAGGGTGAGGGAATCGCCTCGGGCGTTCTGGAAAGCCTGGGAGTCAGCATAGATAACGTGCATGCCGAGCTTAATCGTGCTCTAAGCCAGAGCATGCCCCGCGCCGGCTCGCGCCCTACCACCAAGACCCCAACCCTCGACCAGCTGGGCATGGACCTGACCGCTGCTGCTCGAGCAGGCAAGCTCGACCCGGTTATCGGGCGCCAGAAGGAGATCGAGCGGGTAATTCAGGTGCTCAGCCGGCGCACCAAGAATAATCCCGTTCTCATCGGAGAACCCGGAGTAGGTAAGACCGCCATCGCTGAGGCCATCGCGCACCGCATTGCTCAGGGTAACGTCCCCGAGACATTGCAGGACAGGCGGTTGCTCACCCTCGATGTTGGCGCCCTGGTCGCCGGTACCAAATACCGGGGCGAGTTCGAGGAGCGCCTGAAGAAGGTTATCGAGGAGATAAAGACCGCCGGCAATTGCGTTATTTTCATCGACGAGATACACACCCTGGTTGGCGCCGGCGCGGCCGAGGGCGCCGTTGACGCTGCCAGCATTCTCAAGCCATCGCTGGCACGGGGCGAGCTTCAATGTATTGGTGCCACCACCCTGGACGACTACCGCAAGCACGTGGAGCGCGATGCCGCCCTCGAACGCCGCTTCCAGCCGATTACCGTCGACGAGCCCTCAACTGAACAGACAATAGAGATCCTGAGAGGCATCAAGAGCCGCTATGAAGAGTATCACCGCTTGACGATAGATGACACGGCACTGAAGACGGCCGCCGGGCTGGCTGCCCGGTACATACCGGACCGCTTCCTGCCCGACAAGGCAATCGACCTCATCGATGAGGCAGCGTCCCGTCTGCGGATTAAATTGTCCGGCCCTCCCCTGAGCCTGAACGAGGCTAAACAGGCTCTGGAGACCGTGCAGAAAGAGAAAGAAGAGGCGATGTCTGCTCAGCAGTATGAGCATGCAGCCGAACTGCGCGAGCGGGAATTGGAGCTTACTAACAAGATAGAGGAGATGCATAAGGGCCGGAAGGAGGAGATAGACGCGGAAGAGATGGTGGTGACTGATGAGCACATCGCAGAGGTTGTCAGCATGTGGACCGGCCTACCGGTAACCCGTCTGGCTGCGGATGAGACTGTCAGGCTGCTTCAAATGGAAGAGGCGCTGCATAAGCGCATCGTCGGTCAGGACGAGGCTATTGTTGCCATCTCCAAAGCGGTACGGAGAGCCAGAGCCGGGCTCAAGGACCCCAGGCGGCCCATCGGCAGCTTCATCTTCCTCGGCCCCACCGGCGTAGGCAAGACGGAGCTGGTGCGCGCGCTGGCAGAGTTCATGTTTGGCAGCGAGGATGCCCTGGTCAGGCTCGATATGTCGGAGTTCATGGAAAGACATGCCGTGGCTCGCCTCGTTGGTGCGCCGCCGGGATATGTCGGCTACGATGAAGGAGGGCAGTTGACCGAGGCTGTAAGACGCAAGACATACTCGGCGATATTGCTCGACGAGATCGAGAAGGCCCATCCCGACGTTTTCAACATCCTGCTGCAGATTTTCGATGACGGGCATCTCACAGATGCCAAAGGGCGAAAAGTCGACTTCCGCAACACCGTCATCATCATGACCAGCAACATCGGCTCCGAGCTTATCAGGAAGGAAAGCACCATCGGCTTCATCTCCCGCAGCGATGAGACCAAGGTAGCCCAGATGTCATACGATAAGATGAAGGAAAAGGTGCTCGAGGAAATGAAGAAGACCTTCCGCCCCGAGTTCCTCAACCGCATCGACGGAGTGGTTGTGTTCCATGCCCTGACGAAAGAGCATATCCGCCAGATCGTGGAGCTCATGCTTTCTCAGATAGGGGCTCAACTTAAAGAGAAGGATATAAAGCTGGAGATAACCGATGAGGCAAAAGACTTCCTCGGTGAAAAGGGTTACGACCCCGCMTTCGGCGCYCGTCCCCTGAGAMGGRTWATCGAGCRYATGGTCGAAGAYCCTCTSTCCGAAGCTCTGCTCGAGAGCAGGTTCAACCCCGGAGACACGATACAGATAGACTGCCAGAATGAAGAGATAGTGCTGAGTTCAGTGGAACTGGTCACTCCTCTTCCTGAGTAGCATACCAGTTAGATATTCTGCACATTGCAGGGGCGACCCGACGGGTCGCCCCTGCTCCTATAGAGGCATAGAAAAGCGCAGCAAAGCACAGTATTGTATGAGAAATGTGCGGTAATTTAACCATTGACAACGCAAAAAATATGAGCTAGTATTCCTCCGCTATGCTCATAGATACCCTCGGTATACACCTCTACATGCTCTTATTTTCCCGTTGCCAACTAAGAAAGGAGGAGTAAATGTCTAAACAGAAGTATGAAAGGTTGTTCTCCCCGGGTCGCATCGGCAAGCTCGAGCTTAAGAACCGCATGTATTACCCACCTATGGGAACGAACATCTGCGTAGGAGGAGAGGTCACCGACCGGTTTCTGGCCTACCACGAGGCGCGGGCCAAGGGTGTCGGCCTGGACATCGTGGAGAACGCCAACATCGACACCGCCGGAGGGGCAGGACTGCCCTTCGGACTGAATATCGACGACGATAAATATATTCCGGGTTTGAAGAAACTGGCCAATGTTATCCGGAAGAGTGGCGCCAAAGCCTGCCTGCAAATCTACCACGGCAGTATATGGGTAAAGCCGGGGCAAAGACCCGTGTACGGAGCAGAGCTGCCGCGAGAACTGTCAGTAGATGATGTCCAATTCATTATCCAGCGCTTCGTCGAGGCAGCGAGGCGGGCCAAAGCAGCAGGCTTCGATGCTATCGAGATACACGGCGCAAACATCAACGGGCAAACGCAGTTCCGCTCCCGGGTCTGGAACACGCTCAAGAATAAGTACGGCGGCAGCCTGGAAAACAGGGCACGTTTCATGTGCGATACCCTGAAAGCCGTCAGAAAAGAGGTGGGGAAGAATTTCCCGCTGTGGTGCCGCACCAGCATATACGAGATTTTCTACGTCGGGGACGGCAAGATAGCCGAGTACGGTGTCACCCTTCAGGACACGCTGGTACACGCACCCATGTTCGTCGAAGCCGGCGCCGACGCCATCCACCTCTCACAGGGCGGGTTCTATGATTATGCCTGGCAATACTACACCATGTGCCCCGTAGAGGCACATGGTATTGCTCCCAACATCAACATGGTGGAGCAGGTTAAAAAGGTAGTTAATGTCCCGGTGCTCGCCGCAGCGAGGATCAAACCAGAGGCTGGGGAACAAGCCCTGAAAGCCGGGAAGCTGGACTTCGTCGGTTTCGGCAGGCCGATGGAGGCCGACCCAGACTTCGTGGTTAAGCTGGCAGCAGGCAGGGAAAAAGAGATACGTCCCTGTATCCACTGCAACAACTGCATCGAGACTCTGGCGTGGGCGGACGGCGTAGCTTGTACGGTAAACCCCGCTATTGGCAGAGAGAAGGAGTTCGAGATTAAGAAAGCGTCCAAGCCCAAGAAGGTCGTTATCGCCGGCGGCGGCCCCGCAGGCATGGAGGCGGCGCGGGTGGCGGCGTTGCGAGGACACCAGGTAACACTCTATGAAAAGAGCAAGAAGCTGGGTGGCCAGCTCATCCAGGCCGCCGTACCCCCTCATAAATCGGAAATAAATAACCTGATAGACTATCAGGTTAACCAGTTGAAGAAGAACAAGGTCAAGGTAGAGCTGGGTAAGGAGCTTACCGCGGCAGAGGTTAAGAAGATCAAGCCCGACGTTGTTATACTCGCTACCGGCGTCAAGCCCATCGTCCCCGGTGAAGAGGTCCCGGGGCTGGACACGCTGTCGAACGTGGTCATGGCAGAGGATGTCCTCATGGGCAAGAAGAAAGTAGGCGACAGGGTATGCATTATCGGCGGTGACCTCGTTGGTTGTGAGGTCGCAGAGTTCCTCGCCGACAAGGGCAACCAGGTATCCGTCCTCAGGAGAAGCCGCTTCATGGCAGATAAGATGAACCCCGACATGAGGATGATCCTGGTGGACAGATTGAAGCAGAAGGGAGTCCGTCTTGTCCCCGGAGTCTTATATCAGGCGGCAGCCGACACCGGTGTGCGTATCCACGTGCGGGGGGGCATAACGTCAATGGCGGAAATCGCAGCAGATGCCATGAAGAATATCATTGCCGATACCTACGTGATCGCAGCAGGGGCAACATCCAACACCGACCTCGCCGAGGCGCTTCAAGGGAAGGGAGGCCCCAAGGTAGTCAGCGTCGGTGACTGCGTCGAGCCCCGGCGTATACTTGAAGCCATGCGCGAGGGCTGGAAGGCAGCCCTGGAAATATAAGGAGGTAGAAAGATGGCGCAGTTAAAATTAGGCGAAAGCGGCGTTAAACTCGACCACCTCGCTATAGTAGTCAAGGACATTCACAAGGCAGTGGAATTCTACAGCAAGGCATTCGGCCTGCAGTTCGAGGAGGTTGCAGAGCACGCACTACCGCCCGACGTGATATACAAGGGTAAGCCCTGCCCCTATACGATGAGGGTTACCTTTGCCCACATGGGGCCGGTGAGGCTGGAGCTTGTCCAGGTCGTGGAGGGCGAGTGCATCTACACCGATTTTCTCAAGGAGCACGGCGAGGGCATACACCACCTCGGCTTCGAGGTTGCCGACCTGGAGAAAGAGGTGGCCAATGCTGAGGCTCAGGGACTCGAGAACATCTGCTATCTCACGATGGTGGGCATCATGGCTTTCGCCCACTTCGACCCCGCAAAGACCAACGGCGTCAGGGTCGAGCTTGTGCAGGAAAACGTGCGCGAGCGAATCATGGCGAAGCTTGCCGAGCAGTCATAACAGTCTCCGTTGAATAGAATTATGCAGGGGCGACCCAATGGGTCGCCCCTGCTTGAATTGCCACGTACATTATTGCCCCCGTATAATGTGCCAAAGGGGAATGGTAAATGCCACGGTCAAGAACTGTCTTCGTCTGCCAGCAGTGCGGAAACGAAAGCCCCAAGTGGCTGGGGCGCTGCCCCGAGTGCAACCAGTGGAATACCTACGTCGAGACCGTCGTCAGCCCCGCACCCACAGCAGCCAGAGCAGCCCCGTCAACCGCAGCCCAGGAACTGTCCCGGCTCCCCACCAACTCGGAGCCCCGCCTCGTGCTTCACCTCACCGAGTTCAACCGAGTGCTGGGCGGCGGCATTGTCCCCGGCTCTATGGTCCTCCTCGGGGGTGACCCCGGCATCGGCAAGTCAACGCTCCTTCTCGAGGTAGCGGGTATGATTGCCCAACGCGAGGGTAAGGTGCTGTACGTCTCCGGCGAGGAGTCGGCACACCAGATAAAGCTGAGAGCGGACAGGCTGGGCTTAAGAGGTGAGGGGCTTTTCTTCCTGCCCGAGACCGACCTGGAGAATATCATCGAGCGGGGTGAGGAGATATCGCCGCAACTGATGGTCATCGACTCCATTCAGACGGTACACATAAGCGGCCTCACCTCGGCCGCAGGCAGCGTCTCCCAGGTGCGGGAGTGCACCTCGAGGCTGATGCAGTGGGCTAAAGCCAGCAATACTCCCATCTTCATAGTCGGGCATGTCACCAAGGACGGTTCGATCGCAGGCCCACATACCCTGGAACACATCGTCGACGCCGTCCTCTACCTGGAAGGCGAAAGCTTCAGCTCTTATCGACTGTTGCGCAGCGCCAAGAACCGCTTCGGCTCAACCAACGAGCTGGGTGTCTTCGAGATGCAGGACAAGGGGTTGGTTGAGGTGCCTAATCCTTCCCAGGTTTTTCTGTCGCAGCGCTCCCAGGGGGCGATAGGCTCGGTGATAGTTCCCACCATCGAGGGCACCAGGCCGCTGCTGGTGGAGATACAGGCGCTTACCAGCCCCACCAGCTTCGGGTTGCCCCGCCGCAACGCGAACGGCGTTGACTATAACCGCCTGCTGATGATAATCGCCGTCCTCACCAAGAGAACAAGGCTGACTCTGGGCAACCAGGATATTATCGTAAATGTTGCTGGGGGGATCAGGGTAAACGAGCCGGCAGCCGACCTGGGCATAGCCCTCGCTATAGCCTCCAGCTTCCGCAACGCCAGCATCAGTCCCGACCTGGTAGCCATCGGCGAGGTCGGTCTCAGCGGGGAACTGAGGGCAGTTTCTCAAATAGAGAAGCGCCTGGCCGAGGCAGCCAAGCTCGGATTTAAGTCCTGCCTGCTCCCGCCACCCCGGAAGGGTGGGAAACTGCCTCACGATATCGAGCCCGTGGAAGTGAACTCGCTGTCCCAGGCCCTGAGACTGGGACTGCAAAAGTAGGGTCGGTTCGTGAACCGTCCCTACTTATCGTTACCAACTTCGCTCTATCTGCCCTTGAACTCAGGCTCCCGCTTCTCCAGAAACGACTTAATGCCCTCCTGGAAATCCTCCGTCTGGAAGCAGATACGCTGGGCAAGCGTCTCGAAGTCCAACTGAGCCTCCAGGTCGTTGCTGAAGCTCTTATAGACGCCGCGCTTGATAAGCTCGATGGCGACCGACGGCCCCCTGGCAAGCCTCCTCGCCAGCTCCATGGTCTCGTTCATCAATTCCTTATGGGGCACAACCTTCGTGACAATCCCCAGCCGCTCCGCCTCACGGGCATCGATTATGTCCCCCAGCATCATGAGTTCGAGCGCCTTGGCGGGGCCGACAATCCGGGGCAGGAAGTAGGTTGAACCACCGTCGGGGATAAGACCCCTCTTGATAAATACCATGCTGAACCTGGCCTTCTCCGAAGCTATCCTGAAATCGCAGGACAGGGCCAGCCCGTAAGTCGTCCCGGCGACGATACCGGGTAGAGCTGCAATCGTCGGTTTGGGGAAATAGCGCACCGGCAGCATCCACCAGCCAAAGGGCCTCTTGAGGACATGCGGCTCGATCGGGCCGCTATAGTCCGCAGTAAGCTCTCCGGTATCTGCTCCGACGCTGAACGCCTCCCCGGCACCGGTGATAACCAGCACCTTCACCTCATCATCAGTACGAAGCTCAGTAGCGATACGGTGCACCTCCGTCCTCATCGCCTCGGTAACCGCATTCAGCTTCCCGGGACGGTTGAATGTGATGGTGGCGATCCCTTCCTCTTTGGTGAATGTCAGCCCTTCAACAGCCATAGATTACCTCCTCATAGCTGGCTACTTACCCGGGAACTTCGCCGGTCTTCCCTCCAGGAAGGAATTAATGCCCTCCTTGAAGTCCTCGGTGCCGAACAGGACGTTCTCGACATAGGCTTCGTAGTCCATCTGCGCCGCGATATCGGTCTCAACCATCCCCTTGTATATGGCGGCCTTGGAGAAGCCCATCGCCAGCGGAGAGTTCTGAGCGATCTTTCCCGCCAGTTCCTTCGTCGCCTTCATCAACTGGTCAGCAGGAACAACCCGGTTCACCAGGCCTATACGGTCGGCCTCGGCAGCGTCAACGGTCTCAGCGGTAAATATAAGCTCCAGAGCGCGGGCGGTGCCCACCAGACGTGGCAAATTGAACGTGGAACCGGACTCCGGTATAACACCCCTCTTGGTGAAAATCATGTTGAACCGTGCGTCCTCGGAAGCGATCCGCAGGTCGCAGGCCAGGGCGAGGGCGAGCCCGCCGCCGGCGGCTACGCCATTGACCGCAGCGATAACCGGCTTGGGCAGGTTCCTTATCTTCAGCACCGTGGTCAGTATGTTGCCGTCCCCGCGTATCATCTCCTCCATGGTTGTCTGGTGAAGCTTATGCTCCTCACCCAGCGACATCAGGTAGGCGACGTCGGCGCCGGTGCAGAACGCCTTGCCTGCGCCGGTGATTATGAGCACCCTGGCGTCAGGGTCCTTTGCCACCTCGGTGAGTACAGCGTCCATCTCCGCCTGCATCGTGGCGTCAAAGGCGTTCTTTACCTCAGGACGGTTCAGCGTCATGACCGCCACCCCGCCCTCTTTCTCATAGATAACCGTCTCGTATGCCAATTTCTACCCCTTTCCTTGCGGCTGGATTGATACAGCTACTTGCCCTTGAACACCGGCTCACGCTTCTCAAAGAAGGAGTTTATCCCCTCCTGGAAGTCCTCGGTGCCCATGAGCGCATTCTGGGTATAGTTCTCGTAATCCATATGAGCGCCGATATCCTCGGCATCCAGACCCCTGTAGAGCGCGGCCTTGGCCAGACCCACCGCCAGCGGCGGGTTCTGGACTATCTCCGCCGCGAACTCCCTGGTCGCCTTCATCAGCTCATCGTGGGGGACAACCATATTCACCAGTCCGATCCGCTCAGCCTCCTGGGCGCTGATAACTCTTCCCGTCAGCACCAGCTCACATGCCTTAGCCATGCCGACAAGCCGTGGTAGGTTGAACGTGGCGGCGCAATCGGGAATGACACCCCGCTTGATGAAGATCGTACTGAAGCGAGCCTTGTCCGAAATAATCCTCATATCGCATGCCAGGGCCAGCCCCATACCTCCACCGGCAGCAACACCGTTCACCGCGGCGATAACCGGCTTCACCATGTTCCTGATTTTAAGCACCGTTGTGGGCATGGTGCCTATCCTTCGAACCGCATCGCCGATTGTCGTCCTGGAAAAGGCAGCCCTGTCTTCAATGAGGGTCTGCAAGTAGCTGACGTCTCCGCCTGTACAGAAAGCCTTGCCTGCGCCGGTAATAATCAGCGCCCTGATGTCTGCATCCTGGGCGACGTCATTCATTGCGTCATCGATCTCGCCCATCATGGGGAGATCGAAGGCATTGTTCACATCGGGCTTGTTCAGGGTTATCGTTGCTATCATATCCTTCTTCTCGAGGATCACCGATTTATATGGCACTGTCTAACCTCCTTTTACTTCTCAGCGCACGATGCCGCGCCCACGTAATAACCGACGGCATGATACCCCTAAGCAGATTCTTTGTCAATTTCAAAACGACAGGGTATTCAACAAGGATTCTTGACAACAGGAAAAAAGCTACTACAATATAATTGTTAGGCATAGCTAACAATTATATTGAAATCCCTCGGAAAGGAACGAGATGATAACCGGACAGACCGCAAGCATGGAGGACTATCTCGAGGCGATAGCCAAGCTTGCTGAAGAGGATCCCGAGGTGAGGGTAACCGTGATCAGCAAGAGGCTGGGGGTGAAGAAACCCAGCGTAACCGCTGCCCTCCACAAGCTTTCAGAGGAAGGCCTTGTCGAACACCCGAGGTACGGTTGTGTACAGCTTACCCAGGAAGGACGGAGGATAGCCACTGATGTCATTCGCCGACACGAGGTTTTATTTCGCTTCCTCTCGGAGATACTGGGATTAACCAGCGATATAGCGCAGGAGGATGCCTGCAAGGTAGAGCACTCGCTGAGCCCGAACAGCCTGGAAAGGCTGTCCAAATTTGTTGAGTTCGTGCTGACGTCTCCACGGGGAGAACCATCGTGCCTGAAAGGATTCAACCACTACCTCGAGCACGGCGAGCGCGGTAAGCAGTTGCCGGCATATCACAGTAAGGATGAAAGCTAGTATTTGACTAATGGAAATCAGGCGGGACTAACACGAACAGGAATATACAGAAATACGGGGGAATGAGGTTCTGTGGAGGATAAATCCGATAAACGGTATATAACGTTGAGGCAGATGCGGTCGGGCCAGTCGGGAATAGTGTTTGAAATCCTGGGGGGACACGGCCTGGCCAGGCGCCTCAGCGCCATGGGAATCAGGCCGGGCAAGCGCATTACCAAGGTCGGCTCGATGTTCATGCGGGGCCCGGTGACCATCCAGGTGGACCGGGCACAGTTTGCTATCGGCTACGGCATGGCGAACAGGATCTTAGTTGAGGTGGATTAGTTGAAAATCCTCCTCATGGGAAATCCCAATGTAGGCAAAAGTGTTTTCTTCTCCCGCATCACCGGCGTAAAGGTGATCGCGTCCAATTACCCCGGCACCACGGTGGAGTTTACCAAGGGCTCTATGAGGCTGGGTGAGGAGAAGGTCGAGGTAACCGATGTCCCCGGGACCTACACCCTGGAGCCCACCTCCAAGGCAGAGGAGGTAGCTTCGCTGATGCTCCAGGACGGCGACCTGGTGATAAACGTTGTCGATGCCACCAACCTGGAGCGCAACCTCTACCTGACCCTGGAGCTGCTGGAGAGACAAATCCCCGTCATCGTGGCTTTGAACATATGGGACGATACCAAACACCTCGGCATAACTATCGACGCGGCGAAGCTGGAGGAGTTGCTGGGAGTCCCCGTTGTCCCCACGGTGGCGGTAACCGGGGAGGGGATAAAGGAGCTGGTAAGCCGCATCCCCGAAGCTACCTCTCCACCGTTAACAGCGCGCACCCGCGACGAGCGGTGGGCCGCTGTCGGCAGCATCATCAATGAAGTTCAAACCATAACCCATCACCACCATACCTGGCTGGAGCGCCTTCAGGACGCCTCAGTCCACCCTGTCATCGGCCTCCTTATTGCCGCCCTGGTGCTGGCAGGCTCTTTCTCCATAATACGCCTCATCGGCGAGGGTTTGATCAATCACGCAGCCGATCCCTTCTTCGAAAATCTGTGGGAACCGGTCATGATGAAGCTGAGCACCGCTCTGGGCTCGGAGGGGTTCTGGCACGATATGCTCATCGGCAAGCTGTTCGATGGTGAGATTGACTTCTCCCAGTCGATGGGGGTGTTGACCACAGGACTCTATATCCCGCTCGGCGCTGTGCTGCCCTATATCCTCGCCTTCTACCTGATACTGAGCCTGCTCGAGGATATCGGCTACCTTCCCCGGCTGGCGGTGCTCCTCGATAACCTCATGCACCGCATGGGACTGCACGGCTACTCCATCATCCCCACTATGCTGGGACTGGGATGCTGCGTGCCGGCAATCATGGCCACACGCATCCTCGAGAGCAGGCGGGAGAGGTTCATCGCCGCCACCCTTATATCCATCGCCATACCCTGTGCTGCATCACAGGCGATGATCATCGGCCTGGTGGGGGAGCGGGGAACACAATATGTCGCGATGGTCTACGGCACCCTGTTCGTGGTCTGGGTCGTCCTCGGTTTAATCCTCAATCGTACCGTCAGGGGTTTCAGCCCCGAACTCCTCATCGAGATGCCACCCTACCGCCTGCCATCATGGCGGGCACTACCGACAAAGCTCTGGATGAGGGTCTACGGCTTCCTCAAAGAGGCCCTGCCCATAATACTGGGGGCTATCTTCGTTATCAGCATCCTCTACACCGCGGGTGTCTTCGACGCCATCGCCAACTTTACCGCACCCGTGGTGAGCGGCATATTCGGGCTGCCCAAGGAGGCGGTGGTCGCCATCGTGGTCGGTTTCCTGCGTAAGGACGTAGCTATCGGTCTGCTGGCGCCACTGTCGCTGACTGCCGGGCAACTGGTGATAGGCTGTGTGGTGCTGACGATGTTCTTCCCCTGTATCGCTGCCTTCGTCGTACTCGCCAGGGAGTTAGGCTACAAAGGCTTGCTTGCGGCAATCGGGGTTATGATTATAGCAACTATAGCCGTAGGCGGGCTGCTAAATGTGGCTTTATAGCATCATACTTTGTAGGGGCGCTTCGCGAAGCGCCCCTACGCGGTCGGTTCTATTTCGCTCTAGCTGCTGCCGCCCTTACCCGCTGCGCCACCCAGCCTCTTTATTTTGCGGCGGGGAGGGCGCTTATGCGCCCACAACCCTTTGAGGAACTTCTGGTCCAGAAGATGCTTGTTATCGGCGACATCCAGGATGTCCTTGGACACATTGGTCTCAAAATAGGCAACCTCGACATACTTGCCCATGTTCTTCACAGCCTGAAGGGCATAGGCGAAGTCCGAGTCCCCGCTCACCAGAATCGCCACGTCGTAGAGGTCCTCCCAGCCGAAGTTCAGCAGGTCCGTGACCAGCATAACGTCGATGCCCTTTTCCACGGGGACGCCCTGCGCCAGCTTGGTGCCCCCCAGCCGGACCTCGAGATAGGGCGTACCGCGAAGCGTGTTGAGGAAATCCTGCTGCTCGCGGTGGGCTTCAGCACGCTGGGTAGGGTCTTGCAGCACGTTGTAGTAGTAAGCTCGAAACAGTTTCCGCGAGCCACTGAGTTTATTAACGAACTCCGCGAAATTGAGGTCGTAACGATTGAAGCTGGACCGCAAACCGTGATAAAGGTTGCTGCCGTCTATGAATACCGCTACTCTATCTTCCATATATTTCTCCTAAAAATGCCCCCAGGCGAATAATACGCAGGTTTTACCAGCTAGTCAAGTCGAGGAAATCCTACCTCCGGATGAGCAGGAGAAACGCAAGCATAGCCGTCCCCGCCATCGCCGCCCCGAAGAAGAAGGGCGCCTCCGGCCCCACCAAGTGCCACAGCCAGCCCGCAATCAGGCTCGCCGGCAGCAGCGAGAGCCCGACAGCGGTATGATAGAGCCCGTAAGCGGTGCCCCGCCTCTCCGCAGGCACCATGTCGGCGACGAAAGCCCGCGATACGCCCTCGGCAACGCCGTAGTAAAGCCCGTAGAGCATAAACAACAACCAGACATGCCAAGCCGCCGATGCCAGCGCAAGACCAAGGTAGGCGACGGCGTATATCGACCATCCAGCGATAATGATACCCCTCCTCCCCAGCCTGTCCGACACCACACCCGCCGGCAGTGAGGCCAGAGCATAAACCAGGTTGAAGGTTACGAACAGGAGGAGGCACTGCGCAACAGAGAAGCCCAGGTTCTGCGCCCGCAGGATGAGGAAGGCATCGCTGGAGTTGCCCAGGGTGAATACGATCACTATCACCAGGAAGAGCTTGAATCGTACATCAAACGCGCCCGGCGGTTTTTCCTGCGTGGAAAGGCTGGTGCCTTCGGAATCTTTGGAGTCATTAGCCCTGCCGCGCTCACGGACGAAGAACAGGAGGACGAACACGGCGAGCACCGCGGGGACTACGCCGACCAGTACAACGGTCTGAAAGGCATCGCGGGTGAGCTCGAGCCCTCCCCGCTGCACCCAGTAGACAACCAGAGCAGCTACAGCGAGACCGACCACAGCGCCCGCGGTATCCATGCCTCTATGGAAGCCGAAGCTCCTGCCCATCTCCTCCGGAGGGGCGGAATCGGCAATCAGGGCATCGCGCGGCGATGTCCGAATCCCCTTCCCCAGACGGTCGACGAAACGCACCCCAGCCGCTGCGCCCCACGTGGTTGTGAAGTACAGGAATGGCTTGGCGAGGGTGGATACGCTGTATCCAAAGACAGCCAGCCCCTTCCTGCGTTCCAGGCGGTCGCTGAGCCATCCGCTCAGTACCTTGAGCAGGCTGGCGATGCCCTCAGCGATGCCTTCGATGAGGCCGATGATCTGTGTCCCCACCCCGACCACGTTCAGCAGGAACAGGGGCAACAGGGTGAAAATCATCTCGCTGGAGACGTCGGTGAGAAAGCTCACCACACCCAGGAAGAATACGTTGCGGCTGAGACCGAAGAACCTTTTTCTATCTGCCTGTTCCATGACTTACCTATCCAGCAGTACCTCGTCCACCAGCTCGGCGATTTTCTTTTTCGCCTCGTCCAGAACCTCCGTCCCCCGTTCGGTTATGGTATAGTACCTGCGCATCTTCCCTCCCACCACCCTCTTCTGTGCTGTCAAATAGCCATCACTCTCCAGGCGATGGAGGGTGGGGTAGAGCGTCCCCGGGCTCAGACGGTAGCCGTGCCGAGCCAGCTCCTCAATCATCTCGACGCCGTATATCGGCCCCTTGGAGGCGTGATAGAGGATATGAGTCTTCACAAATCCGAGGAAAAAGTCCTTGAACATATAGAGCCCTATTAATATCGGATTATGATATCGTAATACGATATCACTATTTGCCCTGTATAGTCAAGTAGGGGCTGGGCACGCATACCGTTCGGTCATGGTTGGTATGATTCTTAAAGTATCGTGTTTTAAAACCGTTCGTGGTGAGCTTGTCGAACCATGAACGCCCTTCGACARGCTCAGGGCGAACGGAAAATAATTGCCTAAACTCAACTATATACATCAACTAAAACCGAACGGTACCTAGTGAATATAGTGATTATGCCGGTAAAGATGCGCCGCGAGGGCGGATGGACCTACCTGGAGCTGACGATAACGATGTTGATAATCGTTATCCTGATACTGGTTGTCACCCTGATCCTCACCGGGGCGTTCAGCGGCACCCGCGAACGGGTGCTTGAGGCAGATTTACGAATGATGAAGACCGCCGTCGACACCTTTAATGTCCAGTCGGGAGGCGAATGGCCCACCGCCGACGGCAGGCTGCCGGAGGAGGAGGGCAGTTATACTCCCATAGACTTCTACGCCAGCTTTACCAAGGACGACGACACATTCATCTTCTATCCCCACTTCCTCGCCGAGCTGCCCCAGCACCACGACGAGGGTGTGTGGCGCCTCGACTACGCGGCGCTGGTCTCCATCAACATCGCTCCCGAGGACTATTGACGCACTGCCATTACGAGCCCGCCTAAGGCGGGCGTGGCAATCGCCCTGTCCCCTCTCCACCGCCCTGCCTGAGATTGCCGCGTCAATCACCCTCACCCTAACCCTCTCCCCTCAAGGGAGAGGGGAAAGTCCTCCCTCCCCTGGTGGAAGGGAGTTAGAGGGAGGGGGCAAACATTGTCATTGCGAGCCCTCCTCGAAATGGGAATATAACCGGAAGCGAGCTCCACACCAGGTACAAAAGTACCATAAGGCTCACCCCGTACCCCCCTTTTGTACCATAGACACAGGCGTGCGTACCTGCTAAACTTCAAATTGTATAAATATAAGGAGCAGTATATCTATCAGATAGTAGTTGGGTGAAAGGGGGCTGTTTGGACGTAATGAGAGCGGCAAGAGCCGCAAAAATACTCAGGATAAATCTGACTAGAAAGGAGGTGAGACGAGATGAGGTGCTTTAAACGCGGAGAGAAAGGCTTCACCCTGATCGAGCTGCTGATCGTGATCGCTATTCTAGGTGTTTTAGCTGCAGTCGTTATACCTAACGTGGTCGGCTTGATGGGGAGAGGAGGCCTGCAGGCGTACGAGACCGACGAGGAGGTAATCCAGCTCGCATGCGCAGCGTTCTACTCCGACACGCACGCCGGACTGGTGTTCGACCCCGACCAGAACTTCGATGGCAGCACCTGGGCTAACCTCGCAGACACTCGGTGGGGCTGCAACTGCACCGCAGCCGATGCTCCAACGCCGGGTTTCTTGCAGCTGACCCACCCCTCGGGGCACTACTATCCCACTGCGATAGCATACGTCGGCAACCACAGCCTTTACATGAACGACACACAGGCAGACCCCGACAACGATGACTATGAAGCATGGCGGGTTGACGACGAGGAAACCGGCGGGGCAGCAACAGACGCCGCTATTTCAGCGCACTGCATCTGGGTCGGTATGCTGTTGAACGAGGCCGGTTCTTACGACAACAACGACACCGGCTGTACCGACAAGCTTACGTGCGGCACAACCGACCGCCTGGACGTATCGCCGAATATGCACGAGAGCGCGCTGTACATCAACGAGTCGCCCGAGTCGGCGATGGCCACGAATACCTTCAACGGTGTTCCTGAGCCCGGCGGCGGATACGCCTGGATAGTGGGCAAGAACGGCTCGGTCTACGGATGTTATAAGGGCGCTGGCACTGCCTGGTACGCAGGCTTCAGCGGCGCTTATCCGTGATGCTTCGTTCTGCTCGGCTAAGCCAAGAAAGAGCCCGCCTAAGGCGGGCTCTTTTTATGGCCCTTTACAGCAATATCACCAGGGCGAGTCCGCCAGAGGCGGACGACGCGGCAATCTCATGGGGTGGCGGATGGGGCACCGCCCGGGGCGATTGCCAACCTGCGCCCTCAATGACGATGTTTGCCCCCTCCCTCTAAATCCCTCCCACCATAGGAGTGAGAAACGATAGGAAGTCGGAATCTGGCGGTCAAAATAAGTAAGGAGCGTTCTTGGATAAAGGGGATTCCCTCTCCCTTGAGGAGAGAGGGTTAGGGTGAGGGTGATTGCCGCGGCAATCTCAGGCAGGGTGGTGGAGAGGAGACAGGGAGATTGCTTCGCCCGCCTCAGGCGGGCTCGCAATGGTGTGGCTGAACAGGGCTGGCACAAACAGTTATGACCTGTAATGACATGTGTTCAAAGGCGCACGCGCACAGAAAAATTTGGCGTTCTGGACTTCATGTGTTATTATATTGTCTAAAGTGTAGCGGCTTCCCAGAGTAGCCAACTGAAAAATCATTTCATCGATAGTATGCATAACATGCAAATATACAGCGGTGGAAAGCGCGGCTTCACCCTGATAGAGGTGCTCCTGATAGTATTTATCATGGGCCTGCTGGCCTCGATAATCTCCGTCAGCGTCATCGGATTAATCAGCAAGGGCGAGGAGGAAGGATACGAGGTCGACGAGCGGGTGCTGCAGTCTGCGGTGTCCGTCTTCTACGCCGACGTGCACCAGTACGCCGTGGGTAACGGGGGCTGGAACGAGGAGGGAAACTGGACCAGCGCCCACAACCACCCGACAAAAAGCGGCCGCTATCTGCAACTTCGCGAAGGCTCCAAGATATACATCGATGACCACGAAGTGAGCGTGCTGGTGAACTCCTACGGCCAGCCCGCCACGACCGAAGAGGTTGATGATGCCTCCATCTGGATCGGGCTGCTGGTCAACAAGCCGAGCACACGGACTACAGGACTCGATAAAGCTCCCGGCAGCGGCAACTCGCCGCTTCACGATGAGCATGGTCCCTATATCAACGAAGTGCCAAAGTCCTGCAGCGGTCTGAACCACATACGCGGCGATGGTTCCTACACCTGGATAGTAGGAAACTACGGCAGGGTCTACGGTGTCTTCCTCCACCAGGGCACGTGGTACGTCGGCTATAACGGCCAGTATCCGTGACCGGTATTTCGTGAAACGTGTCCGTGATACGTGACCGTAGTCCATGGGTGCATATTAGAAGGGGGGCGTTCATAATAACGCCCCCCTTTTTCACATATTCCCATTGCGAGTCCGCCTCTAGCAGGCGACGCGGCAATCTCATTGCATCGCGGACAGGGGCGCTATACAGGGAGATTGCTTCGCTGCGCTCGCAATGGTGTAGCAGGAAGAAGTGTGAATCTGCTGCTTGTGCCTGCTTAGGCAGAGGGTGAGGACTCACCTATATCTATCCAGCCCTGCCGGAATGCCAGCACCACGGCGTGGGTGCGGTCATTGGCATCGAGCTTGTCCAGGATAGAGGTGAGGTGGTTCTTGATGGTCTGCTCGCTGATGCCCAGGGTATGGGCAATCTGCTTGTTGGAATAGCCCTCGGCGACATATTTCAGGG
>DUEY01000070.1 GCA_011174795.1 Dehalococcoidia bacterium
AAGGAGATGCTGCCTCTGGTGGATAAACCTATAATTCAGTACACAATAGAGGAGGCTGTTGCCTCGGGCATCGAGCAGATTATTATCGTCACAGCTCTTGGGAAACACGCTATAGAGAACCACTTCGACCGCACTTTCGAACTGGAGTATGCGCTGAGGCAGAAGGGCGATGAGAAGTCCCTGCTCGAGGTGCAGCGAATATCTGAGCTTGCCAATATCAGCTACATTCGCCAGAAAGAGCAACTTGGCCTGGGGCACGCCGTCTTAATAACGGAGGAGATTGTCGGTGATGACCCCTTCGCTGTCTTTCTGCCAGACGATATTATCGAAGCCGACGTTCCGGCCATGAAGCAGATGCTCGATGTATATGACCGCTATAACAGCAACGTGATCGCTGTCGAGTCAGTAGAGCCCGAAAACACGGCCGCATACGGCATTATCACACCGAAGCAGGTAGAAGAGCGGGTATACGAGGTACTAGGCTTAGTAGAGAAGCCAGAGCCCAGGGAGGCTCCATCTAACCTGGGCGTCGTGGGCAGATATATCCTTACGCCTGATATATTCAGCGCATTGAAAAAAACAGCTCCGGGGAAGGGCGGGGAAATACAGCTTACCGACGGCATGCGCCTGCTCCTGAAGCAGCAGAAGATATACGCCTATCAGCTCCAGGGAAAACGCCATGACGTAGGCACCCCTCTGGGCTTACTCAAGGCATCGGTAGAGCTAGCCCTTCATAACCCGGATTTCGGCCCCCAGTTCAGTGATTACCTGCGCCAGTTAGAGCTGCCCGACAAGTAATTCAGGTGCCAGTGCGATATAATATATAGAGGGGCGACATATCAGGTCGCCCTTAATTTCGCTTAAAGTACGGCACAGAGAAGTACAAAAAGGTGGTTGATACCACTTCGATTCAAGATACAATTACAATAGAAAAATCACAAACTCACTATCGTGTTTCTTCCGACTTTGTGAGTCCGTTATCATGACAAATCAGCCTCAGAGCATAAGCGGGTCAATCAGTGAGTGTGCTATCGAAAGCACTAAGCTCCAGGCAAACAGTCATTACGCACATTTCCTGAAGGCAGGCAACGGCCCTCCTGTGGTGTTGCTGCACGGCGGCGCCAGCGACTCCCGGGACTGGATAGAAACCATGGATGCCCTCGCTCACTCCTACAGCTTCTACGCTCCCGATATGCTGGGGTTCGGCCTGAGCGAGAAGCCGAAGAGCGGCTACTATATGGCGGATTTCGTCGAGTTTACGGATGGCTTCATTCAGGAACTGGGCCTTGATTCCTTCACCCTGGTCGGTCACTCCCTGGGAGGAAGAGTATGCCTTGAGCTCGCCCTCCGTTACCCCGATAGCGTTAACCAGCTTGTCCTTATCGATACGGTAGGTTTCGGTAAGCTGGCGCGGTGGGGTATGTATATCGGAGCTTTCATGTACTGGCTTCGCATGATTCTGGGCATGACACAACCGTATCCCCGATTCCTCAAGCAGGACGGCGAGGACAAGGACTGGAGGTGCCTTGAGAGACTCCCTTCGCTGAAGGTGCCTACCCTCGTTATATGGAACTCCCGTGACCCTTACTACCCTCTACCGACGGCACTGCACGCTATAAATCTTATACCTCAAGTACGCCTGGAGGTATTCCAGGGCTACGGACATGCTCCTCATGTCAAACAGAGGGATAACTTCAACAGCCTCTTGCTGGACTTCCTGAACCAAAGATGAGCCCTGGTACATCGGTAAAAACGTCCAAAGGCTTGACTCATATCAAATTTATAGTAAGATATTTCTTGTAAATAATATTTACAAGGTGGGGTTATGGAGCTCAAGAAGGGCAAGAAGTTCTACGGCTCGGTTACGGTCAGCGAGAGAGGCCAGATAGCCATACCGGCAGAGGCCAGGAAGGACTTCGCCATTAAGACGGGCGACAAACTGCTCGTGCTCGGAGACCTGGAAAGGGGTATTGCGCTGGCCAAATCAAACTTCGTATTGAAAATGCTCGAGAGCACCCTGGAAGCCATGCGCAAGTTTGAGACCGTAATAAAGAGCGACGACGAGCCGGTCGAGAAGAAAAGCATTCCCAGGAGAAGGCCTCGGAGATAATGCCGGCCACTAACTTATGGGGCTGGATATCAGCGATGATAAGATAGCGATAGCCGAGCCAAATGCGGCGGAGTATGCCCTGACCGACATGAATGCCGCTTACACTATTAGTAAGATTAAGGAAATGCTGCTCCAGACACAACTGCAAGGATGGAGCGTTAGCAAGAACTTTATCGGTCTTGTCATTGCCGGGCAGAAGCCTCCTGCATGATAAACAGGCCTTGAATTTATTAAGCTAGAGGGTAGTTATGAGCATAATTGAAACGCATCAGCTTACCAAGGTATTTCCCGGAGACGTCAGGGCTGTCGACGGGATAGATTTCGAGGTCAAAGCCGGCGAGGTCTTCGGCTTCCTCGGCCCCAACGGTGCCGGCAAGACCACCACTATCAAGGTGCTCAACACGCTTATCAAACCGACCGCGGGAACAGCTACTGTTTGCGGCTATGATGTCGTCAAGAGTCCCGCGGAGGTACGCGGGTGCATCGGCTACGTAGCGCAGGACGTGGGGGTGGATGAGTACGGCACCGGCAGGGAGAACCTGACGCTCTACGGCCACTTCTACAGGCTGGATGGCAGGACCATCAAGCAGCGGGTAAAGGAGCTTTTCGAACTGGTCGACCTGACCGGCTTCGAGGATAAGATGGTCTCCACTTACTCCGGCGGCATGCGCAAGCGGCTGGACCTCGCCATGGGACTCATCCACCGCCCCGCGGTAATATTCCTTGATGAGCCGACGGTGGGTCTCGACCCTCAGACCAGAGTGCATATCTGGGACTACATCCGCGACCTGGTGAAAGCCATGGGCGTGACCATATTCCTGACCACCCATTATATGGAGGAGGCCGACCACCTTGCCGACAGAATCGCTATCATTGACCTGGGCAAGATAATGGCAACAGGTACACCCGATGAGCTGAAGCATTCCATCGGCGGCGATGTCGTTACCCTCTCCCCCTCCACAACCGGAGAAGAAGACCGGGAAGAGTTTATGAGACACACTCAGTCCGTCCTCTCCGGTAAACCGTTCGTGCTGGGAACACAGGCGACCGACGGCGATCTGGCGGTCTATGTTAATAAAGGCGAGTCGGCAGTACCCAGCATAATACGCCTTCTCTCCAGCGAGGGCATCGATATC
>DUEY01000071.1 GCA_011174795.1 Dehalococcoidia bacterium
GTGGATGCGCCGTCGAGGAAGCTGTACTGGGAGTGGACGTGGAGGTGGACGAAACTCATTGCTCCGCCTCAGTCGAGGATTCTGGAGAGGAACCATGATTCCCCGAGCCTGTAAAGCTCGTAGGTGCCGGTGCTGGCGTGCTTCGCGGTAACGCGGTAGAAGAGGCGCATCGCCTTGCCGTCCCACCACTCGGAGGGCTCCCTCCACCAACCGATAACCTCTGTTACCCTGTAGAGGCGCTTTCTCCATATGAAGGCGGTTACCAGGGAATCCCTGTCCTGGTGGACTTTGATCGGTTCGCCGATGAGCTTTACCATTTGCATTGACGCGAAAGGGACTTACCATTATAATAGAACATATGTGCTAATGTCAAGGGGTTTTTGTCGTCGGTTAGCTCCTCATGAAGAAACTGGTTAATATTAGATGGCAGTTTTGTTATCATATAACCACTGTTCGGGGGCGTAAGAGATGTCGGAGCTTGCCAGGATGTATATCGGGACGTCGGGCTGGTCCTACCCCAGGGGTGAGGGCACCTGGACCGGGTATTTCTACCCCAAGGGCAAGGTAAATGAGCTCGAGTACTACAGCCGGTTCTTCAACACGGTCGAGATAAACAGCACCTTCTACAGGCCGCCCGACCCCGGGTATGTATACAACTGGGCTCGGAGGGTGCCCGATGGCTTTCTCTTCACCGTCAAGCTGTGGCAGAAGTTCACCCACCCCAAGATGTACAAAGAGGCAACGGGCGAGGATGCGGTTATAGCCATGCATGATGTCGACCTGTTCAACCGCAGTATCGAGCCCCTGGTAAGGTACGGCAAGCTCGGCGCCCTGCTGGCGCAGTTCCCGCCCAGCTTCAAGAACGAAGGCTTCGGGCCGCAGATACTGAGCGGCGTCATCCGCACGTTCAGCCAGTACAGGCTCGCCGTGGAGCTGAGGCACCGCAGCTGGAGCGACGACCCGGACATAGCCAGACTGCTCAGGGAGAACAACGTCGCCTGGGTGCAGATCGATGAGCCGAAATTCAGCTCATCGGTGGCGGAGGAGGTGCCGCTGACGTCCGACATGGCTTATTTCCGCTTTCATGGCAGGAACGCCGAGATGTGGTGGCAGGGAGATAACGAAACGCGGTACAAGTACCTCTATTCACCGGAAGAGATAGAAGAGCTGACGGACAAGGTGAGATCGGCAGCCGGGCGGACCGGCTTGCTCTTCGCCTTCTTCAACAATCACTGGCGGGGCTACGCACCCCGCAACGCGGTCGATATGATGAAGGCTGCCAAGATGCCTGTTAGGGAGTTCCCCATGCAGGTGCCTCTGGAGGACGAGGAAACGTCATAAGAAGCTATGTGAGAACAATAATTGAACGCTATGACTGATTGCCCGGAGGTAATGTATCGGATTGTTTAGCATCCAACTATGAGTTGGATGCTACAGCCGTCTGAAATCTATGTCAGGTCCTGCCTCTCCCTGACCTCTCTACGGTATATAACACACTTGAACTTTGTGACTCTCCACTCACCGTTCTCTTTATGGAACTCCCATTCATGCTTGCCTTCCTGGAAGTACCAGTACTTATCATCCAGATCCCTGGCGATGCATTCTGGATGGTCGGGGTTAACTATCTCCCAGTGCCTGAAGTAGTCCTTCCCTGTCGCAGCGTCAGTATCGGATACGCTGATCAAGATATTGGATATAGTGCTCTGCCCCACCTTTATCCTTTTGAATATCATCCCGTCGCACTTCGCTGCCAACTGCTGTTTGGGGGGCAAGTGACCGATTGTATCGTACAACGGGTCATCTGCGCTGACCGGAATCCGGGAAACGGGGACAGGGTTGCCGAACATGTAAGCAGTATAACTCTCCAGATTATCACTGAAGACGCCCAGCCACGTTTCTTTGTCCAGTTCGTCCATAGACCAGCCATAGGTCTTAACCAGGTTCTCAATCTCAGGTTGCATCCTCATCCCCTTATCCAGGCAGGCATTGCTGCAATACTCTACAGGATGCTTCAGATATGCTGATTAAAAAAGCTGGCTCCCCGAGCAGGACTCGAACCTACAACCTAGCGGTTAACAGCCGCCCGCTCTACCATTGAGCTATCGGGGAGCGCTTTTCTAAGTCCGGTTTTTTCGGTAACGGCGTTCTAATTCAATACACTGTGTTGAGAATGGCTGCCGAGCCAGGATTCGAACCTGGGCCTAAGGATCCAAAGTCCCGTGTGCTACCGCTACACCACTCGGCACTGGTGCCGAAGGCCGGATTCGAACCGGCACGGGAGTTGCCCCCCAACAGTTTTTGAGACTGCCGCGTCTGCCATTCCGCCACTTCGGCGGTGGTGCCGAGGAGCGGAGTCGAACCGCTGACACCTTGATTTTCAGTCAAGTGCTCTACCACCTGAGCTACCTCGGCATCCCGTGAGATTCTAGCTGAAGCCTGTACCTGTGTCAAGATAAACTGCCCGAGCCCAGCTCTTTCGATAGCAGGGAGCGCAGTCCCTCCAGCGATTCGAACTGCTCTTGGCTGGTCAGGTCGTTGTGCAGGGGCGTGATGGATATCTTCTTCTGCATTATCGCCCGGATATCCGTCCCCTTGTCCTCTTTCCACTGGGGCTCGCCGTGAACGATCCAGTAGTAGTCCCGCTTGCCGTCATGCCCCGCTTTAACGCTGCCTCTCTTGACAGCGTCGGTGTAGCTTCGCTCGCCGAGTTGAGTTATTTCGACGCCCGTAAGCTGGTCGGGGGGGACGTTGGGCAGGTTAACGTTGAGCAATATCCTGCGGGGCAACTTTCCGTCGGCGTACTGCTGCGCCAGGAGGAGGCCTATTCTCGTGGCAGCCTCGAAGTGCAAATCATGGAAGGCTCCTATCGAGATGGCGATCGCCGGCAGCCCGTAGAAGTAAGCTTGGAAGGCAGCACCCACCGTCCCCGAGATAATCACATCGTTGCCCAGGTTCGAGCCCTCGTTAATCCCGGCAATTACCAGGTCTATCTTGTCCTTGAGTAGCATCTTCAGGGCGATGATGACGCTGTCGGCGGGCGTGCCCTCCACGGCGTAGGTCTCGATGCCGGGCACCGCCGGCCTTACCGGTGTCACTCTCAGCGGCTGGTGCAGGGTGACGGATGTGCCGACACCGCTCTGCTCCCGGTCGGGGGCGACGACGAAGACCTCGGCTATTTTCTGTAGTTCCTCGGCAAGCGCCCACATCCCGGGGGCAGCGATGCCGTCATCGTTGGTGACGAGAATGTTCAAGGGGGAGACTCCTTCCAAACTCACAGTTTACCATAAAGGGGATGGAGGAGACAAACCTCCTCCACCCCCTCCAACCTAAATCCGGCTCTTGCAGCCGGATATCCTACGTTCCCAGCGGCATGCTGTCGATGAGCCTGGTCTGGCCAATTTTCACCGCCAGCGAGGCCAGCGCCGGCCGGTCGATGTTCTCGAGTTCCTCCAGCGTGCTGGCGTCGGCGATGCTGATGTACTCTATGATAGCCCTGGGCTCGTTCTGGATAAGCTCGGTCATCTGCCTGCGGACGACGTCTGCACTCCTTTCGCCCATTTCATGGAGCTTCTTTGCCATGTCCAGCGCCTTGTAGAGCACCACCGCCGATTCCCGTTCATCGAGGTCGAGATATACGTTGCGGCTGCTCAGGGCCAGCCCGTCGTACTCCCGCACCGTCGGGACGGTGACGATCTCGAGGTCCATATTGAGGTCAGAGACCATCTTCTTTATCACCACCAGTTGCTGGGCATCCTTTGCCCCGAAGTAGGCTCTGGCAGGCTGGACGATGTTGAACAGCTTGGCGACTATAGTGGCTACGCCGCGGAAGTGCCCGGGACGTGCCGCGCCCTCCAGCCGCTCGGTGACGTTTTCCACCTCCACCCAGGTGCTGGAAAGGGGAGGGTACATCTCCTCGGTGCCGGGTATGAAGACTACGTCCGCCTTCACCTCTTTGAGCAAGAACAGGTCCCGCTCCATATCGCGGGGGTAGGCGTCGAAATCCTCCTCGGGCCCGAACTGGGTGGGGTTGACGAAGATGCTGACGACGACGTCCTTGTTCTCTACCCGCGCCCGGCGCACCAGTTCGAGGTGTCCGTCGTGGAGGTAGCCCATGGTGGGGACGAAGCCGACCGGGTCGCTGAGCTTGCGCCGCTCCTTCCTCATTTCCGCTACGGTATAGACTTTTTTCATGACTTTCAGGGGCAGCTACATGGACTTCTCAAGCTCAGCGATGATGCTTTCGTCCATGGCGTAGCTCTGTTTTTTGGTGGGAAAGGTGCCGGCCTGGACCTCCGAGATGTAATCGGAGGTGGCTTGCTTGATGGTTTCAAACAGGCGTGCGTATTGTTTAGCGTGTTTGGGAACGAAGTCTGTGTAGAGACCGAGGAGGTCGCTTATCACCTGTACCTGTCCGTCGCAGTACTTGCCGGCGCCGATGCCGATGGTGGGGACGCTTACCTTCTCAGTAATGAGCTTGGACAGCGGCTCGGGGACGCACTCAAGAACGATGGCGAATACGCCGGCCTCATCGAGCGCTCTGGCGTCGTTGACCAGGCAGATCGCTGCTTCCGGTGTTTTGCCCATCACCTTGAATCCCCCGAGCTGGTGTATCGACTGGGGAGTGAGACCGATATGCCCCATAACGGGGATGCCGCAGGAGACAATCCGCTTCACCGTCTCCGCCATGCTCTCGCCGCCTTCGAGCTTGACCGCATGGGCTCTGCCCTCTTGGATGAACCTGCCGGCGTTGCGCAGTGCGTCATCATACGAGACCTGGTAGGTCATGAAGGGCATGTCGCCTACTATCAGTGCGCTGGCGGTCCCCCTAACCACCGCCTTTGTGTGGTGGATCATCTCGTCCATTGTTACGGGTATTGTCGAATCGTAGCCCAGGACTACCATCCCCAGGCTGTCGCCGACCAGTATCAGGGGGATGCCCGCTTCATCTATGAGCTTGGCTGTGGAGTAGTCGTAGGCGGTGAGCATGGCGATCTTCTCGCCCTTTTGTTTCATCTCCTTTATCTGAGTAATGCTAACCCTCATCCTCTTCCCCTAAATGTTAGTAGCAAGAGACAGGTAGAGTTCCCCGGTTTTACTGGATTGCTGAACAGGCTTCTCTGGTTACAATGGCATTCCGTGAGTCAACGTAGACCAGCGTGGGGACGATATTGACCGCGTCAGCCTCGGAAACAGTCTGGTAGGATACTATAAGGACCTTGTCTCCCTCGTGGACCAGCCTGGCGGCGGCGCCGTTGATGCCGATTCTCCCGGAGCCGCGCTCGCCCTCTATGACATAGGTCTCCAGGCGGGAGCCGTTGTCTACATCGAGCACGTGGACCTGCTCGTAGGGCAGGAGGTCCGCTGCCTCCATTAGGGCCCTGTCGATGGTGATGCTTCCCTCGTAGTGGAGATTGGCCTCGGTTACGGTTGCGCGGTGGATTTTGCTCTTTAACATCGTTCTCATCTTACCTGCCTCCTGTCGGCTTTCTCGTTACTTTTTCTCTTCCAGGGCTGCCATGACCTGCGGCAGCGCCAGCTCACAGTAGTGCGCCAGCAGTTGACGCATATCCTCGGCTCTCTCGCTGTCGATCTTGCCCTTGTCCAGGGCTATCGGGACGGTCTGCAAGCCCAGCTCGCGGTAGGTTGAAAGCAGCTCCGGCGCCGATTGCTCCAGCGCTGCGATGTGCTTCTTTATGGTTCCCAGGTCCCCCCGGGCGATGGGACCGGTGAGGCAGTTGGGCAGCCCGACGTTCTCGATGTTGTTCAGGGTGCCGCGGAGCAGCGGCATCAATGCCTGCACCGCCTCGGGCGTGGAAGCCTCGAAGCCCTTCCAGAGGTCGGTGGAGAGCTTCACCAGGGTAACGAGGTAGTTGCAGGCGATAACCGCTGCGGCGTGATAGAGCGTCTTATCTCCCGCTCCCAGCTTTATCCAGTTCCCTTCCAGCGCTGCAGCCAGCTGCTTCAGGGTCTCCAGCAGCTCGCCTTCCGCCTCCAGGGCGAAGGTGGAGCCGGGGATGTTCTCTATGGCGTGGGCGAGGCTGGCGAAGGTCTGCAGGGGGTGGAAACCACCGACCTGTGCGCCGGCTGACCGGGCGGGTTCGAGGGAGTCGAGCGAGTCGGCGCCGCTGCAGTGGACCACGCTCTGTCCGGTATGCCACTGGAGCTCGGCGGCGACATGGGCGATGGCATCGTCGGGGGTGGTGATGAAGACGAGGTCGGCGGCATCGGCGACCGCCTGCTTCGTATCGCAGGCTGTGCAGCCGGGGACGCCTGCCGCCAGCTTGTCAGCGGACGACCTGCTGCGGCTGGCAACTGCCACCACAGGGTAGCCCTTGCGGCTCAGCCTGACGGCGAGGGCGGTGCCCACCGTCCCCGCTCCGATGAATCCGACCTTTATCTCTGGTGAGTTGCTCATGGTATCCGCACATGTGCTGAAATTAAAAAGCCTTCTCAGGCACAGCCCGAGAAGGCTTCAGAGACAAAAAAAAGAAGACTTTGGCTCGTATTCTGCCGTCTCGGTCGTGCCCGATCCAAGCGACTTAATTTTTAAAGGAGCAACCAGCCTTTCCGCCCTTAACGGGTCGGTTTAGCATTATTTATTATAACATGTTGTGATAGCTTGTCAACCGCATTTTAGCTGTAAAAAGTTACA
>DUEY01000072.1 GCA_011174795.1 Dehalococcoidia bacterium
AGGTAGTGCTCGGCGGAGGCGTCGAACAGGATATTGACCGAGGAGGGTATCCCCTCCTCCCCCCGGTGGAAGATGCAGGCAATGGGTAGTCTGGGCAGCGCCATGAACCTGAAGGCGGCGTCGCCGGTTCGGGTCATCGGGGCTCCCCCCAGCGACTCCCCCGCCCTGCGGAACGCCTCGACGTCGTCGCCGAAGGCGCGGAGCAGGGGGGTTACAGCCATCTGCAGGAACCTGCGCTCGAAGAGCGCCGAGCCGGGAAGCTGACGGTAGGCGACCCACTCGTCGGCAATCGGCGAGCCCGTAGACTGGAGCAGGTAGTGCAGCAGGATTATCTGGAGGAACTGGGGCACAGGCGCCGCGCTGCCCTCTTCGACTATCTCTATGTCGGGATAGTGTACGAGGAAGACGCGGTTGAAGAGGGGGATGCGGAACCTGCCGCCGTCGTAGTCGGTTCCGCTCTTCGAGGCGACGGCATAGGGCGTTATCCCCTTCATCTCCTCGATTGCCTTCTCCAGCGCAGCCTCGTTGCCCATCTTCGATGTCTCCGCTCAAAGTATAGCCGCCTGCGAATACGAAGACAAGCGCCACAGCGCCCTTTCTTGACATGGCTTTGTGGGTGGTTTAAGATTTGCGCTGAACTCTGACTGAGCCACGAAGTAGTGACCCCCATGGCCTATGAGTCGCTGACCTACGAGAAGAGAGAGCAGACCGTCTGGCTCACCCTCAACAGACCCCTCGCAGGCAATAGCATTAACCTGAAGCTGGCAAACGAGCTCAAAGACGCCTGCCGCGAGGTAAACGAGGACGGCGAGGTGAGGGTGGTTGCGCTCACCGGTGCCGGAGACTCCTTCTGCGCCGGAGCCGACCTCAGCGAGCTTGCCACGTTTACCGCAAACGAGCTGCTCAAGACGAATCCTGCGAGCGTGGCGTCGAAGGCGGTCGCCTCGGTGAACTGTCCCGTTGTCGCCGCCGTCAACGGCGATGCACTGGGCGCGGGGCTGGAGCTTGCCCTTGCCTGCGATATCAGGGTCGCCGCTAAGAACGCGCGCCTCGGCTTCCCCGAAACTGCGTACGGTCTCATCCCCGGCGGCGGGGGCACGCAGCGGCTGCCCCGTCTCGTGGGCAGGGGGAAGGCGACGGAGATGATACTGCTCGCCGAGCCCGTTGACGCTGCCGAAGCGTACAGAGTGGGGCTGGTCAATAAAGTTGTCACGCAGCGGAAGCTGGTCGAGGAGGTCGGCGCAATCGTGGAGATACTGGCGTCGCGGGCGCCTGTAGCGGTGAGGTACGCCAAGGAGGCGGTAAACAAGGGCATGGACATGACCCTGGAGCAGGGGCTGAGGCTGGAGGCCGACCTTTCGTTCCTGCTGCAGTCCACGGATGACCGCGCCGAAGGCATAAGGGCGTTCCTGGAGAAGCGGAAGGGGCGGTTTAAGGGGGAGTAGCTGACAGCTGTCAGGGGTCAGCATTCAGTGCTCTGCTGATGACTGAAAGCTGATACTATGGACGCTTTCGAAACCATAATCTACGAGAAGAGCGGTGGCATCGCCTCTATCACGCTCAACCGTCCCCGGGCGCTGAATGCGGTTAACATAAAGATGCGGGACGAGCTGTACGAGGTGCTGCCCGCAATTGATGACGACCCCGAGGTGCTGGTATGCATAATCGGGGGAGCCGGCGAGAGGGGGTTCTCCGCAGGGGCGGATATAACCGAGTTCGGCACCGTGCCGTCACAGACTATCGGCCGTAGCGTGAGGTGGGAGCGCGACCTCTGGGGGCAGTTTCTCGGCGTCTCCAAGCCGCTCATCGCCGCCATCCACGGCTTCGCCCTGGGTGCGGGTGTTGAGATGTCCATGTGCTGCGATTTCAGGATTGCATCGGATGATGCCAGGTTCGGTCTGCCCGAGGTGGGGATAGGCATGGTACCCACCGCCGGCGGCAGCCAGACCATGCCCCGGCTGGCGCCGCTCGGTATGTCGGCAGCGCCTGTAATAATCGGGGAGATCATCGACGCCGCCGAGGCACTGCGCATCGGGCTGGTACAACGCGTTGTGCCGAGGGACGACCTCATGCCCACTGCTGAGGACGTTGCGCGCAAGTTGATGTCCCGCGGGCAGACAGCGCTGAGGTACGCCAAGGAGGCGATAAGGCGAGGACTCGACCTCCCCCTGCAGCAGGGGCTGGAGATGGAGAGCAGGCTCTTCGCTGCCGTGCTCGCCACGGACGACGCCAGGGAGGGGATCAGGGCATATTCCCGCGGGTAAAGCCAAGCATTAAAGATAAAAAATCAAAGATGTCGCTTAGAGAATGGGGTTTATTTTTAGTATAATAGATGGGCTTTCGTCAATAATGGAAAGACAGGGGGGAGATGAGCGAGAAGACGCGGGAAGAGCTTATCGAAGAGGTCGCAGACCTCATCGCTAATGCGAAGCGGGTGATGGTGTTCACCGGCGCGGGCATCAGTACCGAGTCGGGGATTCCCGATTTCAGGGGGCCGGATGGCCTTTGGACCAAGGTTGATCCCAATGATTTCACCTACCAGAAGTTTGTCAGTGACAAGGAGGCGAGGAAGCGGCTCTGGCAGCTGAACAGGTATATGGGACTGACCTGGAAGGATATCGAGCCCAACCTCGCACATTACGCCGTCGCCGAGATGGATAAGATGGGCAAGCTGGACTGCGTCATCACCCAGAACGTGGACGGCCTGCACCAGAAGGCAGGCGTGCCGGATGACAAGGTAATACAGCTCCACGGCAACATGCAGTGGGTGAAGTGCATCGACTGCGGCGTGCGTCACAGCTACGAGGAGGTCGAGAGGTGGCTGGAGGCCGGCGCTGAGGATTTGGAGTGTGTTCAGTGCGGCGGCATCCTCAAACCGGACGCTGTCTTCTTCGGCGAGGCGATGCCGGTGCATGAGACGATGGAGGCGGAGAGGCGCTCCAGCCAGTGCGACCTCTGTATCGTGATCGGCTCCTCGCTGGTGGTCTATCCCGCAGCGCTCATGCCTCAGTATGCGCTTCAGTCCGGCGCCAAGATAGTCATTATTAATGATGGCGAGACGGGTATGGACCGAGCCGCCGATGTCCGCATCTGGGATAAAGCCGGAGAGGTGATGTCGGAGGTGGTAAAGAAGGTTAAAAGTAAGCTCGGTGTCGACTAGTATTAACAATACACGCAGGAGGTAGACGAATGAATACCACGGAGTTTCTTATGATAGCGAACTCTATCGTGCCCGACCGGACGGCGATAACCTTCGAGGGCGAGAAATTTACCTATAGCGAGCTCCAGGAGCGGTCCAACAGGCTGGCGAATGCCCTTGCCGGTCTCGGGGTGGAGAAGGGCGACATGGTGGCGATTCTTCAGGTCAACTGCAATGAGTACGTGGAGGCGTATAACGCGGTAGCGAAGCTCGGTGCCATATTCATACCGCTCAATTTCCGGGCCAAGGCCGATGAGCTCGAGTATATGATTAACAACTGCGAGGCCAAGGTCCTCCTTGTCGGCGAACGCTACGTGGATATCGTTAATTCCATTAAAGACAAGTTGCCTAAGGTGAAGCATTACATCTGCCTGGGAGGCAAGCCCGAGGGTATGATGAACTACGAGGAACTCCTGGCCGCCGCATCCCCCGACGACGTTTTTGCCGAGATCGGCGATGACGATATCACCATCTTGATGTACA
>DUEY01000073.1 GCA_011174795.1 Dehalococcoidia bacterium
CACCGCAGGAGGGAGCCGAGGCAGCAAGCAGCACCACAATAAGCAACAGAACGCTAACACTAATCAGTTTCCTGTGCATCTTTCCCCTTCTGAAACCTCTTTTACCCGGCTTAAGAAACGTTGGACATTATACAGCCTGTAAGCGAGGGTTTTTATGTATGCCTGCAGCCAGCCCCAAGTATATGCCAGCGGTATAATTACGTCAAGGTCAATCGATTATCCTCGTCGGGCACAATAGTTTGAATAGTAATTTGTGAGGCAGCAATCGGGCGTATTGCGGGGCAACAACTCGTCAGATTATCTGGCGCTTAATACAGAGTTGTTTTGTTCAATCAGCGTACTCCACCGAATCGTTATAAGATAGAGCTATTCTAAGAAGTAGCCGTAGAACCTGCACGCACATCCCTGAAGGTTATAGCCCGAATGGGAAAGCAAGCTTGACACTGATCTGGAGAGGTGATACATTTCATCTCTGCCTCTGGCGGGAGACCAACGGGAAGACACCAAGTCCGCAAACAGGAGGAGTTGAAATGGCCACCGTATCTCCAGTCGAATTATTACAAAACCTCATCCGCTTTAACACGACCAACCCACCAGGCAACGAAGCGGAGTGCGTTACCTACATTAACAACTTGCTGACTGAAGCGGGCTTTGAAACCACCCTACTTGCCAAAGCCTCGAATCGCCCCAATCTGGTTACCCGCTTGGAGGGACGAGGCAAGTCACCACCGTTACTGCTCTATGGGCACGTGGACGTGGTCACAACGGTCAATCAGAAATGGACACATCCGCCTTTCGAGGGGAAGGTGATAGACGGCTACATCTGGGGACGAGGCGCTCTGGATATGAAGGGCGGCGTCGCAATGATGCTGTCCGCCCTGATGCGCGCCAAAGCCGAAGGTCTGACCCCGCCTGGTGACATTGTTCTTTCCATACTCTGCGATGAAGAAGCGGGCGGCGATGATGGCGCTCGTTACCTGGTAGAGAACCACCCGGAGCAGTTTGAGGGCATACGGTATGCCATCGGGGAATTTGGTGGCTGCTCGGTGTACTTTAGCAACCGGAAGTTCTATCCCATTCAGGTTGCCGAAAAACAGATTTGCTGGATGCAGGCGTCTATTAGTGGCCCGGGTGGGCATGGAAGCATGGTCATGCGTGGTGGTGCGATGGCTAAGTTGGCCCAACTCCTCCGGCGGCTGGAGCAACGTCGCCTGCCAGCGCACATCACACCTGTTGCGCGCCAGATGTTTGAGACCATGGCCTCGGCCTTGCCCTTCCCTAGAGGTCTTGTTGTGCGTCAAGTCCTCCACCCTGGTCTGACCGACATTGTGCTGAAGCTATTCGGCCAAAGGGGGAAACTGCTTGAGCCCTTGTTTCACAACACCGTCAACGCAACCACCGTACACGGCGGGGAGAAGGTCAACGTAGTACCGAGTGAAATCATCCTTGCATTGGATGGACGCCTCCTCCCCGGCTATGGCCCTGACGACATGATGGCTGAACTGCGCCATGTCATCGGCGATGAAGTGGAACTCGAAGTGCTCCGGCATGATCCCTGCCCTGCTCAGCCGGACATGGGATTGTTCGACACGTTGGCAGGAATGCTGCAGGAGGCAGACCCGGGCAGCGTGCCCTGGCCCCTGTTATCGCTCGGTGCAACCGATGGTCGCTTCTTTGGCCGGTTGGGAATTCAGACCTACGGCTTCACTCCGATGAACTTGCCTGAAGACCTGAATTTCTGGGACCTCGTACATGCCGAGGACGAGCGTATCCCGGTGGAGGCGGTGGAATTTGGCACCGATATGATTTACAAACTCTTACAGCGTTTCGGGTAAGAGGTACACTGATAGTGCCCTCTGGTTAGGTCATAACTGCCATTGACAGCTCTATCTTTGTCCATTACGATGTGCGCATCGAAGGACAGGACTATGAGCCGTATCTTCATAAGCCACGTCGAAAGAGATGCAGAATTACTGCAGCAAATGCAGGAGGGGCTGGAAGCTGCTGGCTACTCCACATGGTTCTTCGAGCGTGATGTCCTACCCGGCACCAGTTACCTCATACAAATAACCGAGGCCATTGAGTAATGCGATGCTGTCGTCCTCATAGTATCGCCGAATACCTTTTTTACTGAGTGTAACAAAGCTCTATTGGCGTCTTATTCCGTAGCAGGGCTTGAGAAGTCGATGCCTACCCACAATGAAGGTACTTGTTCACCAAATTCAGGTACTCATCGCCCTCCGGATGCAGCCGCTCGCGAAGGTTCTGGTCGCCATGGTTTCGGAGACCAGCAGCGAAGCCACGGATCAGGATCGGGGAGAAGACCCCGTCCTTCTCGTAGATGGCGTGATCCTTCAGTAGGAGTTCGGCAGATTCCCAGCAGGAGCTTGGCAGCACAGGAAGACGCATGCGAATGCCTTCGTCCTGCGGAGAAAAAATGTTCACCCCTACATGCAGCTTGTCAGCTAGCTCCAATGCATCTGGCATTTCTAGCCCATACCTTGCCGCCACCGCCAGACCCGCAAGCAACAGATGTACGTTAGCCGAACCGTCCGGTGAACGAAACTCCAGCGTCTGACTCTGAGAGAAGTCCGGTAATTCCTCACTCTCGAGTGGGTTAGCATTTTTGACCATGTCGTTGGCACCAAGCCACCCGAGTGGAATCCTGACGAGCGCAGAGCGGTTCTGTTCTCCCCAACACAGGTTGGTTGGTGCCTCCTGGCTGGGGCTCAGCCTCAGGTAAGAGATGGGAACCGTGTTGCCAAAGGCGGTCAGAGAAGGAGCCAGGCTTAGATAACCGGCGATGATCCGCTTAGCCGTGTCGGTAAGCTGGTTTGCTTCGACCAGCACATTTTTTCCCTTTCTAAGCACCTCGGTGTGTATGTGCAGTCCGTTCCCTGCATGCCCAACCTGAATCTTGGGAGCGAAACTGACGGTTAGGCTGTGCCTGTAGGCCACCGTCCTTAGGATCCAGCGCGCGATGACAATCTGGTCGGCGGCGTCCTCCAACGCCACGGGGAGGAACTCAATTTCGTCCTGCTCCATTTCAAAGTCGTCAGCCGGAATATAGCCAACCTCGGCGTGGCCATACTTGATCCGGCAGCCCGCCTGCGCCATGGCCGTCAACGCTTCCAGCCGAAGCGCTTCACCTTTGGAGAACGGGGAGGACTCTTGATATCCTCTCTGCGGTTCCGTGGGGTACAGGGGATCGATGTGGCGTATAAGGTAGTACTCCAGTTCCCCCATTGCCTTCATCGACAGCCCTGTGCTTTGCAATAGCGCTTCCTGGGCTCGTTTCACCACGTTCTCGAATGAACTCGGCAGCGGTACACCATCGACTGTATAGAAAGAGCAGAGCACATCAACTGTTGGTACCTCAGCAAATGGGTTCACGAAAGCAGTCTTGAAGCGGGGAATGACATAGAGATCGCTCGATCCGGAGTCTATATATGAAAACAGGCTTGAACCATCGACTCGTTCGCCAGAAGATAAAAAGCGGTCCAACTGAAATTTGCTATTAATGCCACAGTTCAGTGTCTTCAGCCTCCCATCTCCGCCGACATAGCGGAAATTGACGAATCTAATCTCGTTTTTCTCAATGTAAGTGATGAGGTCCTTTTTGGTAAATTCCTCAGGTAGCTTGTTCAGAAATCTGACAATCTTATTGGGATGCATATCAATATGTGGATCTGCCATTACACCACCTCGTAAGTGTTCTCTTAATCGGTAAATATAAAGTCTATCCTGCCTATCACACGGAGTGCCCTATTCTACCATAATTTCACGTCGCCGAGTCAACAAAATCTTAAAGGAAGGGTAATCTACCTCCGAAAACTGGCCCAGTTAAACCTTCCTTTTTTTCTAAAAAGGGAACCCCAGCCAGCGGGGTTCATCTCCCCAACCTCACGCTCAGTTTCAGTTGTGTAATTCCGCTCTTTACGGGCACGGATTCAGAGTACACAAAGCCAGATTGTGCAATCAAGCGGGCTCACCTCCCCTGCCTCCTCCAATGTTGAGGCCTCTTAGAACACCGGTAAATTCTACAATTATTGGCGCTTTCCCCATCCAGTGTGGTAGTATTTGTTTGCACTGGAGGGAAACATGGCATACGAATATGAAATCAACGATTTGGCCAAAGAGGAATCCTGGAGGATGTTCAGGATAATAGGTGAGCTGGTCGAAGGATTTGACGGTCTTTCCGGCGTGGAGCCGGCGGTGAGCATATACGGGTCGGCCCGAATTGTACCGGGTGACGAGCTCTACAGGCAGACTGAGGAGATAGCTCAACGGCTTGGGGAGAACGGCTTTTCAATCATAACCGGCGGCGGCCCGGGTGTCATGGAGGCGGCCAACAGAGGCGCCGCTCAAGCCGGAGTTGCTTCAATTGGCCTGAATATCGTGCTGCCCGAGGAACAGGCTAGCAATGTCTATGCTACACACTCAATAACTTTCCGTCACTTCTTCGTTCGCAAAGTCATGCTGGTGAAGTATGCTACTGCCTTCGTTATAATGCCCGGCGGGTTGGGGACGCTCGACGAACTGACTGAGATACTGACCCTGATACAAACCCACAAGATCAGACCGTTCCCGGTTTTGCTGTTCAACAGCGACTACTGGAAAGGGTTCCTGGACTGGCTTCGAATTTCCTCCCTGGCTGGAGGATTTATCTCCGAGGAAGATTTCAACCTGCTCAGGGTATGTGATAAGACTGACGACGTGATCGAGACGATTTGCACATGGTATAAGAAACAGGAGATAGTCGGTAAAAAAGCCCTGTCCAGATAGACCGCTCCCGGTGGTTCCCTCAACCGGCAGGAGAACAGCCTGAACAACCAGCCGCGTCAGTCCAGCGTGATTTCCTCTTTGTACTGCGGAACTGCTATTTCCCAGCCTGTCTTTTCCCTCAGGAAGTCAGCGAATTTAACTGTTGTCTCCGGCTCCCCGTGGACCACGA
>DUEY01000074.1 GCA_011174795.1 Dehalococcoidia bacterium
TACCTCGCAGTGTCTTATCTATAGCCCTTGCAGTCCGCCGTCCCGAAGCAATGGCATCAACGACCCTACCAGCACCGGTAACGGCATCTCCGCCACCGAATACCTGCATCCCGCCAACCTTGCCTCCCTGCTCAGACAACGCTGTTCCCTTCGGCAGCATGGAGAGGTCTGAGGATTCGCCGATAGCGGTAATCACAGTGTCCATCTTCATAGTAAAGGTAGAACCCTCGATGGGAACCGGCCTCTTTCTGCCGCTCTCATCCGGCTTGCCCAGCTTCATCCTGTTGAACTCGACCTCCTGCACCTTGCCACCCTTCGCCACTACCTTCGTCGGTGCCGCAAGGTAGACTATTTCAATACCTTCGGCTGCGGCTGCCTCTATCTCCTCTTCTACCGCCGGCATCTCCTCCCTGGAGCGCCGATAGACTATCGTGCTCTTCGAGCCGAACCTAAGTGCCGACCTCGCGGCATCGATGGCAGTGTTGCCTCCGCCAATAACCACAACTTTTTTACCGATTTTAGGCTTCTCACCAAGGTTCAGTTTCCTGAGGAACTCCGTACCCGAAATAACCCCGGCTATATCCTCACCGGGAACGTCCAGCGCCCGGCTTACATGAGCTCCCGTCGCAATAAAGACTGCATCATAGTCCTTGAGGTCTGTTACATCATTAACCTTGCTGTTGGTTTTGAATGTAACTCCGAGCGCTTCGATATCAGCTATCTCCTTATCCAGTATCTCACGCGGCAGCCGGTACTCCGGTATCCCCACCCTGAGCATCCCGCCGATAGCCGACAGGGCTTCTAAAACGGTTACCTTGTACCCTTCTTTCGCCAGAAAGTAGGCACAGGAGAGCCCCGCGGGGCCTGAGCCAACGACAGCCACATGCTCTTTACCTGGGGACACAGTCGGTTTATCGCTTATCTTCTCCCTGAAGGCGGCATCTGCTGCCAGCCGTTCCAGAGCGTGGATAGACATTGCCTCATCATACTTTCCGCGGTTGCATTCTTTTTCGCAGGGATGAGGGCAGACACGGCCGCAGACGCCGGGCAACGGGCTGGTCTCCTTGATTAACCGCCAGGCGTCCAGCAGCTTCTCTTCGCGGATTAAGCGGATAAAACCCTGGATATCGTTTCCGGCAGGGCAGGCATTATTACAGGGTGGCATCCTCTCTTCACGCACCGGCCTGACATATCTCCAGCTTCCGGTCTTATTGACCATAGCTATAGTGCCAGTGTTATGTATGCCCGCGCCCCTTATGTACACCTTAGCCACGTTTCACCTCTTCGTATCCAGCTTTCATGGCCTTGATATTACTATTCAGCTTTTCATCCGAGAACCTGGCGAGAATAAGCCGGGCACCTTTTTCCATAGAGTCCAGCGACATTATCCCCGTAGTAGCAGCGAATGCACCCAGCATCACAGTGTTGGTAATCGGTATCTTTAATATATCGAGAGCGATCGAGGTAGCGTCAAGGTAAACGGCTTCATGCCCAAGCTCCAGATCCTTGCCCGAATTTACAATCAGCTTACCGCTGTCGCCCAAGCCACCCTCCACATTCACCGCCGTTACCAGCATAGGATTCAACACCACCACGTAATCAGGAGCAAGAACCACCCCACGCTCCGCGATGGGTTTATCTCCTATCCGGCCGTATGCTTCCACCGGCGCCCCTCTCCTCTCCACAGTCGGGGCCATACAGGACTGCCCGTACTTACCCTCATAGGTGGCGGAAGCACACAAAATGTGGGCAAATGTAACCGCACCCTGACCCCCTCTTCCATGAACCCTGACCTGTATCATATCTTCGCCCTCCGCTTACTCGGTCACTAGTTTACGACGTACTTGGGCTCTTCACCCCTGACAACCGCCATTATGTTGCCCAGCGATGTTTCATAAAAGTTGCGATAGATGTCCTCGGCGGTTACCCCGCCGATATGAGGCGTGAGCACAATATTATCAAGCTTCCGCAGCCTGCTGTCCGGCGCAGGAGGGTCACCGTGCTCCCCATAAACATCTATGCCGGCTCCGCGTATCTTTTTAGCTTCCAGAATGTCAGCCAGCGCCTCCTCATCAACTATAGCCCCCCTCGATGTGTTTATCAGGTACGCGGTCTCCTTCATCATCTCCAGCTCTTTTCTCCCGATAATCCCTCTCGTCTCTGGCGTCAACAGGGCATTGATGGTGACGAAATCCGAGGTCTTCATCAGTTCCTCGAGGGAGACCTTGTTAATAGGCAGATTCAAATCGCTGGCATCCTCACGATAGGGATCGAAGTACTGTAACTTCATATTAAATCCGTGTGCAAGCCTGGCGACCTGAGAACCTATCTTCCCCAGCCCTACAATTCCCAGCATCTTGTTATATAACTCATAGACTCTCCCCATACATTCGCCGAATATCCACTCTCCCGCCTTCATAGTGCTGTCCGATTTCGCCAGGTTCTTAGCTATAGCAAGCATGAGCATTATGGTATGCTCTGCCACGGGTATGACGCCAGCCCCACCTGCGTTGGAGACATCGATGCCCTTCTCCCTTGCCGCCTTAAGGTCTACATTGTCATAACCGGCGCTGCACTGCTGGACGAAAATGAGTTTATCCGCCTTCTCGAATACATTCCTGGTCATCCTGTTCCTCGCGCCCACGAGGATATCAACACCTGGCACCTTATCTATAAGCTCCTGCTCATCGCCTTTATCCACCAGTATCCACTCTACTTTCGATACAAGATCGGGGTACTTCTTTTTTGCCTGCTCGACCATCCCCGTAAGAAGCGGAATGGTGTCGGTAATAAGTATCTTGTAGTGTTCCCTTTTTGCCATTGAACATCCCTCCCTTCTGACTACCGCTACGCACACATATTCCTCTTAGCGGCTACTAAGCGTGGAGTTTTTTATGGGAAATAGACCTGCTTACCCGTTACTACATCTGTTGCATCATCGCTTGCTGCCAGAGCTGCTCCATCTCTTGAATAATCGGGTCTTTATAGAATGTCACAACCTTCAGCTCTGTAATCTTCCACTCGCCATTCTCCTTGCCCAGCTCATAGTAATGCATGCCATCAATGCGTGCACGCTCTTGAGCTTGCTGAGTCATCGGATTAATGGGATTTTCATAATGCACGTAGTAGTCTTGCGCAGTGGCCGTATCGCCCGTAACGTCTACCCTCAGATTCGACAGTGTGCTGTAATTGTTCGTCGACCTTCCGAAGATACCCATCTGGGCGAACATTTGCAGCGTCTGCTTGTTCACAACAGGAATCGGTATAAGCTGTGTGTCATTGCCATAGTTGTAGGCAGTGTACGTAATATCGTTACTAAAAACATCTAACCAAGCCTCCATATCACCCTCATCCATAGCCCATACCTGCGTCCGTATTACGTACTCGATGGCTTCAAGATCTGCCAGCTCGCCGACATCCATTTCGGCAACTTCCGCCTCCAGTGCATCGACCCGTGCTTCCAGCGCCTCAAAATCCTCCTCGCTTACGCCCGAGGAACAGGCTACCGATAGCGAGGCCAGCAAGGCCAGAAGCATGACTATAGCCAGTACCTTCCCTTTCATTTGTATTCCCCCCTTTCCTAAAAATATGGGTATAATGTCATAGCGATGACATATACCCAAACAAACCCCATAGGAATTTCCCCATTCGGGCGCACCAGCCGATAGTATATCCCACCACTTTGCGAGATGTCAATATTTGCGAGGCTGGGCATACCGTTCGGTCATGGTTGGTATGATTCTGAAAGTACCGTGTTCTAGAACCGTTCGTGGTGAGCTTGTCGAACTATGAACGCCCTTCGACAAGCTCAGGGCGAACGGAAAATAATTGCCTAAACTCAACTATATACATCAACTAGAACCGAACGGTACCGAGGCTGGGGGCAAATCGCCCCCATGATGAGCCGATTTAGAATGTTCTATACCATGACACAATTACGCCCCGGCGGTTTGACAAAGTTGTCGTTATATGAGTATATAATTAAGGTCAGGGCTCTCCACCCGCTGATAACGTCAGGAGGTGCCGGATGATTCCGGAAGAGGTAAAGCAGTACATAGGAAAAGCGGAGCCTCCGCATGTCAGGGATGTCGAGAAAGGCGCTATTCGAAGGTATGCGGAGGCTGTGGGGAATGACAATCCCCTTTACTATGACGAGGAGTATGCCAGCAGGTCGAGATATAGCGGAATCATCGCTCCGCCAGGCTTCTGGGGCTGGTCAATGAAGCCCGCTGCCTCGTCAACCGGCCTGCCGCAACTGGTGGCCGACCTTCAGGCAGCTCTCGCCGACGCGGGCTTCCCTCGAATACTGGACGGCGGCATATCATATGAGTTCTACATGCCACTGCGTTCCGGCGACAAACTGGTGGTCAGTCCGAGGGTAAAGAATATAACGCAAAAAGAGGGTAAAAGTGGTGCGATGATGATATGCGACCTCGAGACGACCTATATCAATCAGAACGGCCACCTCGTGGCCAGGGCATCGCAAACCTTCATCGCCCGTTAGCTCTGGTCTAGAGGAAAAAAAGCAGCGAACATCACACAGCAGGGGAGGTTACACATGAGGACTTCAGAGGAATATCTTGAGCGCCTGCGCTCCATGAAGCCCAACGTCTATATGGGCGGAGAGGTCGTTCAGCGGGACGACCCCCGTATCCTCCCCGGCATCAATGTGATGAGCATAACATTCGATATGGCTAAAGACCCACAAAATCAAGAGCTGCTTACGGCTACATCTCACTACACCGGGGAAAAAATAAACCGTTTCTGCAATGTCTGCCACAGCGTCGACGACCTGCTGAACAAGCAGAAGATGATTCGGACCGGCACCCGGCTATCGGGTTTCTGCATACAGCGGTGCATGGGGGCGGACACTATCAATGCGCTTTCGGTGGTTACCAAGGACGTGGACGATGCATATGGAACCGAGTATTACGAGCGCTTCGTGGAGTTCGTAAAGAACTTCCAGAAAAACGACCTGACCGGGGCTGCGGTTCAGACCGATGCCAAGGGGGATAGAGACAAGCGACCCCATGAACAGGTCGACCCCGATCTCTATGTGCGGGTCATCAGTCAGAACAAGGATGGAATCATCGTCAGGGGGGCTAAGGAGGACATCACGATGTCGGCATACTGCGACGAGCTGATAGTCCTGCCGACGCGAACCCTGACCCCGGAGGAGAAACCGTGGGCAGTTGCCTTCGCCATCCCCGCCGACTGGGACAAGGTCTACATCGTCAACCACGCCAACGCCCCCCGGGAGCGTGAATATCTTAAAGCGCCTTTGAACACCCATGGAAGCTCCGACGCCATGGTTATCTTCGATGATACCTTCATCCCCTGGGACAGAGTGTTTATGTGCGGGGAACATGACTTCGCTGGCAGGCTGGCACTGACGTTCGCCCTCTCCCACCGGCACAGCTACTGCGGCTGCAAGCCAGCGGTAGAGGACATCATTATGGGCCTGATAGCCCTCACCGCCGAGTATTACGGGGTGGAGAAGAAGTCTCACATCCGTGAGAAGCTTGCCCACTTGGCGGGAGTAGCGGAGCTCGTCTATGCGGCAGGCATCGCCGGCGCGGTGGAGTCCACAATATCATCTTCAGGAACCCAGGTACCGGGGGTCATCTATTGTAATGTCGGCCGGCGTCTCGCCGGTGAGAATACCTACGACGCATGGGGCATGATGGCCGATGTTGCCGGCGGATTCCCGGTTACTATGCCCTTCGAGGCAGACTACTTCGATCCCAAGATCGGGCCTCTGGTCAATAAATACACGATGAGGAATCCCAATGTATCCGCTGAGAACATGCATCGCCTGCAACGGACACTTTCAGACTATCTGGCATCCTCATGGGCCGGGGTCTGGCAGGTTGCCGATGTACACGGCGGTGGCTCACCCGTAATGGAGACCATTGCCATTCTGGGCAACTACGATTTCGAGGAGAGGAAGAAGATTATCAAACGACTGGCGGGAATCGAGGATTAACCGCCCGCCAGTGGAGGGTTACTGATGCATATTCGAGAGTTGTTCGATCTAACAGATAAGGTAGCGATAGTTACCGGCGGCTCGAGAGGTCTGGGCAAGCAGATAGCCATAGGACTGGGCGAGGCTGGCGCCAGAGTAGCAATAACCGCCCGCCGCGAGGAATGGCTGCTTCCCACACAGCAGGAACTGGCAGATATGGGTATCGAATGCATACCCGTAGTAGCCGATATCAGCGAGGTCGAGGATGTAAAAAAAATGGTGGCCCAAGCTCTGGAGAAATGGGGCAGGATCGATATTCTGGTGAACAACGCCGGTGTAGTCTGGGCGTCACCACCAGAGGAGATAACGCTGGACCGGTGGGACTACACCATGAATATCAACGCCAGGGGGACATTCATCTGCTGTCAGGAAGTGGGCAGGGAGATGAAAAAGCAGAAGAGCGGCAATATCATTAACATCTCATCCACCGTCGGCATCGACGCTGTAGACCCGAAATCCGGGCAGTTCTTAGGTTATCAGGCAAGCAAGGCAGCAATAGTCATTATGACCAAGCAACTTGCTGTAGAATGGGCGGTACACAATATTCGCGTCAACTGCGTTGCTCCTTCATTCCTCGCTACACGCCTGACGAACACGCTGATCGAGCGTACTGGTGAGAATATGCTCCGCTGGATACCTATGGGTAGAATAGGAAGTGAAGACGAGGTAAAGGGAGCAGTTGTTTTCCTGGCTTCGGAGGCCTCCAGCTATATAACAGGGCAGACAATCTGTATCGACGGCGGAACGTCTGCCTGGTAGCTTTTCGCAGGGCTAAAGCCCCACGATAAGAACGCTGACTATATTTACCGAGGGAATACCCCCCATGTTATGGGTAAGCCCGAACTTCGGGTCCTTTATCTGACGGTCACCTGCCTTCCCTTGAAGCTGCTTGTACATCTCATAAATCATACGCAGCCCCGATGCGCCGACAGGATGGCCGAAGCACTTGAGCCCGCCATCAGGCTGAACCGGCTGCGCCCCATCCAGATTGAAGCGGCCGCCTATAATATCATCTTTCACCTTGCCCCGCGGACTGAACTGCAAGTCCTCCATGGTTACAGCCTCGGTGATGGAAAAACAATCGTGTACCTCGGCCATACTTATCTCGTCCCGCGGATTCTTTATCCCCGCCTCATCATATGCTCTCTGAGCAGCGCGGCCTGTTGCCTCGACATGCGTCCAATCCCACTCGGTATACAGCATTTCCTCA
>DUEY01000075.1 GCA_011174795.1 Dehalococcoidia bacterium
CGGTATCGTAACCAAGGCTGTTCGCGATGGTGACGATTACATCATCAACGGCGAGAAAACCCCCCTTCCCGGCGCTACCATAGCTGACGCCGTCTCGATCTCCACCAAGACCGACCCCAGCGCGGGGTTCAAAGGTATCAGCCTCTTCTGGATACCGGTTGACCTCCCCGGCGTAACCATAACCAGTCTTCCCTGGATGGGCAACGCGGGGCTGTACCCCAGCTTCGTGACCTTCGACGACGTGCGCGTGCCGGCGAAGTACCGCGAAGGTGAGGAGGGGATGGGTTTCTATACTGTCATGGGCACCCTCGACTGGCTCCGCATTATCGTCGCCCTGACATGCCTGGCCAGGGCCCAGGCATCGCTCCAGGATGCCATGGAATGGTCTAAGGAACGCAAGGCGTTCGGCAAGAACATAGCCGCCTACCAGGGCGTGTCCTTCCAGATAGCCGAACATCACACCTTGATCGAGGCAGCGAGGATGCTCTGCTACCGCACCCTGTGGCTCAAGGACCAGAACCAGATGCATACCGTCGAGTCCTCCATGGCCAAGTGGTTCAGCGTAGAGGTCTCGATACAGTGCATCAAGGATATGATGGTAATCATCGGGCATCCCGGTTACAGCACCGAGCATATGATCTCGACGCGGCTGAGGGATGTCCTCGGCTACCAGATGGGCGATGGCACGCCGCAGATTCAGAAGATGATCATAGCCAGGCTGCTGATTGGCAAAGCAGTCGTCGGCTGACCACGATTCGCTATTACATTTTTTAGGGGCGACCCGCCAATGGCGGGTCGCCCCTCCGTTATTACCCCCCATGAAACCTACCCTATCACCCTTTTTTGACCCTAAATTGTGTGCTACAATAAACTATTAGCCTATTTTACAGGGATTGAGATATGCCTCTTGATGCCATCATCGTTCGGGGCGCCCGCGAGCACAACCTGAAGAATATCGACGTCACCATCCCCCGCGACCGCTTCGTGGTCATCACCGGGGTCTCCGGCTCGGGAAAAAGCTCGCTGGCTTTCGATACTATCTACGCTGAGGGACAGCGCCGCTATATCGAGTCGCTTTCCGCCTATGCCCGCCAGTTCCTGGGGAGGATGGAGAAGCCCGACGTGGACTATATCGAGGGGCTGAGCCCCGCCATCTCCATAGACCAGAAGGGCGCCAGCCGCAACCCCAGGTCCACCGTGGGCACCGTGACCGAGGTCTACGATTACCTCAGGCTGCTCTTCGCCCGCGTCGGCCATCCCCACTGCCCCAAGTGCAGCCGCGAGATAACGCGCCAGACTGTACAGCAGATTGTGGACGCCATACTTGAGCTACCTCAAGGCACACGCTTTATGATCATGGCGCCGCTGATAAAGGACCGTAAAGGAGAGCATCAGGCGGTATTCGAGGACCTGCGGAAGGCCGGGTACGTCAGGGTGCGCGTCGATGGCAGGATTCACGACCTCTCAGATGAGTTCGACCTGGACAAATTCAAGCGGCACACCATAGAGGCCGTCGTCGACCGATTGGTCATCGCTGATGAGGAGCAGACAGGGCGCATTTCTGACTCCGTTGAGACGGCATTGAAACTGGGTGCGGGAGTGGTGCTGGTATCGGTCGTGGACGGGGAGGAACTCCTGTTCTCAGAACATTTCGCCTGTGTTTACTGCGGCATCAGCCTCGGAGAGATCGCGCCGCGAACATTCAGCTTCAACAGCCCCCACGGTGCCTGCCCGGCATGTACCGGCTTGGGAATGAAGCTGGAGATGGATCCCGAGCTGGTTATACCCAATAAAGAGCTGAGTATTGCTGAGGGCGCTGTCCGTCCCTGGTCCCGGTCTGGCTCTATGACCCCCTGGTATACCAGCATGCTGGAATCCGTCGCCCGCAGGTACGGCTTCTCAACTCACGTGCCGGTGAAAAACCTGACCCCGGAGCAACTCGACACTATCCTCTACGGCAGCGGCAGCCAGACACTGACTGTGAAGCATGAGACCCAGCTCGGCAAGTTCTACGAGTGGGACACCTACTTTGAGGGTGTTATTCCCAACCTGGAACGGCGCCACCGTGAAACTGAGTCTGACTACGTACGCGGCGAGATAGAGCGCTACATGAGAGCCAAGCCCTGCCTCGACTGCAAGGGACAGCGTCTCAAGCCCGAATCGCTGGCTGTTACCGTTGACGAATTGAACATATCGCAGGTAACCTCGATGTCCATCGAGCGAGCCCTCGAGTGGACCAGGAAGCTCGACGGCTCGGCGGATGACGGGCACAAGCCCGTTCTCGGCGAGAGGGAGCAGCTTATAGCACGCCAGATTCTGAAGGAGATACGAGCGCGCCTGGGCTTCATGATGAACGTCGGCCTCGACTACCTGACTTTGGATCGGGTAGCGGGCAGCCTCTCCGGCGGGGAGGCGGAGCGAATCCGGCTGGCGACCCAGATCGGAAGCGGGCTTATGGGTGTCCTGTACATCTGCGATGAGCCCACCGTTGGGCTCCATCCAGCAGATGGCTCCCGCCTCATCGAGACATTAAAGCGGCTGAGAGACCTCGGCAACACCCTGCTCATCGTTGAGCACGACGAAGCCATGATGCGCGCCGCCGACCATATCATAGACATGGGCCCGGGAGCCGGGGAGCACGGTGGTCAGGTGGTAGTCAGCGGGACGCTTAATGACATTATGTCCAGCCCTCATTCGCTTACCGGGCAGTATCTCAGCGGCGCCAGGGAGATTCCTTTACCACAGAAACGTCGCGCCAACTCCGAAAAGCACCTGCTGATTAAAGGAGCACGGCAGCACAACCTCCGCAATATAGACGTTCCGATACCGCTGGGGCTGTTCGTCTGTGTAACGGGCGTATCCGGCAGCGGCAAGAGCACACTGATAGACGAGATACTGCACAGGAAGCTTGCGCAGGTGCTCTATAAAGCAAGGGATTTTCCCGGCGAGTGTGACGATATCTTAGGCGTCGAGCATATCGACAAGGTGGTGAATATCGACCAGTCGCCCATCGGGCGCACCCCCCGCTCCAATCCCGCCACCTATACCGGCGCCTTCACGCCCATCCGCGAGCTGTTCTCCACTGTTCCCGAGGCACGGATGAGGGGCTACCCGCCGGGACGCTTCTCCTTCAACGTCAAGGGTGGGCGCTGCGAGGCATGCGGCGGCGAGGGCTATACTCAAATCGAGATGCAGTTCCTTCCCGATGTCACCGTTCCCTGCGAGGTCTGCAAGGGCAAGCGCTACAACCGCGAGGCCCTGGAGATTCGCTTCAAGGGCAAGAACATCGCCGAGGTGCTCCAGATGAGCGTCGAGGAGGCATATTCCTTCTTCGAGCACTTCCCCGCTATCAAGGCAAAGCTCTCTACCATGAGGGACGTGGGTCTGGGCTATATCCGCCTGGGGCAGCCCGCTACCACCCTCTCCGGCGGCGAGGCACAGCGGGTCAAGCTTGCCTCCGAACTTTCACGCCGCTCCACGGGCAGGACGCTCTACATACTCGACGAGCCCACCACCGGCCTCTCTTTCGAAGATGTCGCCGCACTGCTCCGGGTATTGCAGCGGCTTGTCGATGCGGGGAATACGGTGATACTCATCGAGCACCACCTCGACCTGATAAAGTGCGCTGACTATATCATCGACCTTGGCCCCGGCGGGGGCGACCGCGGGGGCTGGGTGGTCGCCGCAGGGACGCCCGAGGAAATAACCCACGTCGAGTCCTCACAAACGGGCCAATACCTGAAGAGCGTGCTGGCGAAGCACGCCACAGAGGCAGCGGTCGACTAAGAGAGGTGTGCGGGAACAGATGCTCCAACCTGCCCTGCTGCGACCGGGCTGTGCTATAATCTGTCGAGGTAAAATATCCTGATTATATAAGGAGTAACGCAGCTATGCGACTGGAAAACAGGGTAGCCATCGTAACCGGCGGCGCCGCTGGTATCGGGGAGGCTATTTGCATCCGTCTCGCCGAGGAGGGCAGCAGGGTCGCCATCCTCGACATCGACATCGAGGGAGCCCAGAATACCGCTCAGGAAATAGAGAAGGCTGGCAGCGAGGCTCTAGCGCTTGAGGTCGACGTCTCCAAGTCAGCAGAGGTGGATACGGCCGTTAAACAGGTAATATCCCGCTTCGGCACGGTGGATATCCTGGTCAACAACGCCGGTATCTGCATATCAGACAAAATTAACGGTATGGCAGATGAGCTATGGGACCGGACACACGATGTTAACCTGAAAGGGGTTTTCCTCTGCTGTCGGGCGGTTATCCCTCACATGAAAGAACGCCGCTACGGCAAGATCCTCAACATATCCTCGATTCTCGGCCTCACGGGAAGCCCCGCCATGGTCCATTACGGTGCCGCCAAAACGGGAGTGATAGGTTTCACCAGAGGGCTAGCCACGGAACTGGGCCCTTACAACATAAATGTGAACGCTGTTGGCCCGGCTAGTATACACACCCAGTTGCTTGAGCAGGAGACAACGCCCGAAGTTCGCGAGCGCTTACAGGAGAAGATACCGCTGCGCCGTATCGGAGACCCGATTGATGTTGCCAACGCCGTCCTGTTTCTGGTCAGCGACGAGGCATCGTACATCACGGGACAGTGCCTGTTCGTCTGCGGCGGATTCAGCGCATCCGCAGGGCTGGTCTAGACCACGGCGAGCTCGTATATCCCCCGTGCCAGCCCCAGTATCTCATCCCTGTCCTGAAGCGGTTCCAGCCACCTGCAGGGGACAGCTTGGATTCCGTAGCTTGCACCTGCCAGCGCCCCGCACACTGCCCCCACCGTATCGGTATCTCCACCCAGGTTCACCGCTGTCACCACGGCGTTCTCGAAGGAGGTTGTAGTGAGGAAGCACCAGAGGGCAGCCTTAAGCGTATCGAGAACGTAAGCCGATGGCTCCAGTTCCCTGGGATTGAGCCGGGAAACCTCATCAAGGGCCCTGCTGACCTCCGGCTGCTCTATCCTGTCTCTTATTGTCGAGAGCAGATTGCCCCGCTCGCCCCTCAGTATCTCCGCAATCGCCATATTCAACGCCACCGCTCCCCAGCAGGCCTGGTCGTCCCAGTGTGTAATTCTGGAGCTATCGATACTGTCCTTTACCAGCCTTTCGCGGTGCCTGAAATCGAGCAGCCCGATGGGAGCGCAGCGCATGATGCTGCCGTTCCCCGCTGACATCCCGCCGAGCCTTTCATGCGCTATCTTTCCCGCCTCATCCCAGGAAGCGCCGCTCTTCATCGCCGAGAGGGCGATCCAGGTAGTGCGCCCTATTCCCACAGGGCCCGCGTCGAACCACCCGAGGAACTTTATAGCAACATCCCGTGGCTCGAAGCGTCCCTTCTCCACGATGCTGCGTGCGATGCAGAGCATCATGGCAGTATCGTCGGTGTAACCTCCAGGCGGCAAACCGTGCCAGCCGCTGCCAAGCATCTCGGTAATCCGCCCGTACCTGCGCTTTATCTCCGCGCTGCTCATCCCCTCCACCACAGCCCCCAGCGCATCGCCGACCGCCAGACCTACCATGCAGCCCTCGAAACGGGACAGGAGTGTGTCTTTACTTGAGTTCACCGTCATATCCTTAACGCGTCCAAGATACTAGACAGCCCCTATGGTATGGGGAAAAGTCGATATTGACAAGCTTTTATCCCGCTGACTATAATGAAGTCCACCCTGCGGGTGTAACTCAGTGGTAGAGTATTTGCTTCCCAAGCAAAGAGTCGTGGGTTCAAATCCCATCACCCGCTCGTTTGTTTTTTAAAACTTTTAACGTCGACTTTCTTTTGCCACGGGCAATCATCGAGATATACGCAGGTGTGACTCCTAATCTAGAGATAAGCCCCCTAACTCCATAGGCTTTGATTGCATCCTGCACAAGCAAGAGATAATGCGTGAAATCGTTGAGGATATCGCTATCGTCGGAGGCGGGGCAGCTGGTGCGTATTTGGGCTACTGCCTGGCGAGGAAGGGTATCTATGCTACCGTTTTCGATGATTCACACCCACGTGAAAAACCCTGCGGGGGAGGTGTTCCTGCTCCTGTGCTTAAGAGATTCCCGCTGTTGAGAGACGTTCCCGGTTCATATAGGTTTGTCGATAAGACAAAGTTCATATCACCAAGTGGTAGAGAATCCGTGTTTTATGGGAAAACGATTATGAATGTATCGAGAGAGTGTCTTGATAAATATATACTACAAAATGCTACGGATAACGGTGCAAAGCTAATAGAGAGAAGAGTTGTCGGAATAGAGGAGGAAGCGGATTGCTGGATTGTCAGGACGCGGGACGGGGAGTATCGTTCGAAATTGATTGTGGGAGCCGACGGGGTGAACAGTGTGGTGCGCAGGAAGACCATTGGTCCTATCCCGAGGGAAAACCTGGCTGCCTGTGCCGGCTACTTTGCCAGAGGTGTAGAGAGAGACTACAACGTCGTAAAATTCATAAGAGGGTATACCGGTTATGCGTGGATAATTCCACGGGAAACTCATTCAAGCATCGGGATTGGTGTAGAGTTGAGACATGCCGGGAAACTGAAAAAGCTCATGGAAGAGTTTATTGCAGAGTACTGCCCTAATATTGAGAAGATTTCTCGCTTCGGAGCACTGATACCGATAGTAACAGACCCCGCCTTCTACAAAATCCCATGTTCGGGAAAGAACTGGATTCTTATCGGTGACGCAGCCGGACATGTAGCCCCGATTTCTGGGGAAGGTATACGTTATGCGCTTTGGTCGGCGGAACTTGCAGCTGAGGCTATTGCAGAGGGGAATCCGGCTAAATTCGATACTCTGTGGAGAAAGAAATATTCCTGGCATTTTAATATGGCAAGTAGGCTGACCGGATTCTGTTATAGTCCACTTGTGTTGGAACTTTACGTGATGGCTATCCCTCTCACCTGGCCTTATGGGTTACTTAGTCTGGGAGTTAAAAGGTTTTGTAGGCGCCAATAATCGCTATTGTATAATCGTGTCGGGTATCGAATCTGCCAGCAGCGTCTTAATCGCCCTCCGTAGAACCTGCACGCACAGGGGTTCCTGCCTCATACTCCAAACAGAGGGTGGTCAACCATCCAGCCGTATCATTATCAGCCTCAGTGCCCTCTCTGTGGCATCCGAGACCAGTTCCGCACCGTCGGACAGAGCCCGCTCCAGGCTTATCGGACCCGGCACTATAGACAATACCGCGTCTATCCCCTGCCCGAAGACCTCGCCGCCTCCGGCTATCTCACCCACTATCGCTACCACCGGAACGTTAAGCGCCTTCGCCCTGGCGGCAACACCCGCCACAACCTTGCCGAACAGCGTCTGTCCGTCTATTCTGCCCTCACCGGTGAGCACCAGCGACGCGCCCCTCAGACGTTCCTCCAGTCCCACAGCCTCACTGACGATGTCCATACCCGGCAGCAGCCTCGCCCCCAGGAATGCTGCCAGCCCCGCTCCCATCCCCCCGGCAGCCCCCGCGCCAGGCAGGTTCATGACATCAACGCCCAGCGTGCTTTCAATCAGCTTCGCATAGTGCGCCAGCGCCGAGTCCAGCTGCCGGGCCATCTCCGCAGTAGCCCCCTTTTGCGGGCCGTATACCATCGAGGCCCCTGACTCGCCGCACAGCGGATTATTGACATCATACGCCGCTTCAATCTGACATTCAGCCAGCCGGCTGTCCAGCCCGGACATATCAATCTTTGCCAGCTTTGCCAGCGCAGCACCGCCCCGTAGCAGCTCCTTTCCCCGGTCATTCAGCAGACTCACGCCGAGGGCCTGCACCATCCCGGCACCGCCATCGTTGGTACCGCTGCCGCCGATGCCGATGAGCAGCTTGCGGCAGCCGTTATCAAGTGCCTCACGGATCAACTCGCCGGTACCAAAGGTGGTCGCAACCAGGGGATTCAGCCTCTGCGGCGGAATCAGCGTGATGCCCGAAGCCGCCGCCATCTCAATCACAGCGGTTACCCCGTCGCCCAGAATTCCCCACCCGGCCTTGACCCTCTCCCCGAGCGGCCCCGTTACCTCAGCCTTTATCATCCTGCCTCCGGTAGCGTCTACCAGGGCCTCAACCGTCCCCTCTCCACCGTCGGCCATGGGCACCAGCACCATCTCGGCATCGGGGAGGACACGCCCGACCCCCAGAGCCATGGCCCGCGCCGCCTCCGGCGCACTGAGGCTTCCCTTGAAAGATTGGGGCGCAATTATAATCTTCATCTCTGCCTGGCTGATGATAACACGCTGCCCATAGCTGTCAAGCTGGGCTGTCTTTGAATACTATCACCCTCGAATCCCGGTGTTTTTGTCCCGCTGGCATCTTTATGGTAGTATAGTTACCTCAGTCGAATAGCACTCTATCGCCATATGGTGAACTTAGAACCGGAGGAAGACGAGATATGAACATAGTGTCAATAGTCTATGCACTGCTTGTCGTGACCGGAGCCGGGCTCATCTTCTTCAGCATCGGTGAACCATTTTCGGAAACGCAGGCCATCGTCGGTGTTCTCCTCGTGGCAATCGCTATGCTCCTGGGGCGGTTCTACCGGGACTAGTGAGCACGGTGCGCCGGCTTATAAAGCTTGTGGACTATATATCAAACAGATATACCACCAGGGGTTCGAATATGCCCCTGCGTATCAGTGCCTCATCACCGAAGCGGTAGTAAAGCTCACGCTGTACGTTGATGTCCCTGTTAGCACTTGCGGGCAGTTGAACCAGCCAGAGCCTTTCATTAACGGCAGCCGCCCCTTCATCCTCTAATATTTCCTTATATGATATTACCGCTAGCTCATGCTCTCCCTCGTAGTAGTAGTCGAAAGGCCAGTGCTCATAATCGGGGTAGAATACGATGGCATCGCCGGGCTGCGCATCCTGCTCGATAAACGCCGTAGCTGCTCTCCAATCGAGCTTATGATAGTCTACGTAGTATGAGTGCAAACCTACCAGCGATACAGCCGCGACGATGGCGATAAGCATGACCGCTGTCACTTTCGCGCGTAAACCACCGACGCCGATAAAGGAAGCTACATTCTCTATCCCACACGCCGCCAGAAGACACAGAGCAGGTATGACACCGATCAGGTATCTATCCACCATCATCGGCTTGTACGCGAAGGAAAGAATCAGTGATAGAAAGAAGGGGAAGAGCAACCACAGCAGCACCAGGACTATCATAGGTCCTGCAAACAGACTTGCTAGAGGCGGCTTCCCGGTATTTTGCACTTCTTCGCCCGAACCCCGCCATTGCAGGGCTTTGGGGAAGTAGAAAACACCTGCCAGACACAGGGAAAGGAAGAACCACATGAGGAACGCTCCCCATGCTTTCTCTATAAAACCGGCTCCGGTGAGTGCCCTGGTAATACTGTTAATTACGCTGAACGACGGTTCGGGTATCCACGCCAGCCCCCCCGCAGTATCCCCCAGGATGCCATTGGTCACCAGTACATAAATCCAGGGCGAGAAAAAAGCAAGGGTAACCGCCTGCGTTCCCCAGAACACACGTCGCGCTTTGGCATATCTTCGCCTGTAGAACAGGTAGTAGAGAACCTGAGCACCGACGGTAAAGACGCCGAACAGATGTGTGTAGCAGAGCAGGACATTCACTAATGCATAGAAAAGGAAATGCGTTTTCTGCGGCTTCTCCGCCCTTAATACTCTCAGGAAGAGGATGAACGACAGCAGTGTCAGCACCAGGAGCATGCTGTACGGCAAGACTTCCTGCGAATAATAGACGGCGAAAGAGGATATCGCCAGAAAAAGGCTCGCTATCAAGCCGACTCTGCGGTTAAAGACCTCACACCCCACCTTGTAGGTGAGAAACACAGCTATAATTCCCAGGAGTGCCGACAGTAATCGTATAGCGACCTCGCTTTGTCCGAAGATGAGTATCCAGAGATTCAGCAGAAGAAAGTAAAAAGGGGGATGGACACCGTCGTCAACACATACATCGATAACCGAGCCGGGACCTTCTTTACACAGAAGCACGTTAACCGCTTCGTCGAGCCACAGGCTTTCATTGCCCAGATTGTATAGCCTGAGGAAGGCTGCCAGAGCCAGAATCGCCAGAATTATCCAGGGGAGCTTTTTCGCCGCTTTCAATGCGTCGCCTTTACGGGGGACTGCCGGAAGTATCTGTGGCTAGTATTATAGATACCGTCAGTGAACAGCACAAGTACGACCGGCGATGTACGCCAGAGGTGAACTGACTAGGAATAGTAATCGGGGCCGGCATGAGCCAGCCCCGACTATGATTCAAACCTTTATAACGCCGTTAAACTCGCACTTTTTCCCGGACAGCCCTCCTTCTCAACCACACAGCCGTCGCTGAAAACACCAGCGTCAACCCGCCGAGCATAGCGAGCTTCTGAACCAGCGTCGTGCTCAGGACGACGGTGCTTACCGCGACCGCCGGCATCAGAGCGACCCTCACCACCGGTTTCAACGCGGGGTGCTCATCTATGAAAGCGGCTATCGGCGGCGCTACCGCGTAGTACGCCGACACCAGGGCACGACCCACCGGGTTGGTCACCAGATACCGGTCGCGGAAGTCGCGCAGGGTCTGCACGCTGGGATCGGAGGGGCTGTGTGCTGCCGTGGCGATGAAGCAACTGGTGGAGACTTTCTCCTCCAGCACAAGGTCATCGAACCAAGCCTCCGGGCTACCACCGCCGGTGACTTTCAGCGTAATCAAAGCATCCCATGCGTCCGAAGAGGTAGTAATATATCTCAGTTTCCTCTCCCAGCCGTGGTTGGTACCGCTCCAGGTATGCGTGTCCAAGATTGTGCCATTAGCCGCGCGAATATCTATTCTAATGATTTCAGTGGCAGCGGCGTTGGCCATGGAGTAGGCTTCGAACTTGTAGATGGTTGACACGGCGACAGTATTCACCTGAGTGTAATTTGCGCCGTTGTTGTGGAGATATGCGGAGTAGGTTCCCGAGTGCACATTGGGAGACACATCCCGCTCCGGGTCGGTGACGAGATAAGCTGTCCAGTTAGATGGAGGATCGTGCTCAGTAGTAGCCGGCAATTCAAATCCCGGATTCTGGACCAGGTTAGCGGCTGCACTCGCCGGCGGCTGAGCCAGCGACGCTGAAACCAGGACAAGTACGATAGCCAGAAGCGTAACGGAGGTCAGAACCAGAACAGAACTCCTCCTCATCTCCCACCTCCTTCTACAGCGTTCTATTGGGCAGAACACACCGTTTATACTGTTTTTATTATATACCCGACAGGCAATTCGGGCAATCTTACTTTCGACCCATTGCCCTCTACCCTTCCTGCCCATTTTGGGGTGCATTACCTCATGGAATAGCAATCCCTTGTCGAGCTCAAAGAGCCGCCAGATTTCGATTCTGCGGCTCCTGACAGCACGCTGGTGCGCCCGTCCGGCTTTGCGCAACTCCGCCTGAGCTGTGGTTGACGTACGCTGCCAAGCAGGTATACTGAGCACAGCGCATATCATTGTTCGAGGCTAAGAGGTGGTAACACAGAAATTAAACGACGACTACTTCATGAGGAAGGCCCTGTCCCTCGCTCGCAGGGGCCTGGGGAAGACCAGCCCCAACCCCATGGTGGGAGCGTTGTTTGTCAGGGATGGCACGATAATCGGCCAGGGCTACCACAGGCGCTACGGCGGCAGCCATGCCGAGGTCAACGCCATTGAGGATGCCAAAACGGAGATAAACGGCGCAACCCTCTACGTTACCCTCGAGCCCTGCTGCCACCACGGGAAGAAGACCCCTCCCTGCCTCAATGAGCTCCTGAAATACAAGCTGGGCAGGGTTGTTATCGGAACCGCTGACCCGAATCCCCAGGTCAACGGCAGGAGCATCGAAGCTTTTAAAAAGCGGGGCATCGAGACAACGGTCGGGGTACTGGGCGAAGAGTGCCAGCGGCTCAACGAGGTCTATTTCAAGCACATTCAAACCGGAATGCCATTCGTCACCCTCAAGTTCGCACAGACGCTCGACGGGAGGATAGCCAGCGCCGGCGGAGACTCACGGTGGATAAGCTCCGAGCCGTCATTGAAACTGGCTCATAAGCTCCGCAGCCACCATGATGCTGTCCTGGTCGGCGCGGGGACCGTTCTGGCAGACGACCCCCGTCTAACCGTACGCCTGGTGAGGGGAAGAAGCCCGCTCCGCGTCGTCGTCGACAGCGGGCTGAGGATACCGCCGAAATCGAAGGTCCTGCAGGAGCAGGAGACCGCACCTACGCTTATAGCAGCCACCTCCTGTGCCGACCGGGGGAAACTGTCATCCCTGAAGCAGAAAGGTATCGAGGTTCTGAATGTCAGTGAGGGTGGAGAGGGAGAGGTCGATTTAAAAGACCTGCTCAGTAAGCTGGGCGAGAGGAACATCTCCTCCATCCTCGTTGAAGGTGGAGCGGCAATCATCACCTCATTTATCCGCCGCAAACTCGCAGACAGGCTTGTTGTCATCGTGGCGCCGAAGCTCATGGGAGCGGGAACCGATGCGGTGGGCGATCTGGGCATACCGGACGTCAGCCGTGCCCTGAAACTGTCCCTCGTCAAGACATACCGCAGCGGCGAAGACCTGGTCATCGACGCAAGGCCGCTAACAGATAAAGCTTAAAGTGACCGCAGAGAACCTCGATATTCCTCACCATCCAGATGCCAAATCCACGCTCATAAATCGGTTGACAGCATTTCCCGGCCAAATTATAATAGGCAAACGATAGGCAAACAGTTTCCTCCTGCCGTATCTCAATCCGCATCAGGAGCTTTTTTATGAGCTTTCAAACGCAAGACGTCAAGAGAAAGGTGCTCTCTATCCTGAAGGTCCTCAGTGAATCCCAGGACCCGGTGGGCGCAAGAGTCATCGCCCACCGCCTGAAGGACCACGGGGTAGAGCTGGGCGAAAGGGCGGTACGGTACCACCTCAAGCTGATGGATGAGCGCGGCTTGACACACCTTGTCGGCCGGGATGGCAGACTGCTCACCGAGCAGGGGCAGGAGGAGCTCAACAGCGCCCTCGTCGAGTACAAGGTCGGCTTAGCCATCTCCAAGATAGAGCTGCTCGCATTTCGCACCAAGTTCGATTACCGTAACCGCCGCGGCGACATCCCCGTAAACATCTCGTTCTTCCCCAAGCAGAAGTTCAGCAAAGCGCTCGATTTGATGAAGCCCGCTTTCGATGGCGGTCTCTGCGTAAGCGAGCTCGTTGCTGTGGCTTCCGAGGGAGAGCAGTTGGGCGATGTTACCGTCCCCGATGGCCAGATAGGATTCGCTACCGTCTGCAGCATCGCCATCAACGGCGCCCTGCTTAAGGCCGGTGTCCCCATGGACTCGCGTTTCGGCGGCATCCTCCAGATGCAGAACCGTAAACCCTTCCGCTTCGTGGAGCTCATCCACTATTCCGGCTCGTCCCTGGACCCTTCAGAGGTATTCATCAGAGCCAAGATGACCTCCGTGAGGGAGGTCGTCAGAAGAGGAAACGGCAAGATATTGGCCAACTTTCGTGAGATACCGGCCCTCTGCCGCGAGACTGCGGAGGAGGTCGTAGCCAGTCTCCAGGAAGCCGGATTGAGGGGCATGCTGGTCATGGGCAACACCAGCGAGCCCGTTTGTGAAATCCCCGTTGAGCTCAACAGGATAGGGATTATTCTCCTCGGGGGGATGAATCCGGTAGCCGCTGCCGAGGAAGCCGGCATCGAGGCGGAGAACTTCGCCATGAGCACCGTAATGGAATACCAGGATTTGATCGAGTTCAAGGAGCTGTGAATGGATAAGGTCAGAATCATACCCTGTCTTGATGTGAAGGAGGGGAGAGTGGTCAAGGGAGTGAACTTCGTCAACCTCAGGGACGCCCGCGACCCCGTGGAGGCAGCGCAGGCCTACTGCCGGGAGGGAGCGGATGAGCTCGTTTTTCTCGATATCTTCGCCACCGTGGAGAACAGGAAGACCCGGCTTGAGTGGGTGAAAAAGGTCTGCGATGTGGTTACCGTACCCTTCGCCGTGGGCGGCGGCATCTCAAGCATCGGTGATATGCAGGAGCTGTTCGACCTGGGCGTGGACAAGGTATCTATCAACACCGCCGCCGTGAAGAACCCCGAACTCATCAGAGAGGCTTCTCAAGAATTCGGTAAAGAGAAGCTCGTGGTCGCCATCGATGGTAGAAAGAACCCTCCCGGGAGCGGCCTGCCCCGCCTGGAGGTGGTGATTAAGAGCGGTACCGAGGGAACAGGGCTCGACCTCGTGGAGTGGGCGAAGAAGGTGGAGGAGCTGGGCGCGGGAGAGATTCTGCTCACCAGCAGGGACGCCGACGGCACCAAGGAGGGCTATGACCTGGAGATGACCAGGTCGGTCGCCGAGGCTGTCTCCATACCGGTTACTGCTTCCGGAGGAGCGGGCACGCTTGAGCACCTCTACGAAGGGGTTGCTGTGGGGAAGGCGTCAGCCGTCCTGGCGGCCTCGGTGTTCCATTTCGGGGAGATATCGATACAGCAGGCCAAGCAGTACCTCAAAGAGAAGGGAATCCCGGTAGCGATCTAGCGTGGCGATGTGGAACCAGTCGTGATTACCATCATCGGAGCCGGTGTGATAGGGCTGGCTGTAGCTGCCCGGGTAGCGGGTAAGGGCAGAGAAGTCTACATACTGGAGAAAAACGAGACCTTCGGCCTGGAGTCAAGCAGCAGGAACAGCGAGACAATCCACGCGGGCATACACTGGCCCGAAGGTTCGCTGATGGCTGAGACATGTGTTGCCGGTAACGCCATGCTTTACGAGCTCTGCGAGAAACACGGTATCGTCTGTAGAAAGACGGGCAAGCTTATGGTTGCCACCATTGACGAGGAGGTCGGTAGGCTGGAGGAACTGCTGGATCAGGGGAGGAGGAACGGGGTCAAAGGGCTGGAGTTGCTCCCACGGAAGAAGGTCAAGGAGCTGGAACCGAACGTGGAGGCGGTTGCCGCCATCTCCTCGCCTTCGACCGGTACCGTAGACTCCCACGCATTGATGAGATACTTCCTCAACGGTGCAAAGGAGAAAGGGGCCGAGATAGCATACAAGTCAAAGGTCGTGGGGATAGAGAAGCTTCCCGACGGCTACGATTTGGTGATAGAGGATAGTACGGGGACCTCGAGCGTGAGAACCGGAGTTGTAATCAATTGTGGCGGCTTGCACGCCGATGAGGTAGCCCAGCTTGCGGGTATAGACATAGATGAAGCGGGATACAGGCTGCACTATTGCAAGGGGGAATACTTCAGCGTCAGCAGCAGCAAACAGGGTCTGGTTAAAAGGCTTATATATCCTTTGCCGGACCCTGCTACTGGGGGGAAAGGAATCCATAACGTCTTCGATGTCGACGGGAGAATGCGATTGGGGCCCAGTGCGCAGTATGTAGATGAGATAGACTACAGCGTCGATGAATCGAATAAAGGCGTTTTCCACGACTCGGTAAAAGCGTTCCTCCCCTTCATCGAGTATGACGACCTTGAGCCGGAGATGGCAGGTATCAGGCCAAAGCTCCAGGGCCCCGGAGAGGATTTCAGGGATTTCGTCATCAGCCACGAAGGGGACAGGGGCTTGCCGGGGCTGATAAACCTCATCGGCATCGAGTCGCCGGGGCTTACCAGCGCCCCCGCCATAGCCAATTATGTCGCAGCTATGGTAGACAAGCTATTGTAAAAAAGCACACATTGAGGAGGCAATATACAGCAAATATATCCCAGATACCGTTCGTGGTGAGCTTGTCGAACCATGAACGATCATATTAAAAGGATTATATTCACCCTCACCCAGCCTCTCCCATCAAGGGAGAGGAATGATTCCTCCCTCCCCTGGTGGGAGGGAGTTAGAGGGAGGGGGAATCAGATTCCCCCACGTAACTCGACAAGATCAGGTCAAATAGAATAAACCCACCTTCGCAACAAAACAAATAAAGAAAAGGAGCTAGCGAATGAACCTGCAACGACCGAACGCAAACGACGCCACCAGGACCACCAACCGTTCCCGCAGTGTAGTGCCTATGAGCGGTCTCTGCACCCGCTGCCTCGACGGCTGCACGGGAAACTGCGAGGTGTTCAAGGCGACCTTCCGCGGCAGGGAGCTTATCTACCCCGGCCCCTTCGGCGAAATCACCGCGGGAGGCGACAAGGACTATCCCGTTGACTACTCGCACCTCAACATCCAGGGATACGCCATGGGAGCCAGAGGCCTTCCCGAAGGTGTCGTCGGCGACCCCGATACCGCCACCTTCCCCTCGGTAGACACCGAGACGGAGTACGGCTGGGACATCAAAGTCAAGATGAAGGTCCCCATCTTCACCGGCGCGCTGGGCTCCACCGAGATAGCGCGTAAGAACTGGGAGCATTTCGCCGTCGGCGCCGCCATCAGCGGGGTTACGCTGGTCTGCGGCGAGAACGTCTGCGGCATCGACCCCAAGCTCGAGCGCGACGCCAGCGGCAAGGTCACCTCGGCTCCTGACATGGACCGGCGTATCGAGATATACCGGCGCTACCACCAGGGCTTCGGCGAGCTGCTTGTCCAGCTGAACGTCGAGGACACCAGACTGGGTGTCGCCGAATACGTGCATAAGAAGCACGGCCTTGAAACCATCGAGCTGAAATGGGGGCAGGGAGCGAAGTCCATAGGCGGCGAGATCAAGGTCAACACCCTGGAACGCGCCCTCGAGCTTCAGAAACGCGGCTATATCGTCACCCCCGACCCGTCGAGCCCCGTCAACCAGGCAGCGTTCAAAGAAGGCGCTATCAAGGAGTTCGAACGACACAGCCGGCTCGGCTTCATCGACGAAGAGAGCTTCTACAATGAAGTCCGGCGCCTGAGAGACATCGGCTTCAAGCGCGTTACCCTGAAAACCGGTGCCTACGGTCTTCGCGAGCTTGCCATGGCTGTCAAGTGGGGCTCGAAGGCCAGGATAGACCTGCTTACCATAGATGGCGCCCCCGGCGGCACCGGCATGAGCCCCTGGCGGATGATGGAGGAATGGGGAATGCCCAGTCTCTATATCCACGCCGCGGCGTACGATTTCTGCAAGATACTCGCCGATAAAGGGGATCGTCCACCCGATATAGCCTTCGCCGGCGCCTTCAGCAGCGAGGACGGTGTCTTCAAGGCGCTCGCCCTCGGCTCGCCGTTCTGCAGAGCGATCTGTATGGGGCGCGCGCTGATGATTCCGGGCATGGTGGGCAAGAACATTGACCAGTGGCTGAAGGAAGGCAAGCTGCCCAACACGGTAGGCCAGTTCGGCTCAACGCCGGAGGAGATCTTCGTCTGCTACGAGGACGTCAAGAACCTGGTCGGCGCAGGCGAGATTAAGAACATCCCGCTGGGCGCTATCGGCATCTACAGCTACAGCGAGAAGATAAAGGTGGGACTGCAGCAGCTTATGGCGGGCGCGAGGTGCTTCAGCATTCCCGCGATTACCCGCCGGGAGCTCATGTCCCTCACCGAGGAATGCGCCCGGGTCACGGGCATACCCTATCTTATGGAGGCCTACAGGGAAGAGGCGATGCAGGTTCTCGCCGGTTAAACATGCGGTTTGACCGTCCCAAGAGGTTAAACGGGCTCCGGCGTACCGGAGCCCGTTCTATTTCACCGTCGGTTCGATTGACAGCAGCATGATAGCTGGGTACAATCAGCACAGCGACGCAAGGTGGGCCGTTAGCTCAGGGGAAGAGCACCTGACTTTTAATCAGGGTGTCGCTGGTTCGAATCCAGCACGGCCTACCAGCATTCTATGATCAGGGCCTTCGTTGTATCTCCCTCTATTTAGGAAGATTCATATCTATGAGTGTTAGCAGTTGGGAATAATCCAGTGGCTTTTGAAGACATCCCGTGCATCCTACACGCAAGGCCTCCTTGATACGAACATGCTCTGCATCCGCTGTCATGATGATAACGGGCATGTCGGGGGTTGTATCTTTGAGCCTCTTTATGCTTACGGTGCCGCATAATTCCAGCATATGCATATCCATTAACACCAGGTCGAAGTCGAGATGCTGACACCACATAGGCGCGAAGATGCCGGTGGAAGAAGTCATGACCCGGTAACCGTTTAAAGTTAAAACCTTGTTGATTTCATTGCACTGCTCTCTGTTGTCATCTATGATAAGTATCCGCTTCCGTGACCCCATGCTCTCTACTCCTTGTATCGTTTAGACATTAATGACAGTGTTATTAACGTTCAGTTACCGTGGCTTTGAACCAGCTGTCTCACCACCCCGGGTATTCTGTAGAACTCAGACGATTTATCGAAAAAGAACTGTGCTCCTGCTTTCAGGCTTTTTTCACGGTACTGCGGATACGGGTAGTTGGTGACTATAATCGTTATCGGAAGCAGACCACGTTTCCTGACTTCTTTCAACACATCTATGCCATTGCCGTCGGGCAACTGTATATCCAGTATCAGTACGTCCGGCCTGAGCTTATACGCGAGGTTCAGCGCTTCGTGTTTGTCTCCTGCTTCGCTTACGCTATCTATCCCGACGATTTCCGACACCATATCCACTATCCTCTGCCGCACTATCTGCGAATCATCAACCACTAAAACAATCATATTGCTCCTCTATATTCCGTCAGCCTGTCCCAGTCGAAGCCTGCAAGTATTATTAGACCACGAAAAACATAGAAAAGGTGTGAGAATAAGACTGATTCTTTTGTAGGACTCCGTCTCCCCAAGCAGGATTTCAACCTACAGCCTGGCGGTTAACAGCTCCCCGGCTAATTCTGGACAAAGCCCTCATCGCATTCTATAATGCTCAGCAATCGAGGACTTAGCCAGGCCTGCGTATTAAACAAAGAAAACGATACAAAGTTAAAACGGAGTGGCGGGAAAAGGTGAAAGCGGCATTACTCTACGGAAAAGACGATCTAAGGGTGGTTGAAGTGGATACGCCTGATATCGGTCCTGACGATATCTTGGTGAAGGTAAAGGTGTGTGGGGTGTGCCCTACCGATATCCGAAAATACAGGACAGGTAATCATGGTGTAGACAGATTCCCTATGAATCTGGGCCATGAATGGACCGGTGAC
>DUEY01000076.1 GCA_011174795.1 Dehalococcoidia bacterium
CTGAGGAAAGCGCTCCGGTGGAGACAATTCGCTAACGTGGTCAAAATACCAGTCGGCAGCGAATCGCTTAAGCGCCCGGATAGCTACGGGATCGTCCAGTTCCCCACGACGACATCTTCCCTCGCAGGGATGATGACAGATACGGCCGCAAATGGCAGGGAAGGGGTTACGCTCCCTGATGGTCTCGACGGCCTCTATGTACTCACCTGCGGCAATCTGGGCCACATATCTGGGAATATTGATTCCCACCGGGCATGTATGCTGACACGGCGATATCATGAGGGCATCGCACACGGCAGCCGCACATTTTCTTTCCCTTATGTGGGTTTCATATTCATCCCTGAAATACTCAAGAGAGGTAAGAACGGGGTTGGGACAGGTCTGCCCCAGCCCGCAAAGCGAGCATTCCTTGACCGTCTTGGCTATGGTGAGCAGAGTGTCCATGTCCTCGTCACGCCCTTTGCCCTGCGTAATCCTGGTCAGTATCTCCAGCATCTGTTTGGTTCCTAGACGGCAGGGGACGCACTTGCCACAGGATTCAGACTGGGTGAAGCTCAGGAAATATCTGGCCACGTCCACCATGCAGGTGGTCTCGTCCAGCACTACCATACCGCCGGAGCCCATAATCGACCCCAGCTTTGCCAGCGTTTCGTACTCCACAGAAGAATCGAGAAATCGGGCGGGAATGCAGCCGCCCGAGGGTCCGCCTGTTTGAACCGCCTTAAACCGCTTTCCCCGGGGGATACCGCCCCCGATATCAAATATGATGGTGGACAAGGGCGTTCCCATAGGCACCTCCACCAGCCCGCTGTTGGCGATCTTCCCCGTGAGGGCGAAAACCGCTGTCCCTTTACTCTTCTCAGTACCTATGCCGGCGAACCAGTCGGCGCCCCGGTCAATAATGATGGGAATGGAGGCCACCGTCTTTACGTTGTTGATGTTGGTGGGCATTCCAGCTAGACCTGATTGGGCGGGGAATGGCGGGCGGGGACGAGGCATACCCCGTTGGCTCTCGATGGAGGCCATTAGAGCGGTCTCTTCACCGCACACAAAGGCCCCAGCGCCTTCCTTGACATGAATCGTGAAATCAAAGCCGGAACCGATAATGTCTTTGCCTGAGAAGCCCCTTTCTATGGCTTGCTTCAAGGCGGTGTGAACTCGCCTCACCGCTAAGGGATACTCGGCGCGGACGTAAATATAGCCCTCGTTGGCACCTATGGCATATCCGGCAATACTCAGCCCCTCGATAACAGCGTGAGGGTCTGCTTCCAGGATAGAGCGGTCCATAAAAGCGCCCGGATCGCCTTCATCGGCGTTGCAGATTACATATTTCTTTTGTCCTGGGGAATTGCGGCAGAACTCCCACTTGCGGCCCGTGGGAAAACCAGCACCGCCTCGGCCTCTCAGGCCGGAATTCGTGACCTCGCGGATGACCTGCTCAGGTGTCATTTCGATGAAGGCCTTCCTCAATGCACGATAACCACCGCGGGCAACATAGTGGTCGATTCTCTCGGGGTTGATTTGTCCGCAGTTGCGCAGGATGACACGCTGCTGTTTCTTGTAGAAATTTATCTCTGAGTAACGCGGTATGGCTTGGCCGGTCGTGGGGTCATGGTAAAAAAGGCGTTCCACCGGCTTGCCATCTCGGAGATGAGAGGTGACGATTTCGGCAGCATCTTCGGCCTGAACGTGGGTGTAGAAAATGCCCTCCGGTTCAATGACTACATTGGGACCCTGCTCACAGAAGCCGTGGCAACCGGTGAAATCCACCTCGGCGTCCTTGATTCCTTGCCGATCTATTTCGTCCTTGAATGCCTCATAGACGGCTTCAGACCCGCTGGAAACGCATCCTGTTCCCTGACAAACAAAGATAATGCGCTGGTTTTGCATGCTATTCTTCAACCTTCCTGATTCCTGAACAGCTGGTCCACCTTCTTTGGGTTCATATGGCCGTGGACGTGGTCGCCGACGACTAAATTGGGAGCCAGCGCGCAGACTCCGATGCAGGCCACGGTTTCCAGCGTGTATTCCAGATCGGGGGTAGTCTCACCCTCATCTATGTCCAGGTGCTGTTTAACCAGTTTCAGTATCGTTTTCCCTCCCCGAACATGGCAGGCTGTTCCCCGGCATACTCTAACGACCTTTCTACCGCGCGGCTGAGTGTAGAGCTGGGTATAAAAGCTAATCACCCCCTGCACCTGACTGGGGAACAGCCCCAGACCTCGGGCTACGAGAGGTATAGATTGGGGAGGAATATATCCGAACTCATCTTGGATCTTCTGCAGCAGCGGTATCATTGCCCACTTCTGCTGGCTGTATTCGGAAACGATGCCCTTTATTCGTGTTAGGTCAGCCTTCGTGATTGTCCTCAGTTTATTCATCAATCTCCACTCTTTCTCATCTTAATACTGAGCAGCACGAGAAACTCTCTCCCACGTGCTTGCCGCGAACAAGCCTCCACGTTACAACCTCCCTTCAGGGGGAGAAATTCCTTCTATTCTCACACTGCATGCTTTCACCGAAGGGGCTTTTGTTTCTGGGTCCGGTACAATGTCGAGCAACGCGTTGACAGGAGTGTCCGGGAATGAAAGGGGCATGAAGACCATCCCCTTGCGCACCGTATCGCTAATCCTGACAGTTGTCGTTACTTCGCCCACGCCTGAGATCACCTTAACCTCGTCACCATCAGTGACGCCAAGCTTCCGGGCGTCAGATTCACAGATTTCCACAGAAGAACGTGGCGCGAACTTCTTCAGGCGCCGGGCCCTGGAAGTCCTGCTGCCAGTGCCGCAGTGATACAAGATACTGCCGGTCAGCAAGGTAAAGGGATAGTCTGATTCCCCTTCCCTTGCTTTTGGAGCATATTCAACTGCCGAAAAACGGGCGAATCCTTTCAGAAGTGGCCTGCCAGAGGAGCGGCCCGCTTCTTCATAGGCCGACTCTTCCCGTTTCGCCGTATCGGCATAGCCTTCGTAGAACGGAACTAATTCCTCAATCTCATCCATGACAGCCTGTAGTGTGGAAAGAGGCAGTGAGTGGCTCATCTTGTCACCCAAGCGTACGAGTATCTCCCAGTCCGGTAGGCTTTCGCCGACGGGCTCGA
>DUEY01000008.1 GCA_011174795.1 Dehalococcoidia bacterium
GGCTGCGAAGAATGCCGGGCACGATGTGACCGTTCCCTTCACGCCGGGACGCACGGATGCTTTGCAGGAGCAAACTGACATGGAGTCATTTGCCGTACTCGAACCTAAGGCAGACGGGTTCCGTAACTACCTCAAAACCAAATACGCTGTATCGGCGGAGGAACTGCTAGTTGATCGGGCGCAACTGCTGACGCTGACCGCTCCTGAGATGACGGTTCTCGTTGGCGGTATGCGCGTCTTGAATGCTAACTTCAGACAGTCCCAGCACGGTGTCTTCACCAAGCGGCCGGAAACGCTCACCAATGACTTCTTCGTGAATCTGCTCGACATGAGCACGACCTGGAATGCAACCTCGGAAGACAAAGACGTGTTCGAGGGGCATGATCGCGCAACTGGCGAGCTCAAGTGGTCCGGCACCCGTGTCGACCTCATCTTCGGCTCGAATTCTCAACTCCGGGCCTTGGCGGAGGTCTATGGATGTAATGACTCCCCGGATAAGTTCGTGCATGACTTTATAGCGGCGTGGGATAAGGTAATGAACCTTGACCGCTTTGATATCGCTTGATCGTAGCATAAATGTCTTCGGGGGCTTCTGAAGCCGATTCCGAACTGCAAATCAGATGATCGGGAACTGATAGCCGTCACGAGCTGACTTACTGTAAACGCTCGATGGAGGCAAGTAGCTCCCGGGGTGTTCAATAGGGAAAGTGTGATGTAGTTGGGCCCTTCCACGTCTCCACCAATGAAGCTAAAACGCCAGCGGTGAAACGCTAGCGTTTTTATTCCCTTATTACCATTCACCAACTATTGCCCGTACAATCAGCATTACGAGAAAACCGCCGCCCAGACCGAGAAAGATACCGGCAGTAATATCATCGACTAAAAAACCGACACCCATGCCAATAAAAAGACCGGCCGGTATTGCCAACCCAGTAACGCCTTTTCGCTCCTTCGGTTGCTCTGGCTGTGTAGACATGGCTGCCTCCTATCCCATTCCAATGCACAATGAGGCATCCTGACCTTCATTGCTCTTGTCGCTAATAGTACATATATGGTACTTGGGTTGTCAATGACCGTCTCTCAACCCCACAGAGCGGGTGCGGAGCGATGATACAGCACAAAGGTTTATTATGCAACGGCGCGAAAAACGCCCGGATTTGGCTCTCAGGACGTGGTATGAAATAATATGTACTCATGGGCTGATAGGTATAATCGAGGCAAGGATCGCTGACATGAGCCTGGCATTTACCGAGGAGTTGATAGCGCCGTGCGAAATGAACTGCGGGATCTGCAGCAGTTACCTGGCTTATTCGAAGAATATCTTAAAGAAACGGGGGGCAATACTGCACTGTGCCGGATGTATACCTCGTGACAAGAGATGCGCCTATATAAGGAAAATCTGTATTAATCTGAGGAATGATCGAATCAGGTTCTGCTACGAGTGCTATGATTTCCCGTGCGACAGGCTCCGGGAGCTTGATAAACGGTACAGGAAAAATTACGGCATGAGCATGGTCGAAAACCTGGAGTTCATCAGGGATAACGGTATCGGTAAGTTCCTGGTTAAGCAGGAGGAGAGGTATAAGTGCCTGAAATGCGGTGGTGTTGTCTGTGTCCATAACGGGAAGTGTTATGACTGCGAGCGGATAGAAAGCTGGAAGGGATAGCGCAAAGAGCCGAAAAATGAAATTCTCTGGACGAGGGAGGAATTGGTATCAGCCTTTCTAGAAACTAAACGTAGAATTTACATAACATTTATAGTGCGACCATGTAGCACGTTTGTGCTTTTGGGAGTTTTTCAGGCCTCCAGTACCCTTTTCACCAGTGATAGCTCGTCTCTCATCAGCCGTGGCATGAGGAAGTTCCTTTTCACATTTTCCTTGCCCTCCTTACCCAGCCTGGCGGCGATGTTCGGGTTTTTCAGGAGATAGACCACTTTATCAGCGCACCCCTCGATGCTTTGGACGAGATAGTTACTGAGGTTCCCTGTCATCTGCATGGGGATGCCGCCAGCGTTGCCGGCCACCACGGGGCGTGCCTTCCACAGCGCCTCGGACACCACCAAGCCGAATCCCTCCCTGATCGACTTCTGAATAACCACATCGCAGGCTGTCTGGAAGGCATTTACCTGCATGCTGCCGACTCCGGTCAGATTGGTGAAGACATAGACGTCGTTATCCTTATCTGCCTCTGTGTGTATGGCAGCGTACATCTCCGAACCTTCGGGGTCATCTGCAGCCAGTGAGCCGACCAGTGCCAGTTGCAGCCCCGGCACCCTCTCCTTGGCAAGCTGGTAGATCTTGATAACCCCGAATGGGTCCTTCCAGGGGTCGAATCTTGATACCTGGAGGATGAGAGGACGTGCCCGGTCTATGCCGAGGTTCTCGGTCATCTCGCGGCAGAGACCTCTGGGGAGGGCCATGTTTTTGGCGCTGAGTGCGTCGATGGCCGGGGCCATGGTCGCTATGATGGGCACTGTGAGGTCACGGGGGATAAACTCGGCCATGGTAAATATCGCCGCGTCGTAGTGCTTCAAATAGGTGTGCAGGAAATTCCAGGCCTCTTCATCCGGCTCCGACGTGTCTATATGGCAGCGCCAGAGCCACTTGGCGTGGGTATTGTCGCTGAAATATCTTACTGCCGCCGGCTGGGGATCGTTAATGATGAATACATCGTAGTTGTAGTCCATCTCCAGCGCGTTGGCTTTGCTCTGCGTCTCATAGAGCTCGAGGGCTTCCTTACTCCGGATGAGCGAGCTATCGCCGCCCTGTAAGGCGTTATGCAGGCTCTTGGTGACTGTGAAGAAAGGACGGTCCCCATGTATAACCTGCCAGTCCATAGTGATTCCCAGGTTGCGCACCAGGGGGACGTAGGAGCTGAGGAGTTCGGCTACTCCTCCCCCGAACTGGGTTGAGTTAACATGGCAGATACGAATGCCCTTGAGCTCAGCGGCGAGCTTCTCCAGTTCATCGATGAGCTCGTTGCCCAGTATCAATCTATACTTCTGTAGGTTCCTTACCCCGACCGATACTTTGTTGAGCATGTGCCTTCCGCGCCGAGTATAGCATCAGGCTGGTAGCGCTGCAAGCTGCGGGTATGTACCTTGTCCTAGCACCGGTGCTACTTGGCTTCATCCGAGGCTAGAATGCCGCCGCTGGCCCAGTTCTCCTTAGCTATGTCATCGAAGACGACTATGGTTGCCTCCGGTGTCGTGTGGGCGATGGTTACCACCGCCTCGGTGATGACCCTCGCCAGCTCGGCCTTCTGGGCGTGGGTTCTGCCCTCCCACATCTCGACTCTCACTATAGGCATTTCGGGGTCACCTCCCCTCTCGGTCTGTTTCAGCCAGATATTAGCACATGCCCTACTTTGTTGTCATTGCGGACCCTTTCACATATAGCACTTGGGTCTTGGGATTGTTAGGCACTACTGCTGGTTGTATAATGGTGGCGTAAGCCCCGTGCAGGAAGCTGAGGAAGTACGCAGTGCCCAAATGGCTGGATAAGCTTAAGATTAAGCTGAAGAAATCACTGGGAAAGGATATCTTCCTGTGTGATAGCTGTAAGTGGGACTGGCGTAGCTCGTGTCATAATCCAGAGCGCCCCAACGCTACCTCATGCCCTGACTATGAGAAGCGTGGTACGTAACTTCTGAGACCGCTTCTACGCAGCCACAAATATATTATGTCAAGCTATACTCGTGGCTGCCCTATGTATAATCGTAGAACCCCTTGCCCGTTTTCCGTCCCAGGTGCCCCGCTGTTACCAGCCTCTTTAGAAGCAACGGCGGTGCGAACTTGGGGTCCTTGAGCTCTTCATACATCGACTCGGCTATGTAGTACATTGTATCCAGCCCGACAAAATCGGCCAGCGACAGCGGGCCCATGGGGTGGTTGCAGCCGAGCACCATGCCGTTGTCGATATCCTCTCTTGTGGCTATACCTGCCTCAACCATTCTCACGGCCTCGAGCATGAATGCTCCCAGCAGGCGGTTCACGATGAAGCCCGGCTTGTCCTGCGCTACGATGACCGTCTTGCCCAAGGACTCTCCAAAGCTCTGTACAGTATTGAAAGTCTCCTCGCTGGAGATAACGGTGGTTACCACCTCGAGCAGCGCCATCATCGGTACGGGGTTGAAAAAGTGCATCCCTATCACCTTGTCGGGCTTTTTCGTCGCCATCGCAATCTCGGTGACGGACAAGCAGGAGGTGTTGCTCGCCAGGATGGCGTGAGCGGGACATATCCTGTCGAGGTCGGCGAAGACTTTCTTCTTCAGGTCCATATTTTCTACGACTGCTTCGATTACCAGATCGCAATCGGAGAAGTCCTCGATATTGGTAGTGCCCTTCACGCGGCCAAGTATAGCCTCCTCGTCCTCTTTGCTCAGCTTGCCTTTCTCCACGCTCTTGGCCAGCGATTTCTTGATTATTCCCAAGCCTTTGTTCAGCAGTTCCTCATTTATCTCCGAGGCTGTGACCGGGTAGCCGGATTGAGCGCAGCTCTGAGCGATGCCCGCGCCCATTATCCCGCAACCCACGACACCGACTTTCCTGATCTCCATTACGCTCCTTTTCTGTAGCTGATTTATGACCATGTGCCAATATATCAAGTGGCGGCAACCCAGTCAAGGCGCAAATGTTTATGGCGATGAGAAGCCTTATCCTTTACCCCATGATTTGCTCTCCCTGACCTGTTCCCCGGCGTCCTTTAAGTCATCCCATGCCATTCCCAGCTTCGCTGCCCACTCTCTATAGTAGTCAAGTATTTCATCCCAGGGAAAATCATCGTAGGGCCCGTGGTAGTTCAGATGCTCGATATGTGGTTGACCGTCTTCAGTATATCGGGAGTCCTTGGCATCGTTTATACCATCGAAATCCACCGGTACGAACCGTTTCCTGCGGCAGGTAGCTATGTCATATGCCGGACTTGCATGAACCCACTTCCCGTCAATATACAGCTCGGCGAAACCATGAAACGGAAAAACGTTGATTCCCCCTATCATTTGTTTGAAGCTCTCTGACAACTGAAAGTCGTTGACATCGACGAATCCGAGACGGGCCGGGATTCCAACGGCCCGGGCCAGTGCGCAGAGAAGGACTGATTTCTGCTGGCAGATTCCGTTGCCTGCTTCGAGGATGACACTTGCCTTGTACTGGTTGAGGTCATAGAGTTGGGCGTAAGCGTTATGTCTTATCGTATCTCTTACAAAATAGTAAAGGGCTACAGCCTTCTCTCTGTCGCTTTGCAGTCCTTTGGTAAGCTCTTGAGCCTTGGCTTTGATAGACTCCGTATCGCAATCAATAATCTCTGTGCATTTCAAATACCTTTCTATTCCAGTCATGTGGTAACCTCCTTGAACAAGATTATTCAGCTTACCAGCCATATCTTAGCCTGGCGATAAGGCGCTGAGGCAGACCGTGCTCTTTCATCCGCTTCTGAGTGGCGGCGATATCATAGGGGACACGGTAGTAGCTGACAACGCCCTGCTCGCTGTCGTAGACAGCATAGCTGGCCCGGGGATCGCCATCTCGTGGCTGCCCTACCCCACCGGGGTTGATAATCAGCCTGTTAACCTCGAGCCTTAGCATGGTATCAGGCGAGACTTCGTGTAGTAAACAAGCCCCGTCGGCGGAGAGCTCGAATACGAGCGGTACGTGGCTGTGGCCAACCAGACAGTATTTTGTCTGGAAGTAATCGAAGCTGATTCTAGCGCTATAGACGGATAGCAGGTACTCCCATATCGGCTCACGGGGGCTGCCGTGAACCAGGGTAAAATCGCCTTCCTCAAGGCTGAGCGGCAGGTTGTCAAGGTAGTCCAATTCCTCAGAACCTAACTGTTCGGTCGTCCAGACGGAGGCAGCGGCAGCCTCGGGGTTGAAATCGTCCAGGTCTACTCTTCCCAGTGCTACCCAGTCATGGTTGCCGGCGACACATACATGGTCGTATTGTCGCAAGAGGTCGATGCACTCTCTGGGATCGGGCCCGTAACCGACGACGTCGCCCAGGCACCATATACGCTCGGCGCTCCCCCTCTCGTCGATATCGCGGAGCACAGCCTGGAAGGCCGCTAGGTTACTGTGGATGTCGGAGATGATGGCATAACGCATGCTCGCTCCCCGTTAATATATCAGGTTTAGCTTCCTTTGACCATAAGTTGTAGACCGAATTTAAAGTGGCTATAATCTTAGCGATGAAAGTCGGGGATCTGGGAGAATTCGCCTTAATTGAGTTTATAGCCGACATCGTAGGCAAGCCTTCGGGACGTGACCTTATCCTGGGTATCGGCGATGACGCCTCGATTTGGTGTACTGAGCAGGCCACCCAGCTCGGCACAACCGATACCTTGGTTCAAAACGTTCACTTCACGCTTGATACAGCTACTTGGCGCGACTTGGGCTGGAAGGCGCTGGCGATAAACATCAGCGATATTGCTGCCATGGGTGGAGAGCCGTGTTATGCCCTTGTCTCGCTGGCGCTGCCGTCGGTGACCGATGTAGAGAGCATTGTAGAGTTCTACCGTGGGATGGTGGAACTCGCCAGGAAGTTCGACGTTGACATTTGTGGCGGGAATATCAGTAGCGCTCCTGTGGTTGTTATCAATGTTAGTGTGATAGGAAAGGCATCGGACATCATTCTCAGGCGCTCGGCAGCCTTACCCGGTGATCAGATTGCGGTGACTGGTTACCTGGGTCAGGCTGCGGCTGGTCGCAAGATGCTACAATCGAGGCTGAAGTTTGACTCGGAGACGACCGCTTTCCTTAGAGCAGCTCACCTCCGCCCCTACCCCAGGGTCGCCGAGGGGCAAATCCTGGTGCAGCACGGGGTGAAGGCAGCGATTGATATTAGCGACGGACTGTTAAGCGACTTGTCGCATATCTGCAAAGCAAGCCGTGTTGAAGCCAGGGTTCAGCTAGACGGCCTTCCTATTCACCCCATGGTAAAAGCCGCTTTTGAGAAGGAATCGGTCGGCCTAGCGCTTTCCGGTGGCGAGGATTACGAGCTCCTGTTTACAGCCAAGAGGGAGATTGCTGAGCAAATAAAGGGCTTGATGCTGACCCCAGTGACCGTCATCGGTGAGATTATCAGAGGCGAGCCAGGACAGGTAACACTTTATAACGAGCGGGGCAGGCCAGTTGAATGGGGTAAGCGAGGCTGGGAGCACTTCAAGACTTTGGGTTGAGCATAACCACCCAGCTTTACACAGATAAGGCTGTGTTACCAGTCCTGACAGTCCTCGGACTTATATGGACTGTGCGGACTGTCACTGGCAAGGTGCATGCCAATAGCGAATTCACCGTTTCTATCTGCGTTCAGATGAGTATGACTGTGGCCTCTCTTGAAATAACCAGCGCCAGCGTGGAGCGGACTCGTAAGCTCGGGACAAGGCTTGGCGAGCTGGCTGAACCCGGGGATGTGATACTGCTTGTAGGCCAGTTGGGCGTGGGTAAGACCTGCCTCACCCAGGGAGTTGCCTGGGGTTTGGGGATCGATGACTACACCGCGAGCCCTTCATTCGTGTTAGTGAGGGAGTATCAGGGCAGGCTGCCCTTATATCATATTGACTTCTACCGGCTCGACAGGCTCGAAGAGGTTGCCGACCTGGGGCTCGATGACTACCTCTACGGCGGCGGCTTGTGTGTCGTGGAGTGGGCGGACAAGGGACTGGGTGCGCTGCCGGAGGAGCACCTGCTTATCGAGATGCAGCACCTCGCCCCGACCAAGCGTAAGCTCAGCTTTTTTGCCCGGGGGGTGAGATATGAGGAGATGTTAGCCCAGATGAAGCTTTCGACGAAGGTGCGTAAAGCGAAAGGCCGCTGATTGAGAAAAATCCAATTTATTGCAGTCTGAATGCGATGACCTAGAGAGAAACATGGAGAAGCTGGGAAGACTCGTTTCAACAAGGCCGCTGATTACAGTAATCGTGATTATCCTGATCACGCTGGCTATGGGTGCGCTGGCGGGAACTCTCGAGACCGAGATGGGTTGGGAGTCATGGATGCCTGATACCAAAGAGGTCCGGGCTATTGACGAGATAGACGATGATTTTGGCAATGTCGAGTATGCCGAGGTGCTGGTAAAGTCACACGTTAGCGATATGCTCACAACAGCGGGTATGCTGGACGTACTTCATGTGGTGAAAGCGCTCTACGAGGACGAGCAGGTAAACTCTACGCTATCTGAGACGAAGGAGAGCATTCACATCGCCGGTATCATCGCGGGCTATGCACTCAGGGAAACAAGTCTTGCTCCGACGATAGATGACCGGATAGCACAGATTGAACAGATGAGCGATGCTGAGATAAAGGCGAGTCTCGCTTCCTTTCTCGAAGACACCTCTATCCCTCAGAGCTACCGGGATGAGGCACTGATGACACTTTCAAAGGAGTACACGGAGACCGGAAAGGCGAAGGCAACAGCGGTATTTCTCTTTATCGATCGCTCTGTCGGCCTCGATGAGGTTCGTGAGGTAGAGCTAAGGATAGAAGATATCGTGAAAGACGCTGCTGCAGCGGGCAACTCCGACATGAGTGTATACGGAGACCTGTTGCTGGACTACCACGTCGAAGAAGAAACTATGACACAGTTCGTGTATGTCTTTATCGCAGCTACCATAGGCACGGTAGTAATCAGTTACCTGAACTTTAAGCGTGTCTCGGACATAATTATCAGCGGTTTAGGGCTCCTCTTCGCCGTTATATGGTGTATGGGCTTTGCTGTGATTATGGGCTGGGATCTCGACGCAATGTCAATGCTGGTGCCTGTATTGCTCATTGGTTTGGGTATAGACTATAGCATTCATACATTAATGCATTACCGGGAACGATACCGAAGCGAAGGGGACGTCAGGAGGGCAATACTCTTGGCTATAGCGGCTGTGAGCGTGCCGTTATTGCTGGCAACGATTACCACAGCCATAGGATTTATGTCGAACGTTTCCTCCTATTTCTTGGCAGTTAGACACTTTGGCATCCTTGCTGCAGTTGGTATCGTTTTCTGCTTCATAGTGATGAATAGCTTCGTACCTGCGGCAAGATTATTGCTGGACCAGCGAACTGTCAGTAAAGGAAAGGCCTTGGGATTCGCCGCGGAGCCAGATGAAGGTGAGAAGGATGCAACAAGAAAAAACAGTGGCATGCTGCTGGCAACCGGTGAGCGTTTTCTAAAAATACCCGTGATTGTAATCATTGTCGCCGTTGTTCTTGCGGCAGCCGGGGGATATGGGGCTACACTGTTGGAGATAAACTACACCGAGACGGAGGATTTACCCAGGGGAGCTGAGATCGGAAAGACCCTGGATTATATAAATAGTGAATTCGATGTACAGGCAACGGAAGCGATGAGCATTTTGGTGAAGGGTGATATTACAGACCCTCTGCTTCTGCAAAGAATCGAGGAATCGTTAGCTAATATGTACGATGATAAGTATGTCCAGAAGCAGGACGGCTACCCGATGGTCGAATGGCTTCTGCCCTTTATATATACCTATGCTAACAGTGAAGCTGATCCAGCCTTCGCAGAGACCTACCTTGAATATGATACCAATAATGACGGCGTTCTAGACTCACCGAGCAGGGAAAGCTTGACCGTGCTTCTCGACCGGATATACAGCAGCAGCGGTGAAACAGAGTTCCTGCTTCACAAGGACGATGACGGGCAATACGATAAGCTCGTCCTCAGGCTATATACCAATACTGAGAATTTCAAGTACAGCCATGAGCTTATAAAGGAGCTGGAGAAGGATGTGGAGCCGATACGGGCTGTAGCCAATGACGTAGCGGTGACGGGTCTGCCATTGATATACGACCTGATGAACATCAACGTCAGAAGCTCTTCCCTATTCTCCACACTCTATTGTGCCCTCGCGGCACTTGTCGTACTCACGATTACATTCTTCATGATGGGCAGGTCTCTTGTCCTGGGCGTAATTACAACCATTCCTGTGGTCTTAGTCGTATTCTGGACTTACGGTACGCTCAAGCTCCTCGGGTTTCCGCTTAATTTCGAGGTTGCCCTGGTAGGTGCCCTGACTATTGCGCTTGGCATCGACTATTCGATTCATGTCAGTTACAGGTTCTTTCATGAGCAAAGGGAAGGATATGACGCAATGACGAGCTACAGGAATACAGTAATGCATACCGGCCGGAATATATTCTTTTCTGCAATCACAACAGCGTTTGTTTTCATCGCGATGATGGCCCTGAACACAGAGGCGACAACATACTTCGGCGCTGCGGGAGCAATCGCGATAATCTACAGCTTTATTGCAGCAGTGGTGGTATTGCCAGTCCTCCTGATATTACGAAACAGGCTACAAGCAAAATAAGCATTTACTCCAGTCTACCTATATTTTATTATGACATGATCAGGTTGAGCGGATTAATATTTGTTATAAGGATAACTGTGTGGAGCTAGCAATTGATACCTCAACCGAAACGGCTTACCTTGTCCTGTCATCACAGGGTGAGGTGCTTGCTGAGATAGCCTGGCATGCAGGACAGAACCACACCGTAGAGCTTATGCCCAACCTCGTCCAGCTTCTGCATCGAAATGGATCGAGCCTCCAGTATATGGGTGGTATTATCGTAGCCAGAGGCCCCGGTAGCTTCAATGGTTTGCGGGTGGGCATGAGTGTGGCCAAGGGGATTGCCATGGCCCTGAAGATCCCCCTAGTGGGCGTGAGCACCCTTGAGGTAGAGGCTCTGCCCCATGCAGCCACGGGTTTGCCCATCTGCCCGATATTGAATGCCGGTCGAGGTGAGGTGGCCACAGCGCTTTTCCAGACTAAAAAAGGAAAGTGGCGGCGTCTGGTCGAGGAACACATAACCTCGTTCAATGGCTTGATTTCCGGGATTGAAGAACGAACCGTTTTCTGCGGCGAAATCCCTGAAGAAGCAACGGCGCAAATCAGGGACAGGCTGGGTGACAAGGCCGTATTTGTTGAGGAAATTAGTGCACTGCGTCGAGCACAAAGTCTGGCTGAGCTTGGCTGGAGAAGGCTCGAGACTGGCGATTATGACCACCCCCCTACCCTCCAGCCGCTGTATCTGAGGAGGCCGTCGATAACAATCAGCCACCGGAGGCGGTAGGATAAGTATTATGTTAAGTTGTTGTGATGAAGAGAGTGTATCTTCTTAGCGGCAAGCCTGGCAGCGGAAAGACCACCATTATCAAGGAGGTACTCTCCAGAGTGGGAAGAAGCGCTGGGGGCTTTTACACTGAGGAGATACGTGACCGCGGTGTCCGGCAGGGGTTCCGGATTATCACTCTCGATGGCAACGACGCCACCTTAGCCCATGTCAGTATCCCTAGCCCCTACCGCGTCAGCAAGTATGGTGTCGACGTCGGCAATATCAACGAAGTGGCTGTTCCTTCTGTGAGAGAGGCGATACACAATCGCGACGTCGTGGTTATTGACGAGATTGGAAAGATGGAGCTTTTTTCAGAAGCATTTAAGGACGCTGTGCTCGAAGCAATAGAGAGCGGTAAGAAGGTACTGGGAACCATAATTCTCGCCTCGCACCCCTGGGCTGACGGTGTGAAACGGCGTGTCGAGGTGGAGATCATTCCGGTAGCAAGGGACAACCAGCATGAAGTAATAAAGAGGTTAATGCAGTGGCTGGAATCCTGAGCGGCTTTACCTTAATATAGGCTTGGGGAAGGTATAAAGAATGGAAAGAACCCTTGTATTGGTCAAGCCCGACGCCGTGCAGCGGGGGCTGGTCGGCGAAATCCTATCCCGCCTCGAGAGGACAGGACTTAAGCTGGTTGCCATGAAGATGCTCCGGATGGACAGGGGGATGGCGGAGCGGCACTATGCTGTCCACCGCGACCAGCCATTCTTCGAAGGGCTGGTGCAGTTCATAATCTCAGGCCCGCTCATTGCCGCCATTTACGAGGGCCCAAATGCAGTCGAGGTCATGCGCAGCGTTATGGGGGTGACCGACCCTACCCGGGCAGACCCCGGTACTATCAGGGCGGACTTGGCCCAGGATACCAGGCACAATCTGGTTCACGGGTCGGACTCAGTAGAAAATGCGGAAATGGAGATAAGCCTTTTCTTCAATCCCGAGGAGGTGGTGGGCTAACAGCAATGGTCAGACCGGTGTGTTATTGAATCCTGACCACGGGGGCTGCCTCACTCCATAGCTTCTCAAGCTCGTAGTATTCTCGCTCGGGTTTGGCGAAAACATGCACTATGACGGTACCGAAATCGAGGAGCACCCATCCCGAGTCCTCACTGCCTTCACGTTTATAGAGCTTAATCCCCTCCCTGTTCAGTGCTTCGTCGATATCGTCGCAGATAGCGCGAATCTGGCGGTCGCTGTCAGCGTTGCAGATTACAAAGTAGTCGGCGAAGTAGGATACCTGTCTGATATCCAGCATGAGGATATCGACAGCCTGTTTATCGAGGGCAACCTCAACAGCCTTCTTGGCTATTTCAGCAGATTCCAGAACTAACCCTGCTCCCCTAGCTGTAGATTGATAGATATATTATAACACCGCTGTCATCATGTTCAATCAGCGAAAACTTGACTACTACTCCTGTGCGCTAATATTATTGAGGCGTCTTTTTAACCATGTTCTTGTGCAACTTAAAGTCCCCGTGCTTCAAATGTGTTGTTATCATCGCTATGGTCGTGGCTTACCCGTTGATAGCTATTTCCTCCGGGGCTTGGGATAATCTGCTGGAGAACCCTGGATTTGAGAATGGCACCACTGGCTGGCAGGTATATGGCGGTGGCACTCTTTCCGCTGTGGGAACTCCTGTTCATAGTGGAAGCTCCGCTGGCGCCTTAACGAGCAATAATGCCGTTATGAAGCAGATTTACCAGGTTATCCGCGTTTCGCCAGGCGAGCATTATACTTTCAGCGGTTACGCTGTGAAAAACGATTCCGATATCGAGATGATTTATCTACGAATCTCGTGGTACGAGAGTGAAGACGGCTTTGGAGATGAAATATCCCATATAGACTCCTCGTGGTTGACATCCGATAATCCCGATTATCGGCTTCTGACGGTGAACGGGACCGCACCGTCGACGGCGCACTCAGCTAAGGGCAGAGCTCTGTTGAAACCCTACTCAACAACCTCTGCCATCGCTTACTTTGACGACCTCAGCTTTGAAGGACCAGCCCCCACACCCGAACCTACGCCTACTCCTGCCCCTACGTTTACTCCCTACCCGACTCACACGTCTACCCCCATACCCACATCAACGTCAACATGTACTCCAACCCCTGTGCCAACAGCCAATCCAACGGCAACATCTGGTTCGACCCCTACCGATGAACCTACCTCAACACCAGCCTGCACGCTTACAGCCACACCAACATCTACTCCAAAGCCCACGACTGGCTCGACGCCTACTCCTACCCTGACTTCCACGCCGGCGTCCACGTTTACCGCCACGCCAACTGCCGACCCTACGCCGACACCTGTTTCGTCGGCAACCTACACGCCTACGTTGACATCGACGCCGCAGTCTACACCCTTACCAACATCTACTCCCACTTCCACCGCGACCCCGACCCCAACTTCCACACTAACGCCTACACCTTCAACAACCCCTTTTCCAGTAAGCGGCAGCGATATCGTGATTAACGAGTTTCAATATGATGCCATCCAGGCAGGTATGGATGCTGCCTTTGAGTGGCTGGAACTTATGAATCAGACGGCGCGGACGATCGAACTAGAGGGATGGAGGATCGAAGATAACTATGAAGATGACGAGATCCCGAAATTGCAACTGCCGGCCGGAGGATTTGCTGTAGTCGCGACAGGAACCGGTTTCTATGACAATTTCCCGAGCTTTTCCGGCGATATAGTTTTTATAGCCGATGGCACGATCGGCAACGGATTGAGCAATTCCGGTGACCGACTCTACCTTGTCGATTCGACGGGGAAGGTTATTGATGCCGTATCTTATGGTAATGATGAGGTTGTGTTCTCTCCGTCTTGCCGGGATGTGGCCGAAGGTCACTCTCTGGAGCGTCAGCCCGCGGGCTTCGATACCGACCAGGCCAGCGACTTTGTAGACAATGGCACTCCCACTCCCGGCTCCGGTTTAGCCTCCCCCACACCCACCTTACCCCCTACTAAGGCACCGACAACTACGGCAACGCCTGCGCCGACACTACCAGACACCAGCGCCAAAGAGAATATTGTCACACCTACTGCTACTCCAACGGTTACCCCGACATCTGGCGCTTCACTTACCGCCACACTTACTCCTAGGCCGACTGACCTCTTTGGGTCTGTCTTAAACGTTACGCCGACGGTTTCGCCGACCCCAACGTCAACAGAAACACCTTCGGCGAATCAAACGCCAGCCATTCCTGAAGGCTCGGCCAGCCCCTGGCTGTATTTAGTCATCCTTATCATGATACTGACATGGATGGTTGCGCAGACCCTGTATTTCCGGCACCGCACGCAGGGCTGACGTTTGCGTGGTCAATTATGGTAGCATATAATTGGTTGTCTAGAATTAATATGCTATTCGTATTGGTTGATATTTACGCCATGGACAGTGTGGAGTAAATGCTGATACGGATAGTCAGCATCTCCGAAGCATTTCAATGAAACTGTTCTATGACGCCTGCAACGCTGCTATGAGGACTCTGCTCATAGCCCTGACGAGATGGCGGGTCGAGGGCAAAGAAAACGTCCCCCGAACGGGTCCCCTGATTATTGTGTCCAATCATCTTAATCTCATCGATCCTCCACTGCTCGGCGCCAGCGTCCCTCGAAGGATTAACTTCATGGCAAAGCAGGAGCTGTTCGAGTCGACTTTCTCACGGTTGGTTGTGGAGAATTATGGGGCCTTTCCGGTAAGGCGGGGACAGTTGGACCGAAAGGCGGTGCGTAATGCGCTGGAGCAGCTCCATCAAGGGGGAGTCCTGGGTATATTTCCCGAGGGTAAAAGAAGCCATGATTCTCAGTTGCAGGCAGCTCAGCTTGGGGCGTCACTTCTGGCGAGTCGCTCCGGCGTCCCCATAGTCCCAGTGGGCATCTATGGAAGCGAGCGGGTCAGAGGTGTCAGCTCTGTTTTATTCCAGCGACCGCGCATTACGGTAACTATCGGTCGTCCTTTTATTTTACCTTCTGATAGGGACAAGCCGACTCGCTCAAGGTTGATTCAACACTCAGATTTGATCATGGAGCGTATAGCGGAGCTTCTGCCTGAAAGCTATCGCGGTGCCTATAATAATAGGCGAGGTAGCCAAGGAGACGATGGTGAAGATTAAAAAAGCCTCCGATATGGGTTTTTGCTTTGGGGTGAGGCGGGCGATCGAGCTTGTGGAGAAGGCGGCTAACGAGCGAGGGCCACTTCAGACATTGGGAGCGCTTGTCCATAACCGGCAGGTTGTCGAAAGACTCGCTGAAAAAGGGATTAGCGTAGCGTCAAGTTTGGACGAGGTGACGGGTGGCATAATTGCTTTTGCCTCCCACGGTGTCAGCCCGGATGTTATAGAGCATGCTCAGGTCCGGGGCCTTGAGGTTGTCGATGCCACCTGCCCCTTTGTGCGCAAGGCGCAGGTTGTGGCCCAGCGATTGGGAAAGGCAGGTTTCTGGGTTCTGGTTTTCGGTGACGCTACGCATTCAGAGGTTAAGAGTGTGCTGGGCTGGGCTGGCGAGAGGTCAAGCGCTTCGCTAGATGTTCCACAGGTTGATGCCCTGCCGCGCCGCATCGGTATTCTATGTCAGACCACCCAGGTCCAGGAGCGTTTCGCTGAATTTGTGGCGGAGATTATCTCCCATAAACTGGCGAGGTTCTCCGAGTTGCGCATATTTAATACTATATGTAATGCCACACGCAAACACCAGGCGGCTGCCCTTAAGTTAGCGGCAAAGTCGGATATAATGATAGTGGTCGGGGGGTGGAATAGCGCCAATACCATCCGCCTGGCGAATATCTGCGCGGACACGGGCGTCGATACCCACCATATTGAGACTGCAGTGGAGATCGTACCTTCATGGCTCCGAGGGCGTAGCCGTGTTGGAGTCACCGCAGGGGCATCTACTCCTGATGAGGTAATTGATGAGGTGATACAGGCCTTGGAGAGAACTGCGAAGGGGAACCGACAATGAAATCTATCGTGCAGCACGATACATTCTGGGTATATATCAATGCTAAAGGAAGCAAGGTGATGCGTATCGGTTCGCTGTACTGGATTCCGTCGCGGGATGATTAAGCTTCTTACCCTTGAGGTTAATGTTAATCTATTTATAGTCAGGTGGCTCGATAAAGATAAGGGCGTGTCAGGCGAACGCGAGAAGGTGGCCTAAGGCGATTGTAGTAGAGTGCCCAAGGGGACTAGTTATAATCATTGCTATATAAACAAACGCACCTGATTAAAAATATTGTGCAAAGGATTTTTACTTCAAAAATTGCCACAGCATGTTATAATACCTGTCTGGCATTTCAATATTAGTAGTGAGGGGGCAAGCTTCGCGCTATGGGCAAGGATAAAAAAGGCCTCGTTTGGTTTGAGGACGTTAATAAAAAGGACCTTTCCTTGGTTGGTGGAAAAGGTGCGAACCTGGGAGAGCTTACCAAAGCGGGAATTCCGGTGCCTCCTGGATTCATTGTGACCACCGTGAGCTATTTTAAATTCCTGGAGGATTCGGGGTTGCGTGAGCAGATTGAAGAGATTCTGCAGCCATTGGACACGAATAATGGCGAGCAGCTTCACCGGGTCTCGGCAGAGATCAAGGATTTGATAACCAATGCTGACATGCCTCAGGATATTGCCGATGAAATAAGAGAAGCCTATAGTAAACTGGGGGGGTTGGTGGCGGTGCGGTCCTCGGCCACCGCTGAGGATCTTCCCGAGGCTTCTTTCGCCGGTCAGCAGCGCACCTTTCTCAATTCTCAGGGGGAAGACGAGGTCGTTGCTGCAGTTCAGGGGTGCTGGGCCTCGCTTTTTGAGCCCCGGGCTATTTTCTACAGGGGCGAGCAAGGACTCGACCATCTTAATGTGGGAATTGCAGTACCTGTGCAGAAGATGATCCAGTCAGAGGTTTCCGGTGTTATGTTCACTGTCGACCCACTGACAAATGAGGAGACAATTACCATTGAGGCTGTTTATGGTTTGGGCGAGACTATTGTCTCTGGAGAGTTGACTCCTGACCACTATCTGGTAAGTAAAGACGCTTTCGAGATTCTAGAGAAACAAATTGTTGCACAGGAGTGGCAGTTGGTTAAAAAACCGGAGGCTGGCAGGAGTGCCGAGGAGACTAACGTCAGGCTTTCTCTTTCGGATGATATGAAAGGGAAGCAGAAATTAAGCGATGACGATATCATCGCCCTGGCTAAGCTCGGTACAAAGATAGAAGAGCACTATAAGTTTCCCCAGGATATAGAGTGGGCGAAAGAAGGTGATGAACTCTATATCGTTCAGACGCGACCTGTAACCACAACGAGGTTGGCTAGGGAAGAGAGGATCGAGGATATCAGTGAGGCTACTGTTCTCCTCAGTGGCTCTCCGGCAAGTCCCGGGCTTGGTTCAGGTCCGGTGAGGATCGTTTCAGACCCCTCTAAAATAAATGAGGTTAGGGAGGGGGATGTGCTGGTAGCTGAGATGACCACGCCGGATTTCGTGCCAGCGATGAAGCGAGCAGCGGGCATTGTCACCGACCGGGGAGGTAGGACATGCCATGCTGCCATTGTGAGCAGGGAGCTTGGCATCCCCTGCGTGGTGGGGACTGGCAGCGCCACCCGTGATTTGAAGCCAGAGCAGGAAGTTACTGTGGATGGATCACAGGGAAAGGTCTATGAAGGGATGGTTACTGCTAAAGTAACTAGCCCCACTGTCTCTGCTCCAAAAGCAGCGGTCAAGACCCGCACCAAGTTGTATGTCAATCTCGCAGAACCGGAGCTGGCTGAAGTCACAGCCGCTCGCGATGTCGATGGAGTGGGGCTTCTCCGGGCTGAGTTCATGATTTCCGAGATTGGGGAGCACCCGAGATATATGCTCAAGGAAGCTAGGGGCGAGGAATTCACGTCCAGGCTTGCGGATGGCCTCACTACCTTTGCCAGAGCTTTCAACCCTCGACCTGTCGTCTATCGTACTACGGACTTCAAGACCAATGAATACCGCCATCTCAAGGGAGGGGATGAGTACGAGGAGTATGAGGAGAATCCCATGCTGGGTTACAGGGGATGCTCCCGCTATATCAGGGAAGTCGACATCTTCAAGCTCGAAATAGAGGCGGTAAAGAGGGTGAGGGAGGATTATAATAACCTGTGGGTGATGATTCCCTTTGTGCGCACGGTATCTGAATTTGCCGAAGCCAAGAAGGTTCTGGCTGCTGAAGGGCTTCACCGCTCTAGAGATTTCAAGCTGTGGATGATGGTTGAGGTGCCATCGAATGTGTTTCTGATCAATAGCTTTCTCGATGTTGGTATCGATGGCATCTCTATTGGCTCGAATGACCTCACCCAGCTTATTATGGGAATCGACAGGGACAACGAGAAGTTTGAAGGGTATGTAGATGAACGGGACGAAGCGGTGCTGATAGCTCTTGAGAAGGTGGTTAGGGCTGCAACTGTCAGGGGGGTTACCAGCTCTATCTGTGGGCAAGCGCCTTCAGATTTTCCCGAGATCACGGAGAAGCTTGTGGAGTGGGGAATAACATCGGTGTCAGTCAATCGGGACCGCATTGATGAAACCAGAGATATTATTGCTACTGTGGAGCAGAGGTTAGCTAAAACAGCCCCGTAAGCGAAGACCTGTATGATACATGGTGACATTCGCCAGCGTCTGGAGGATAGGGAAGAGGGTTTATCGTTCTATGCGGCAAGAAGCAGGTTATCTCGGGGCAGGGTGAGGATTGAGGCTCCATCCCCGATGCGGACTGAGTTCCAGCGTGATCGTGACCGCATCATCCACTCCAAAGCGTTTCGCCGATTAAAACACAAGACCCAGGTATTCATCGCTCCACTGGGGGACCACTATGTTACACGTCTTACTCATACGTTGGAAGTATCCCAGATTGCACGCTCTGTCGCTCGTGCCCTGAATTTAAACGAAGACCTTACAGAGGCGATATCGCTGGGACATGACCTGGGACATACTCCCTTCGGGCATGTGGGTGAGGAGGTGCTCAATGAGCTGTGTTCCAGGGGTTTCAGCCACAACGAACAAAGCCTGAGAATCGTCGAATCCTTGGAAAAAGATGGCAAGGGACTTAATCTTACTTGGGAGGTAAGGGAGGGGATCCTGAAACATTCCAAGAGCAGGCAAAGTATTATGGGTTATATCTGGGACCTTCCCAGTACTCTCGAGGCTCAAATTTGCAGGCTCGCGGATTCTGTAGCGTATATCAACCATGACATCGGTGATGCTATAAGAGCTGGCCTGATAGATGAGAGTGCTCTTCCGCAGTCGGCTGTAGCCGTCCTGGGTACATCAAATTCGGAGAGGATCAACACTATGGTGTGCGATATTGTCGATCAGTCATGGGCGGCTACCGGCTTGGTTGAGGGCGAGACACCGGCTATTACCATGAGTAAGGAGGTGCTGGACGCGGCGGATAATCTGCGTCAGTTCCTTTTCGAGAATGTTTATGAGGTCCAGATAGCGAAGACAGAGACCGAGCGGGCGAGACAGGTATTACGTTCCCTCTATCACTATTTTATGGAGCATCCCGAGGGTCTTCCCGGCGAGTATGCTGGTGGTGATGATGTGGAGCGCAGGGTAGTGGACTACATTGCAGGTATGACCGATAACTACGCGCTGAGTCTGGCTGAGTAACGCGGTGTTACTACCTTTGAAAAGCCAAGGTGGCTACTATGAGCACTATTGACGAGGTGAAGCAAAGGCTTGATATCGTTGACGTTGTCAGCGGTTACCTCAGCCTGAATAAAGCGGGACGTAACTTCAAGGCGCTCTGCCCGTTTCATGATGAGAAAACGCCCTCTTTCTTTGTCTTCCCTGACAAGCAGTCCTGGCGGTGCTTTGGCTGCGGCGCGGGTGGAGATATGTTCTCTTTCGTGATGAAGAAGGAGGGTCTCGACTTTAGCGAGGCGCTGAAGATGCTTGCGGAGAGGGCAGGCGTCACCCTCGAGCGGAGGAAGCGGGGTGTCGAGGATAAGCTCATTGCTAGGCTCTATCAAGTCAATGAGGCGGCAGCACAATACTATCACAATTTACTCTTGAACGACGCGGTGGCCGGGTCAGCTCGTGATTACGTTAGAAAAAGAGGCCTCACCGACGGTACTGCTGCTGATTTCCAGTTGGGATTCAGCTCGGGTGAAGGGCTGAAAATACATCTGATAGAGAAGGGTTATAGCGAGAATGAGCTGTTGGCGGCAGGATTGCTCGGGGAGAAAGATGGCAGGAAATACGACCTCTTCCGTAAGAGGCTGATGTTCCCCATTAAGGATATCAAGGGACGGGTTGTCGGCTTTGGCGCTCGTGCTTTAGATGATTCCCTTCCTAAATATTTGAATTCGCCGCAGACCGCTGTTTTCGACAAGAGTAGCGTTCTCTATGGAATCGACCGCGCGAGAGGAGCTATCAGAGAGAGTGGGCTGGTGGTGATTGTTGAGGGCTATATTGATGTTATCACCGCTCATCAGCATGGATTCAACAATGTGGTGGCTTCGATGGGGACCTCTCTCACCGAGAAGCAGGTACGGATACTCAGGGGACTGACAAAGACATTAGCTTTCGCTCTTGACCCCGATATAGCTGGCGATGTTGCTACACTGCGCGGAGTTGAGGTTGCCCGTCGCTCCCTTGATCGTGAAACCTTGGAAGTGCCTACTATGCTCGGGACTACATCCAGGCTTAAGTCCGAGATGAAAATCATTCCCCTTCCCCGAGATAGAGATCCTGATGATGTTATTAGAGCAGACCCCCAGGAATGGCAGCGTCTGGTCGCTGGGGCTTTGCCTTTTATTGAGCACATTATCGGAGTTACTGTCTCGAATTTAGATTTGACCAAGCCGGAGGGAAAGTCGCTGGCAATTGAGCAGCTTCTACCAATGATAGCTGAGCTGGGGGATGAGACACAGCGCGAGTTCTATCTGGGTAAGTTAGCCGGGTTGTTGGGGGTTAGGGAGAAGGTTCTATTGGACAAAGCAGCAGACCTGCGTCGCACTCATAGGGAGAAAGCGGGTAGAACAACGCTGAAGCCCGCATCTGCTCTCCGCTCTGGAGACCCACTGGAGGAGCGTTGTCTTTCATTGCTGTTGCAGCACCCTGACCTCAGGGATGAGGCGCAAGGCCTATTGCCCGAGCACTTCGAGCTTAGTGAGAATAGAGAGGTGTTTACCACTTGGCGCGATTCTTCAAGCACTGATGAGTTGTATAATATGATTAATATGGACCTTCAGGGGCACCTTGAGGCACTTCTTAATAAGATTCTGCCTCCCGCAGAGGAGTTGGTACGGGAAGCAGAGCTCGCCGACTGTATTCGTAGCTTAGAAGAGCGGAGATTGCGACTTGAAGAAAAGTTCGTAACTTCTGAAGACGCTTCTTTGATCAGGGATGGGGAGGAATTGGATTCAGCAGAACTTGCTGCTCTGCAGCAGAGGACTGTAGATATTGATGCCCAGTTGGTCAAGAAGATGCAAGAAAGGACCGGGCAAAGCTCTTCAAATAGAGAGGAACAATGACGGAAGAACCGAGAGATATCGAAGAATTTCTTTATGAAGAGGGCGCTATCTTACCTGAGGACCTCTTTGCATCCGAGCCTGAACCTGATGAAGATGAACTGGAGCATGAGGAGCGCGAAGAAACGCTTTTCGCACCAGTGCCGAAACTTGGGGAAGGAGCAATGCATGAGGAGGATGTTCTCGTATCACTGGCCGAAGATAAGTCCAAAGTAAGTGGCGATCTGGGGGTCTTATCTGTGGTGGAGCCTGCTGACGCCGAGATTTGGGAAGAGGAAGCTGAGGTCGAAGAACTGGAGGACTCGGTGTTGGACTTGGAGGAGATGATCGATGACCCGGTGAGGATGTATCTTCGGGAGATGGGGCGTGTTTCTTTGCTTAGCGCCCGGGAGGAAAAGCAGCTGGCGAGGCAAATGGAAGAGGGCAGATATATCAGGAGGCTTGAAGAGGCATGGCTTGACCAGCATGGACAATTTCCCTCCGCTGTCGATATCACTATCGCTGTATTGACCTTGCTGGGGCAGGCTTCTTCTCTTGTAGCCGCTTTAGAGGAAGAGCTTAACCTGTCAAAAGCGACAAGCATATCCCAGCGGATTCAGGATCCGCAATTGCGAACCAATGTCGATAGTGAAATTAATCAGCGGTTATTGAAGCCTGTTGCCGATAGGATCGGTACTGAGCCTCAAGAGGCTGAAGAGGCGATAAAGTCGCTCTCGCTTCTCATAGCCATTATCCCCCAGGAGGCATTTCAGGTTATAGATGAGGGGTGTTCCCTTGGCGAATTGGGCAACTTAATCTCACAGCCTGAGTTTCGAAATACCCTTGCATCGTTGGAGCCTCAATTGCGGGAGCATTGGAATACGTTAAAAGATGCAGGTGACAAGGCGCAGCGGCATTTGATTGAGGCTAACCTTCGCCTTGTAGTTAGTATTGCCAAGAAATATATCGGGCGGGGCATGTCTCTCCTGGACCTTATTCAGGAGGGCAATATTGGTCTCATCCGGGCGGTGGAGAAGTTTGACTACCGCAAGGGGTATAAATTCAGCACTTATGCTACTTGGTGGATACGCCAGGCAATCACGAGGGATATAGCGGATAAAGCCCGTACTATACGAATCCCTGTTCATATGGTAGAGACGATAAACAAGCTTATTCGAACGAGCCGGCGCTTGTCACAGGAGTATGGTCGTGAGCCAACCTCTGAAGAGATAGGCAGGGGTATGCATATTACGTCGGAGAAGGTGAGGGAAATTATCAAGATATCACAGGAGCCGGTATCTTTGGAGATGCCGATAGGCGAAGAGGAGGATAGTCACCTCGGTGATTTTATCGAAGACCGCTCTACGATGCCTCCCATTGAAGCAGCCTCGTTAAACTTGCTCAAGGATCAGGTTGAAGAAGTACTCTCTACACTTACTCCCAGGGAGCGGCGAGTTCTTCAATTGAGGTTTGGCCTTGAGGATGGTCGTAGTCGTACTCTGGAAGAGGTTGGTAAGGAGTTCGGTGTAACGAGGGAGCGTATTCGACAGATTGAAGCTAAAGCGCTTCGTAAGCTACGCCATCCCAGCAGGTCGAGAAAGCTTAAAGACTACTTGGATTAAATGAGCTTATCGATCTTGTCCCTGTACCCCAGAAACACGTTACTATAAATGAACCCTGTCTATCTATCGATAGCGGGAGCTATGCACTGTCCCGCTCAGTATTGGCTCATTTATATAAACATCACCATTCCTGATTTTTATATTAAAGCCACATTCGGGGTTAGTACAAACCCAAACCTTGTAGTGAATTGGTGCCCCCTGGCTGCCGAAATCTGACAAGGGCACCAGGTCGCCAGCACTGCATTTCTGGCATTTAGGTAGGACGAAGTTCTCCACAGAGCCACCTCCCGGCCTTTAAAATAACGATGACAGTATACACTACCCGTAGATTTTTAGCAACTCACGCTCAGCCGCCTGGCAGGTCAATTGAAGAGAGGCAACTGTAAAGGGCTCTTTCCCTAGTCAATATGCTTCTCATGAGGCTTATTGAATCGACTGTGAAGGATGGCGTGGCAGCTAGCTCAATTGTGGCAATAGCTTCTCCCAACCGGCGTCGTTCGTCAGATGAGGCCCTCTCTCGAACCCTTCCTAGGGTAAGATGAGGAGAGAAGGCGCGTTTTTCAGGCACAAATCCACTGGGAATAAGGGCTCTCTCCAAATTTTCTCTGATGATGGTTAATTTGTCTGTGTCTCCACCAATCCCAACCCATACCACTCGGGGTGTACGGAGATTGGGGAAAGCGCCCGCTTCGGTGAGTTCCAATTGGAATTGTAAGATATCCCTGCTAGCTTCAGATATTGCTTCCGTTATCGTTGGTACGGCTCCTGAATCGATATCACCCAGGAACTTAATAGTGAGATGAATGCTATCAGGAGCAACCCATTTGACAGAGGTATATCCCCCTATCTTGAGTCGCTCCTGCAGCTCAGACAGAGCTGATTTAATCAAGTTCGGCAGTTGTATAGCGATGAAGGCGCGTACAGGTTCCACAATGAAATCTCAGGCTAGTGATAGAAGCCGTTTGGCATTTCCCCCGAGGATCATGCTCTTAGTCTCTTCAGAAAAGCCTAGCGACCGGATTGCCTTGACAATCCTATTTTGCTGGATGAGAGGGTAGTCACTACCGAATAGTATCTTGTCCGCCCCAGCGATTTCAGCGACATATTTGAATATAGTATCGTGATAGAGAAAAGGCGAGGCAGCGGTATCGAAATAGACGTTGGAGAGCGTTTCTGCGACCTCTGGCATCAATGCATAAAAAGGTAGTCCGCCACCCCAATGGGCACAGACCACTTTCAGCTCGGGGAAGTTCTGTATGAATCGGTAGAGAATATCAGGTGTTATCGCACCCTTTCCCGGGTACACGTGTCCCACGGGCTCGGATGAATGGGTAAGCACAACTAGGTCGTGCTCTATCGCTACCTCGGTGATGGGCGACATCAAGGTCTTATTGGTTATATCGAACCCTTGTGTGTCGCACCTCAATTCGCCGATTCCCCTAACCCCGCCGCGAATACAACGTTCGAGTTCACGAACCGCTTTTTTCCCGGCAAGAGGCTGTATGGCGCAAAAGCCTATCAGCTTGTCAGGGTAACGGGCTATCGCCTCCATAATATACTCGTTTGTTTCGCAGCAAAGCTCATGGTTTGACCAGCCTATGTTCAACACTACTGAGATATCTATGCCCTCTTTATCCATGTTCTCAACGATTTCTTCAGCGGTCGCAATTTTGGCCTTAGGGTTAGCATAAAGGATGTCGAAGCAAACATCTTGTCCCAGATAGTGAGTGCGATTCGTTCTTATACCTGGAGGGAGGATATGGGTGTGAAAATCTATGATCACTACGAAACTCTGGAAAAAAATTGCGATAAAGATTATAACAAGGTATGGACGGGTGGACAACGATAATGTATAATTGCCTTGCCGGAGGGACGAGTAAATGGCCTTAGATGGCCAGGGATCAGGTGAAAAACGTGCTAATCCAGGAGCCTCGGCGGATACTACCGCCGAGGCTGTTACTTTCTTGAAGGGAAAGGCATTATTGAAGTCTCCGTTATCCATGGAGGAAATGGCGTCAGTGGCCAAGAAACTGCGCCGCCACATCATACAAATGACTGGCAAGGCAGGCAGTGGGCATCCGGGCGGTTCGCTTTCATCTGCGGAGATTATCACCACCCTGTACTTCAGTGTGTTGCGTCATGATCCGGCCAACCCTCGCTGGGCTGAGCGTGACCGTTTTATTCTCAGCAAAGGGCACGCGGCCCCTCTTCTCTATGCTGCTCTGGCTGAAAGCGGATACTTCCCGATTAGAGACCTTTCAACTTTACGGGTTCTGGGAAGTTGTTTACAGGGCCATTGCGATATGACTGTCACGCCAGGGGTGGAGATATCATCGGGTTCGCTGGGGCAGGGGCTTTCTTTTGGAATCGGTGTTGCGCTGGCCGGCAGACTTGATAATCAGGACTATCGAACCTATGTGTTGTTAGGCGACGGGGAGTGTGATGAGGGACAGGTATGGGAGGCAGGGATGGCTGCGGCACACTACAAACTCGATAACATCGTAGCTATCGTTGACCATAATAAACAGCAAATCGATGGCTGGAACTATGAGGTGATGAACCTTGAGCCTCTAGCTGAGAAGTGGATGGCTTTTGGCTGGCATACTATCGAGGTTGACGGGCACGACTTCTCCCAGTTGCTCACTGCATTTGATGAAGCTAAGCAAATCAGAGATAAACCTACTGCCATAATTGCCTGTACGGTTAAAGGAAGAGGTGTCAGCTTCATGGAGAACAACATTGAGTTTCATGGCAGGGCCCCCACACCTGATGAGGTCGAGAGGGCGCTCGAGGAATTGAAGTAGCTATGGAGCAGAGCACCAGGGAAGCATATGGTAAGACCCTTGTAGAGCTGGGCGGGCAAAATAAAGATATCGTTGTCCTAGATGCTGACCTTTCAAAATCCACGATGACCAGTCTCTTCGCCAAAGCGTACCCCGAGCGGTTTTTCGACTGTGGTATTGCTGAACAGAATATGGTAGGTATTGCTGCTGGTCTTGCGGCGGCAGGCAAGACAGTATTTGCCAGCACTTTCGCCGTTTTTGTACCCGGACGTTGCTTTGACCAGATTCGAATGAGCATAGCTCAGCCTGGTCTAAATGTGAAGCTGGTAACCAGTCATGGGGGAATCACCGTAGGTGAGGATGGGACATCCCATCACGCTATTGAGGATCTGGGTCTGGCCTGTTCGTTCCCCGGATTTACCGTGGTTGTACCTGCTGACGCGATTGAGGTAGCTCAGGCAGTAAGGGTTGCCACCCAAACTTATGGCCCTTTCTACATCAGGCTTAGCCGCCCCAAAACGCCGCTTGTTTATGATCCCGACTATCAGTTTAAACTGGGGAAAGCGGCGACATTGAGGGAGGGTAAGGATGTTACTGTTATTGCCATAGGTATTATGGTAGCGCTAGCTCTGGAAGCGGCGCAAAATCTGGCTCAGGATGGGATTGACTGCCGGGTGCTTAGTATGTCCACACTGAAGCCTCTGGATAAGGATGCTGTAATAAAAGCAGCCCGTGAGACGGGCGCTATTGTTACAGCCGAGGAGCACCTGCGGTTGGGTGGTCTGGGTAGCTCTGTGGCTCAAGTTGTAGTTGAGCAGCAACCAGTCCCTATGTCCATTATTGCTATCAACGATACCTATTCAAAGTCAGGTAAACCTGGGGAGTTGCTGAAAAAGCAGGGACTTACAGCAGCCAATATTGAGAGCGCTGCCCGCTCTTTGGTTGCAAAAAAGAAAGACAGCTAACACCACTATAGCTTACGGCTCTTCTTCCAACTCTTCCTCCCCGAATTCCTCATCGCTGTAAATTCCCACCTCTTGGCCTTGATATACTGTTACAATGAAATCATCCCGCGCGATATCTGCCGAAATTACCAGTTCTTCGTCAATTTGATCAATGAGATCCTGAATTTCCTCTGACGACATTTTTCCACTTATACACAAAGTGGCATAAGCTATTGAAGGGGTGAAGTGAAGGTCCACCCTCCCCGCTCGCTCGTCACCGGTTACAATGAGGTAGGCTTCTGAATGTGGGGTGCGGCACTCTCTTTCGAACCTGTATTCTGCCATGATGAACCTCCTTATAAATAATGACACATTCTCTGTGCCTAGGGCCGAACCTGCCCATCTCCCAACACTATCCACTTGTATGAAGTCAACTCTTTAAGGCCCATCGGGCCTCTGGCGTGGAACTTTTGTGTGCTGATTCCTACCTCTGCCCCTAACCCGAACTGCCCACCGTCGGTGAAGCGGGTGCTGGCATTTACATAGACACAGGAAGCATCGACCTCCCTCAGGAAACGCATGCCTGCTGTGTAATTCTCGGTCACGATTGCTTCGGAATGACCAGAGCCATAACGCTCGATGTGTTCCAGTGCCTCGTCTATGGAGTCGACTATCTTGATGGCAGCAATGAGCGCTAGAAACTCTTTTCCCCAGTCATGTTCAGCGACAGAAGCAAGCTTCAGGGATGGCAGTGGTTTTAATATCTTCATTGCGCGCTCGTCGCAACGCATTTCTACATTTGCCCTACCCAATTCGGCTGCAATCATAGGCAGGTAGCTTTGTGCTATGTCAGCATGAATTAATAGAGTATCAAGGGCATTGCATACAGTGGGACGCTGCACCTTGGCGTTATAAGCGATATTTACCGCTTTATCGAGGTCGGCATCACGGTCAATGTAGGTATGACAGACGCCTATACCACCGCTGACAACGGGCATGGTGGCGTTCTCCGCAACATAGCTAATTAGCTCTGCTCCCCCTCGGGGTATGACCATATCGACGGCTTCCCTCATTCGCAGTATCTGGCCTACTAGTGCCCGATCGGTTGATTCGATGAACTGAACAGCCCCTTCGGGAATACCGGACTGGTATGCTGCTCTCTGTATGACCTTAGCCAGCGCCAGGTTGGAGTGTGTCGCCTCCTTGCCGCCGCGGAGGACTACAGCGTTGCCTGATTTAAGGCAGAGAACTGATATGTCGGCGGTTACATTGGGACGGCTCTCGTAGATAGCACAGATTACTCCAAGAGGAACACGGCGCTTGCCGACTTGAAGGCCGTTGGGCAGGGTACGCATGTCGAAAGTCTCTCCTACAGGGTCGGGAAGAGTTGCAACGCTTATAATATCTGAAGAGATCGATTGTAGTCTTTCCGAGGTTAGGAGAAGCCGATCGAGCATGGATTCGCTCATGCCTGCCTTTTCGCCCTTGGCGTAGTCCAAGCGGTTGGCTTTTAAAATAGCTTTCTCGTTGGCTATCAGTTCATCTGCAATGGAATACAGTGCCCTGTTCTTAACATCGGTAGAGAGATACGCCAGCTTTTTAGAAGCAATTTTTGCTGCTTTTACTTTGACCTCGACCTCAGTTACAGAAGATTTCATTTCACGGCTCCTCTAGTACTAAAGCATAACCAAGTTATCGCGGTGCACAGCCTCTGCGCCATATTCATATCCTAAACGCTCTGCAATCTTATCAGAGTGCGCCCCTTTTATAATGGCAATGTCGTCTGAGCTGTAATTCGAGATGCCGCAGGCGACCTTCTCCCTCTTTGCGCTATCGAGGATATTCACAATGTCACCCCGCTCGAATTTACCATTAACCCGGGTGATTCCTGCAGGTAGTAGGCTCTTGTTTTGCTCTCGGAGCGCTGTTGCCGCGCCAGAGTCGATAATTAGTTGCCCTTTAGATATTCCGCTTAATAGCCAGCGCTTGCGACTTTCCAGCTTAGATGTTGTTGGGTGGAAATATGTACCAATGGGTTCACCATTAGTCAGTTTAATTATAACTTCAGGCTCACGTCCATCGGCAATTACTACCGCTACACCTGAGGCAGTAGCCAGCTTCGCTGCCTCGACCTTGGTTACCATACCGCCTGTCCCGCGTTCGGTACGGGTTGCACCGGCAAGACTTTCGATGAATGTATCGATTCTTTCAACCCGTTCGACAAGCCTAGCGTTCGAGTTATGTCGGGGATCGGCATCGTAGAGGCCACCGATATCGGTGAGAAGCATTAAAAGGTCGGCATCGGTCAACCCAGCCACCAGAGCGGATAGATTATCATTGTCTCCGAATACGGCAGTCTGGAGTTCATCGACGGCGACCACGTCGTTCTCGTTGACGATAGGTATGACACGGAGTTCCAAGAGAGCCAACAAAGTGTTGCGTGCGTTAAGGTAGCTTATACGGTTGGAGAGATCGTTTCTGGTGAGCAAAGTCTGGGCTATGGTGATTTCGTGCCATCCGAATAGCTGGTCATAAGCATCCATAAGGCGGCTCTGCCCTACTGCCGCCAGCACCTGCTTGAAGGGTATGTCTTTACGCTCTTTGATAAGCCCCAGGCGTTTCCTGCCAGCGGCGATTGCCCCTGATGAGACAACGACTATCTCCATGCCCTGTTTATGCAGCTTGGCTGTTTGCCCAACCAAGGAAGACATTATCTCGAGGTTAAGACAATCGCTCCCTCCGGTGAGGAGATTGGTGCCCAGCTTTATTACAATACGGTTATAAGCCATAAGAACTTCGCCTTAATTATAGCAGTGAGGGGAAGCTTACAACAATCAGGCAGGTTTGTTAGGGGGTGATTAAAAATCCTTGGTAAGGGTATCGAGGAACTCGGCATTTGTTGAGGTCTTAGCCAATCTCTCGAGCACCTTTTCCGTTGCCTCGGTGGGATTCGGCGAGTTGGCGTTAACCAAGCTGGCCATCCTCCGTACTACCCATATTTGCCTCAGCGCGTTCTCATCGAGGAGCAGTTCCTCCTGTCTCGTGCCACTACGCTGAATATCTATAGCGGGGAAAATCCTGCGCTCTGACAGTTTACGATCAAGATGGAGTTCCATGTTGCCGGTGCCTTTGAACTCTTCGTAAATCACCTCGTCCATTCTACTACCGGTATCTATTAAACACGTGGCGATGACGGTCAGGCTTCCACCCTCCTCTATATTTCTGGCGGAGCCGAAAAATCTCTTCGGTGAATAGAGTGCGGCCGGGTCGACGCCTCCGGAGAGAGTACGCCCGCTGGAAGGCATCTCCAGATTATAGGCGCGGGTGAGTCTCGTGATGCTATCGAGCAGGATTACCACGTCTGCCCCGAACTCCACTAATCTCTTGGCGCGCTCCAGTGCTACCTCGGAGACCCGTGTATGTTCTTCGACCGGCTCGTCGAAAGTAGAGGCTATTACATCGGCTTGTACAGATTTCTTCCAGTCGGTTACCTCCTCCGGACGCTCTCCAATAAGACAGACCATGAGGTGAATGTCATCGTAGTTGGTGGTGATGGCATTGGCGATGTGCTTCAGCAGCACGGTTTTCCCTGCTTTAGGGGGAGAGACAATCAATCCCCTCTGGCCACGGCCGATAGGAGCTATGATATTAATGAGCCGGGTGGAAAGATTATTACGGGTAGTCTCCAGGTTGATTATCTTGTTGGGGAAAATAGGCGTTTGTCTGTCGAAGATGGGTCGGTTCTTAGCAGCCTCCGGGTCGAGATTGTTTACTGTCTCGACGCGAAGCAGGCTATGATACTTCTCACTGTCCTTAGGCAGTCTCACCTGCCCGCTGACCATGTCTCCGGTGCGCAAGGAGAAGCGGCGTATTTGTGACTGGGAGACATAGATGTCGCTAGAATCATGCCGCAGGTCGGTTTGGCGCAGAAACCCGTACCCATCACCCATGATTTCTAAAATGCCGCCTCTGAAGCTGTACCCCTGTTGTTCAGCGTTTGCCTGTAGCAATCGCATAACCAGGTCTTCCTTTTTCAGAGCGCTAACGCTGGTAATCCCCAGTTCCTTGGCATAGGATAGGAGTTCCTCTCTCGTTTTGGTTTCAAGATCGGTTATATTCATAGCACGACTCCGTAATTATATTGCAAATGTTTTGGGAAAGTTAAGTTTGGTGTTGAATTCGCTGAGCACCGCTTTATGACTTCTGGATTCTTTGCCAATCCTCAGCGAAGTGGGATATCCCGATATCAGTCAGCGGGTGCTTAATCATCAGTGTAAGTACATTATAAGGTATAGTCGCGATATGTGCACCTACCTTCGCAGCCGTAATAACGTGTAACGGGTGACGGATACTGGCAGCAATTACCTGAGTGGTCGTTATATTGTAGTTTTCGAACAATTCAACGATCTCAGCAACAAGCTGCATACCATCATGGCCAATATCATCAAGCCTGCCCACAAAAGGGCTGACGTAAGTTGCACCAGCGATTGTGCCCAGTAATGCCTGATTAAGGGAGAAGCATAGTGTCAAGTTCGTCCGTATCCCCTCCCTTGAGAGGACGGATATGGCTTCCAGCCCACTGACTGATACTGGTACTTTTACTACTACATTGGGAGACCAGGAGGAAACCTCTCTCGCCTCCTCAATCAGGGCATCGGTTTCCAGGCTGAGCACTTCAGCACTGATAGGGCCGTCAATAATGGAGGCGATTTCCTGAATAACCGCCTTCATGTCCGCCCTTTTTTCCTTGGCTACTAGCGAGGGATTAGTGGTGACTCCGCTAATCACACCTAATTTGACAGCTTGGCGGATTTCATCAATGCTGGCGGTATCGAGGAAGATACGCATTCAGTGTTATCCCACTATATCATAAGTTGGTGCTTTTGTCTATATATTCAAGTAAGATTACTGGTTTTGAATATTCGGTTCCAGAGGCAGAGGACGCTGATCACCTATCCTTATTGTTCTGGTGGCCACCTCTATGAAGTCGCGAAAGAGGGGGTGCGGGCGATTGGGACGGGAGGTGAATTCAGGATGAAACTGTGTTCCTATCATCCAGGGATGGGCAGCGAGTTCACTTATCTCTACCAATCTGCCGTCTGGGGAAGTACCGCTCGGAATAAGCCCTGCCTTTACTAATACATCTCTATACTCATTATTGAACTCAAAGCGATGGCGATGGCGCTCGTAGACCAAAGAATCGTTATAGGCAGCAGCGGCGTGAGTTTTTGGCAATAATTTACAAGGATAGAGCCCCAGTCGCATGGTCCCTCCCTTTTGCTTCACCTTCCGCTGCTCGGGGAGCAGGTCGATTACTGGATAAGGTGTATTGTTATCGAATTCTCTCGAATTGGGCTCGTTTGATTTCAATACATGGCGTGCATACTCAATGACCATAATGTGCATGCCCAGACACAGGCCGAGATAGGGAATCTCATTCTCGCGGGCGTATTGAGCTGCTTTCACCTTCCCCTCGATGCCACGGTAGCCAAAGCCCCCGGGCACCACAATCCCGCTTGCCGTGCGCAGCAGGTCATCACTGCCATTCTTCTCTATATCTTCGGACTCGATCCAGACAATCTCCACATCGCGGTCATGGTAGAGGGCAGCGTGTCGCAGCGCCTCTCTCACTGATAAGTAGGCGTCCTGCAACTTAACATACTTGCCGACAATTGCGATAGGCACTGGTTCCTTAGGCTTCCTCATCCTTTCCACCATCTCGCGCCACTCGCTAAAATCCTGCTTCTTCGCCGGTATATGCAATCGGTCGATGATAATTTCCCCGAGCCCTGCTTCGTCCAGAACGAGAGGTACCTCGTAGATAGTAGGCATGGTCGGTAGCGGGACAACCGCCCTTTTCTCTACGTCGCAGAACAAGGCGATTTTATCCTTGGTCTCGTCAGTAACCGGGTAATCACTGCGGCAGGCGATAATATCAGGCTGGATACCTATACTACGCAGTTCCTTGACGCTATGCTGCGTAGGTTTGGTCTTAAGCTCGCCGGTGGATGAAATTAAGGGGAGCAGAGTGACATGGATATAGAGCACATTATCTCGCCCTACGTCATTTCGCATCTGGCGGATAGCCTCCAGGAATGGCTGACCCTCTATGTCTCCTACTGTGCCCCCGACCTCCACGATCACAACCTCTGCCTTGCTTAACTCGGCTATTTCGCGGATGCGTTTTTTTATCTCGCTCGTTACATGAGGAACTACTTGAATGGTACCGCCCAAGAAATCTCCGCGCCTCTCCTTAGCGATAACGGCACTGTATATCTGGCCTGTGGTAACACTGGAGGCAGTGGTGAGATTGGTATCGATGAAACGCTCGTAGTGTCCGAGGTCCAAATCGGTTTCAGCCCCATCTTCAGTGACGAACACCTCCCCGTGCTGGAAGGGTGACATAGTGCCGGGGTCGACGTTGAGGTAGGGGTCTAGCTTTTGAGCGGAGACAGTTATCTGATAGCTTTTAAGTAATCTTCCGATAGAAGCGGCGACGATTCCTTTCCCAACAGAGCTAACTACGCCGCCGGTGACGAAGATGTATTTTGCCATACACCCTTACACCCTCTTAAATAACATAAAAATACTTTTTTGTCAAAGCTTTATCTGTGCAACTTTCGTTGCTACTTCGGGCTGTGGTATACTGCAAAACACGGGAATTTCTGCTTTCCCAAATCTTGTGATAGAACGCTCTTTGGAGGATAGATCTGTGGCTGGTCATAATGTACGGGAGAGGATTGAGAAGCTCCGGGAGACGATAAACTATCATAACCATCGCTACTATGTGCTCGACAGCCCAGAGATAAGCGATGACGAATATGACGGGCTGATGGGAGAGCTTAAACGGCTTGAGGAGGAGCACCCTGAGTTCATCACACCGGACTCGCCAACGCAGCGGGTTGGAGCGGCGCCGCTGGAAGCCTTCGGCGTTATCGAGCACCGGGAGCCGATGCTCAGTATGGGTAATGCCTTCTCCAACGATGAACTATTAGCCTGGCACAAGCGCATATCGGGCCTCCTAGGGGAAGAACATTTCGACCTCGTTGCCGAGCCGAAGATGGATGGGCTTGCCGTGGCTTTGGTCTACGAGAATGGGAAGTTCGTAACTGGTGCTACGCGTGGTGACGGGTTTCGCGGCGAGGATATTACTCAGAACTTGAGGACTATAAAGAGCATCCCCCTGGTTGTACACGGGGATATCCCGGCAAGGTTTGAGGTGCGCGGGGAGGTCTATCTTTCTAAACAAGGCTTTAAGAAGCTGAATGAGGACAGAGCTAAAGCTGGGCAGCCTTTATTCGCTAATCCGAGGAATGCCGCTGCTGGCTCGGTGCGTCAGCTTGACTCTCGTATTACCGCTCAGCGCCCGCTGGATATCTATATCTATGGATTGGGCTGGGTTGAGGGGGAGAACCCTCCCACCCATTGGGAGACACTGGAGTATCTGGAATCTCTGGGCTTCAAATTAAATCCCGACAATAAGCATCTCACCGATATTGCCGAGGTGGAGGACTATTACCAGCACTGGCTCCATGAACGTGAGCGGTATTCCTACGATGCGGATGGTATTGTTGTCAAGGTTAACCGTTATGATTTGCAGGAGCGGCTGGGATTTGTGGGGCGTGAGCCTCGCTGGGCTATAGCGTATAAATTTCCCGCTATCCAAGAGACTACCCGATTGCTCGATATCAGGGTTAACGTAGGTCGCACTGGTACTATTAATCCCTATGCCGTCCTAGAGCCGGTATTGGTAGGTGGTGTCACCATCAAGAAAGCAGCGCTTCATAACGAGGACTATATCAGACAGAAAGACCTGCGCATCGGCGATATTGTCATAATACAGAGAGCAGGCGATGTCATACCGGAGGTTGTAGCGCCAGTGGTCAGCCTGCGCACTGGACACGAGCGAGTGTTTAGGATGCCTGAGAAGTGTGAGGTATGCGGCGCTAGTGTGGTGAGACCGGAGGGCGAGGCAATGGCATACTGCACCAATGCCTCCTGCCCTGCTCAAGCACATGAGCGAGTAAAACACTTCATCTCACGAGGGGCAATGGATATTGAGGGGCTGGGGGAGAAACTCGCTGAGGTCTTGCTCCATGAAGGACTGATAAAGGACGTAGGCGATTTATACTCACTGATGGATAAGAAGGATGAACTCATCGGGATGGAGCGGATGGCGGAGAAGAGCGTCTCCAATTTGCTAGCGGCCATAGAGGAAAGTAAAGGGAGACCGCTTGACCGGGTTATTTTTGCTCTGGGTATTCGCCACGTAGGTTCAGAGACAGCCGAACTCCTGGTCAAGCACTTCAATAGCATGGATAGGCTGTCGCGAGCAAGCGAGGTGGAGCTAACAGCTATTCCTGCTATAGGGCCCAAGATCGCCGAGAGCATTGTCGCTTTTTTCAAGCAGGAGGATAACCGTAAGCTCATTGAAAGGCTAAGGAAGGCTGGCGTGCGGATGGAGGAAGAAGCGGCAGGACGGACAGAGTTGCCCCTTTCCGGGCAGGAGTTCGTGCTGACGGGTAAGCTGGAGGCTTTTCCTCGGAGCGAGGCCGAGGCGAGAATAAAGGAACTCGGCGGCTCTGCGGGCAGCTCTGTTACCAAGAAAACCACTTATGTTGTGGTGGGGACGGACCCTGGCTCCAAGCTCGACCGAGCTCGCCAACTGGGTATAAAGACCTTGACTGAACAGGAGTTTCTGCGACTGCTCAAAGAGGCTTAAGAGAAAGTTATGAAGCTGATTATAGGGCTGGGTAATCCCGGCAAGCTATATCTCAATAACAGGCACAACGTAGGGTTTCGCTGCCTTGAATATTTCGCCCGTAGACACGGCATCTCGCTTAATCAGCGCAGGGCACGCAGCCAGTTCGGCGTGGGAGAGGTCAGCGGCATAAAGGTTGTCCTGGCTAAACCAAGAACCTTTATGAATCTCAGTGGAGAGGCTGTGGAGGCACTCATGCGGCGCTACCGCATATCTACAAAAAATTTGCATAACATTATCGTTATTTACGACGACCTCGACCTTCCCCTAGGCAGGATACGTATTCGAGAGCGGGGAGGCTCGGGAGGTCATAAGGGACTGCAGTCTATTATAGCTCATCTTGGGAGCCAGGACTTTCCCAGGCTCCGTGTCGGCATAGCTCCGCTTGAGGATGAAGCTCGCCAGAGGCGGGCTCAACCTGATAGAGAAGATACAGTAAAATACGTTCTCAACGATTTTACCGCTGTTGAAAAAGCTGTCCTGCGAAGGGTCTACCCTGACGTCGCCGACGCTATCTATTGCAGCATCACTGAAAGCATAACGTCGGCAATGAACAGGTATAATTGAAATTTGCCTTCGAATAAGGCTTTTGATAAGATTCTGACAGGGCTAGTCAGCTTTGGCTAGCCCTTGAGGTGTTTGTGTTGAATCTATCGGGATTGCTTGCTCTGGTTGAAGACATGCCCTCATATCGTAAGTTAATCCGTGGCTTGCAGGAAGTGAAGGGTGAAAATAGGGCAGTAGTGCTAGATTCAGCCAAGCCCTACCTGCTGGCCTGCCTGTATCGGTACCTCGGCTTTCCTATGCTGGTTATTACCGACAGGTCGGAGCGAGCAAGGCAGCTTTACGATGAGATACCCATCTGGCTTGGTAACGGTGCTCAGGTCAGGCTTTTCCCCGAGCACGATTCACTACCCTACGAGCGCCTCTCATCAGATTCCTACACGGTCCAGCAGAGGTTGAAGCTGTTGGCTGACCTCAGTGAGGGGGATGGAAATCTTTTTATTATTACTTCGGCTCATGCCATTATACGGAAGATCGTATCTGCTGCAACCTTTGCTTCATCATGTCACATATTAAGAAAGGGTATGCAGATCGACCTAGAGCAGACACTGTCCAGATGGACGAAGCTTGGCTATGAGATGGAGAGCACGGTGGATATACCGGGGACCATGAGCCGACGCGGCGGGATACTTGATATATATCCGCCGAATAGCGAATTCCCTGTCCGAATCGAGCTTTTCGGGGATGCGGTGGATAGCCTCCGCTTCTTTGATCCGGCAAGCCAGCGCTCGATAGAGTTAGTGAACCAAGTAACGGTTATTCCAGCCAAAGAGGTGGTTGTATCCAACACGGAATTAGATGATGTTTTTCCGCAACTCGACCTCTCAACCATGAAACCGGAGGCCAGAGGGAGGGTTGGAGAGGACATGGCGCGTCTTGCTAGCGCTCAATGGTTCGATGGGTTGGATTTTTACGCCTCCCTGTTTAATGATGGCGTTTTCCTTGATCACCTTTCGCAGCATACCCTGATAGTTCTCGACCAGCCTGATAGTATCGAGGCTGCGGTTGATGATCTGGCTGCTCAGGCGACTGAGTTGTGCGGCATGCAGGTTGAGCGAGGCGAGTTACCGTACAATTTCCCTGTGCCCTACTTCACTTGGTCGGAGATAGCGGGTAAACTCGAGAGATTTGAGAGACGGCTGGCTCTGGAGCCATGGGAGCGAGAGAGCCAGCATCATGTTGTAGGCTTTGGTACTGTTACCGGATATGGCGGTCGCGTGGATATTTTTCTTAAAGATAACAGGAAGATACTCAAGGATAAACGCCGTGTCATCATAGTCTCCCAGCAGGCAGCGAGGCTGTCTGAACTATTAGAGGAGCAGGACATCATCGCAGCACCAGTCACGGATATCGTCAGTATGCCTCCTCCCGGTTCGATTACTCTGGTTCAGGGCTCGCTAGCTGCAGGCTGGACGGCGGATAGTGAGGACACGGTTTTTAGCGACATGGAGATCTTCGGCTTCGCTAAAACGAGGCGAATGGTGCCGAAGCACCCGGTGCGCAGAGATACATTTTTCTCCGAGCTTTCACAGGGCGACTATGTGGTGCATATCGACCATGGCATCGCCAGATTCTCAGGGCTCACGAGGCTCAGCCTGGATAACGGTGAGCGCGAGTACCTGGTCTTGGATTATGCTGCTGGTGATAGACTCTATGTGCCCAGCGAGCAGGTTGACCGCGTTGGCCGCTACATTGGTCCCGGCGGCTACACTCCATCGTTGAGTAGACTGGGCACTCAAGAGTGGAGCCGGGCTAAACAGAGGGTTAGGGAGGCAGCAGGCAATTTGGCAAGAGAGCTTCTTGCCATTTACTCGGCACGGGAGGTCTTAGATGGTTTTGCGTTTTCCCCTGATTCCCCCTGGCAGCAGGAACTCGAGGCATCCTTCCCCTACGTTGAGACACTGGATCAGATGAAGGCGGTGCAGGAAGTCAAGAAGGATATGGAAAGCAAACGACCTATGGACCGGCTGGTGTGTGGCGATGTGGGATACGGGAAGACCGAGGTTGCCATCCGCGCTGCCTTCAAAGCAGTTATGGATGGAATGCAGGTGGCGGTACTGGTGCCTACCACTGTCTTAGCACAGCAGCATCTGACTACCTTCAGCGAGCGTCTGGGAGCTTTTCCCGTCAGGATAGAACTGCTGAGCCGCTTTCGGTCCCAGAGGGAGCAGCAGGAGGTGCTTCAGGGGTTAGCTAACGGCAGCGTCGACATTTGTATCGGTACCCATCGGCTTGTCCAGAAGGATGTGTCCTTCAAGAATCTGGGGTTGATTATCACCGATGAGGAGCAGCGATTCGGCGTCGCTCACAAGGAGCGGCTCAAACAACTCAGAAGAGAGGTCGATGTCCTTACCCTAAGCGCTACTCCTATCCCCCGTACACTCCATATGTCCCTGGTTGGCATCCGTGATATGAGCACCATGGAAACTCCTCCCGAGGAGCGTTTCCCAATAAAGACCTATGTTTCTTTTTATGACGAGAGGCTGGTCCGTGAGGCTGTATTGCGGGAGCTAGAACGTAACGGCCAGGTATTCTATGTCCATAATCGGGTACAGCGGATCGGTTGGGTGGCTAGAAAGCTGGAGGAGTTGATACCTGAGGCCAGGATAGGCGTTGCTCACGGACAGATGCCTGAGGAGGCGCTCGAGTCGGTAATGCTCGATTTTACCAGGGGCAGGCTTGACCTCCTCCTGTGCAGTACCATTATCGAGTCCGGGCTTGATCTGCCTAATGTCAATACTCTGATCGTTGATGACGCGGATAGAATGGGACTGACGCAGCTTTATCAGCTTAGAGGCAGGGTGGGGCGTGGAGCAAACCGCGCTTATGCTTATTTCTTCTATAAAAAGGGCAAACAGCTTACGGATGCAGCCCAGAAGAGGCTCAGGACCATCTTTGAGGCAACTGAACTGGGCGCCGGATTCCGCATAGCGATGAGGGACCTTGAGATTCGTGGAGCCGGCAATCTCCTCGGTCACGAACAGAGCGGGCACATGGGCGCTGTTGGCTTCGAGCTCTATTGCCGCCTCCTGGCGGACGCTGTAGATGAGCTCAAGGCTGGCGGAAAGCAAGAGGCTATTCCTGAACCTTTTCCCACTACCGTAGACCTTCCCCTGCCCGTCTATATACCAGAGGATTACGTGTCCGACCTAAGCACACGCCTTGCCCTCTACATGAGGCTGGCCGGGGTTGGCTCATTGGAACAGGTAGATGAGATGACGCGAGAGTTTGAAGACAGGTTTGGCTCGCTCCCCTCGCAACTCGAGGACCTGCTCTATATAGTAAGAATTAAAATAATGGGATGCAGGGTCGGCGTTCAAGATATCCACTTAGAGAAAGGGCAGGTAGTGGTCAAGCTGGGCCCAGGTACTGAGATAGATAAAGATTACCTTCAAGACTTATTCGGTGATAAACTGAGGATAGGACCCACGCAGCTACGGCTGGATGTGAGGCGAGTAGGCAAGGGGTGGCGTAAGGTGCTGGAGCAACTGCTGGAGAGAATAGCCTACTCTACAGGTGGTTCATAATCTCTCGTAGGCTTCGAATCCGGGGACAGTCGTTTACACCTTCCCAGAAGCCGTCGCGATCGAGCAGCAGAGGCTTTATGCCGGCGGCTCTGGCGCCGATTACATCTGCGTAGTACTGGTCTCCCACATGGATCGCCTCAGTTGCACTCACGCCAGCGCGCTCCAGAGCGGTGAGGAATATCGGGGTATGGGGCTTCTCCGCGTCAACCTCGGATGAGGTCAGTGTGAAGTCTATGTACAGGGTGAGGCCTAGCTCATCGCAGTAGCTATCAAGTCTCCGGCTCAAGTTCGATACCAGGCCGAGGACTATACCTCGGGCCTTGACCATCTCCAGTGTGGGCAGCACATCGTCGAACAGGACAAGGCTGCGGTCGAGCTGACGTACCCGAGTGAAGATACGGAGCGCCAGCTCTCTTGAGATCTCCACTCCCGCTTCTTTGAGCAGGACGGCTTCGTAGTCAGCCCAGAATTCCTGCTCGTCTTTCTTAGGGCGCTTCTGGATCGGGAAGCGGGCGTTCTCCCTGCTCATAAAATCATCAGCAATCCAATAGCCACGCGGTAGGGCCAAGGGATCTACACTGATACCGAATTCGCGGCAGGCACTGGCCTGAAGTTCTTCCCGTGGGGGGTCGAATGATGTAAGCGTGCTGTAGAAGTCGAAGAAAACAGCCTTAATCATCTCAAAACACACAAGCTCTTGGATTATGGTAGAATGTAACCAAACAAGTTTATCATAAGCTTACCTTGTGCTGCAAAAATGATAAAAGCAATTCGCGTTTCTCTACTCTTACTTCTTCTAGTAGCGTCCCTAGCCATTGTCGCGGGAGGGACAGCTGAGCCTTCGTCAAGGATTGATGTACTGCGTGTGGAAGGGGCTATTGTCCCCGCAGTCGCGAGCTACATCGACCGCGGCATCAGCGAGGCAGAGTCTCATCAGTCCGCAGCCGTGATAATCGAGCTGGATACCCCCGGTGGCTTGCTTTCTACCACACAGGATATCGTCGATCGAATCTGGGATGCCGAGGTACCGGTGGTTGTCTATGTAGACCGCTGGGCAGGTTCGGCAGGCACCTTTATCACCCTCGCTTCACATGTAGCGGCCATGGCTCCGGCCAGCCGTATCGGCGCGGCTTCACCGGTGTCTGTTGACCCTGACGAGGAACTCTCCGATACCCTGGAGAAGAAGATAACCGAAGACACCGCTGCCAGTATCAGAACTCTTGCTCAGTCACGTGGTCGAAATTTGAAGGCGGCGGAGGCTACAGTATTGGAAGCCCTCTCCTTTACTGACCGGGAGGCACTGGGACTTGAGCCACTTTCAGAGGAACATCAGGAGTTACTGGAGCTGGAGACCCCTTATCTCGACCCACCCCTTGTTGACCTCGGGGCAGCGAACATCGATTCCCTCATAGCTCAACTCGACGGAATAACTGTGACATTAACGAGGGGGAATGTAACCATTGTTACCAGGGATTACTTCAAGAACAACATCGAAATGAGCCTCATCGAGCGGTTTCTCCAGACCATAAGTGACCCAAATATCGCTTACATCCTTCTAGCGCTGGCTACGACCGGGCTCATCCTCGAGCTCATCAATCCGGGCACTATTCTGCCGGGGGTCGTCGGGGCGATCTCCCTGATACTCGCTTTCTATTCACTCGCTGTGCTGGAAGCATCATGGGCGGGGATATTCTTCATTATTCTCGCCTTTGTGCTATTTATCGCCGAGGTATTCACCACAACTTTCGGTATATTAACTTTAGGGGGTATAGCCTCGCTGGTTATGGGCTCCGTGATTCTATTTGGGGGAGGTCCAGAGTTGTTTCAACTTCATATAAACTGGTGGGTCATTGCACTGGTAGCCATTGTGATTGCTGCCATCTTTATCTTCGTGGTTGCCGCCATAGTGCGTTCCCAGCGTCGCCGCCCTGCAACCGGAAAGGAGGGGCTGGTCGGCCAGGTAGCTCTGGCCCAGACGGAACTTGACCCAACGGGAATGGTTTTTATCGAGGGTGAGCATTGGACAGCGAAATCGGAGGGTGGTAGAATTGAGCCCGGAGAGGAAGTGGTGGTAACGAAGGTCGATGGCCTGAAACTCTGGGTTGTTAAAAAAGAGCAAGGAGGTTCATCATGGGAGGAGTAGTAATCGGTGTAATCGCTGCTGTCTTTGTGATTTTAGTAGTAGCATCTGCGGCAATTAAAATCGCCCAGGAATACGAGCGGGGTGTCATCTTTCGTCTGGGGAAGTACACGGGTGTTCGCGGCCCAGGCCTGTATGTCATTATCCCCTTTGTCGAGCGCAGCGTGAAGGTGGACCTGCGTGTTGTCACCCTAGACATCCCGTCACAGGAGGCTATCACCAAGGATAATGTCACTGTCAAGGTAAATGCAGTGGTCTATTTTAGGGTGGTTAAGCCCGAGGATTCCGTGATTAAGGTATATGACCACCGCTATGCCACCTCGCAGATATCCCAGACCACCTTGCGCAGTGTCATTGGCGAGTCTGAGCTTGACGAGGTGCTGGCAGAGCGAGAAAAGCTTAATCAGACCCTTCAGAAGATAATAGACGACCAGACCGATCCCTGGGGGGTTAAGGTCAGTGTGGTGGAGATCAAGGAGGTTGAACTCCCGCCCTCGATGATACGCGCCATCGGGGCACAAGCGGAGGCTGAGCGCGAGAGGCGAGCTAAGATAGTTCATGCTGAAGGCGAACAACAGGCAGCGGAGAAGCTCGCTGAAGCTGCTAAGGTGATAGCTACTCAGCCGTCTGCGATGCAATTGCGCTATCTCCAGACTCTGACTACCATAGCCACGGAGCATTCGAGCACGGTAATATTCCCCTTGCCGATGGATATGATAGCCCCGTTCCTTGAAGCAGCGGCCCGGGCGAAGAAATAAAACTGGAATGGCGGATAGCTGGAGCATCTGCTCCAGTCTACCCTGAAAAGGGGAAGGTCGGGGAATCCATTAACTACTCGGTGCTCAGGGTAACCTCGCCGGTTACGAAGCGAACGAGGGTGCCGTCAGAGCGCCGCAGAAGCAGCGTTCCGTCGCTGTCCACCGACTCAGCGTATCCCTCTTCCATCCCCTCGCCTGATTTCACCTTTATAGTCTTTCCCAGTGTCTCCAGGCGGTTTTGCCATTCCTCGTGAATCGGCTCATCACTGCGCAAGGCGAGATAGTATAGCTCCATCTCATGGAGCAGGTGCAGTACGATATCCAGTTGGGAGACCTCTCTGCCCAGCTCGAGGGAGAGGCTGGTGGCGATGTTAGCGAGCTCGGGGTAGGCCTTGGGATCGAAATTGGCATTGATACCGATGCCGATGATAGCCCAGTCGACAGATTGTCCCCGGAGAGCGCTTTCCGTCAGGATGCCGCTCACTTTCTTGCCCTTAACGAGCACGTCGTTAGGCCACTTGATGGTTGTTTCAAGCCCAGTGGCTTGCTCAATACAGTGGCTTGTTGCCAGGGATGCCACCATCGTAAGGCGAAGAAGCTGTCTCATTTCGGGGCGGAGGATAATGGACACGGCGATAACCCCGCGAGGATTAATCCAGGCACGTCCCATCCGAGCTCTGCCCTTTGTCTGCTCTTCAGCCACAACGGTTGTTCCCTCGCTAGCACCCTCGTTCGCTGCCTTTCTGGCAACGTCCATAGTCGAGGTTACGGAGGGATAATAGAGCAGGTTGCGCCCCACAAACTTGGTTTTTAGGCGTTGTAGGATAGCGTCCCGGGAGAGGTTGCTCTTTGTTTTCAACCGTTGCCTCCCCTACCCTTTTATAATTGGCTGAAGCGGCCATTCTCTTCGGAAATGGCCGCTTCACGATAGCCAAGCAAGCCTGTAAGCCGAGTTCTGTACCTGATTGGATTCAGTTTACAGCCGTAACCTTCATCCTGCTTCCAATCAAGCGGTGACCATCTGTCTGGGGTGACAGTTACCCATCACCTCAAGCGACCAACCCGAGGACAGGCCGGGCGTCCTTCTGGTCCTCCTATTCGGTCTTGCTCCGGATGGGGTTTGCCCAGCCGACCGGTCACCCGGTCGCTGGTGAGCTCTTACCTCACCATTTCACCCTTAGTCCGCATCAGGCGGGCCGGTATGTTTCTGTGGCACTTTCCGTAGGGTTACCCCTCCTGGGTGTTACCCAGCATCCTGCCCGGTGGAGCTCGGACTTTCCTCCCCCTTCCGCTTTGGTCTGAAAGAGAGCGGTCACCCGGCTTACTTGACCCGATATTAGTTTACTGCAAAGACAGCCGGAGTGCAATTATTGACGGAAAACCTGTCATTGTGATTTTCTCTTCAGGTGACATTAGTCCATGTAGAGGATCCGCCCACAGTTGCTGCATCTTGCCAGTTCGTGCCCTATTCTGGCTCTCTGCTGGTCGGACATAGGGAGGCTGATTCGACATCCCTGGCATCTGCCCTGCACCACCTTCGCCACTGCCAGCCCCTGTCGCGCCTTACGTATCTCTTCATAGGTCCTGAGGCCTGCAGTATCTACTTGCTCGACGAGCGCCTCTCGCTTCTGCTCCAGCGCGGCCAATTCAGTTTCGATTTCCGCCTGCTCCTTTGATAACTGATTCTGGTTCTCATGCCACGCTTTGTCCATTTCCTCCAGTTCGCTGCTTTGCCGCGCGGCATCCTGCTGCGCGGCGTCTACCTCCAGCATGAGATTAAGGAGTTGCTCTTCTTGCTGCTTGTGCTGTTCCTTGAGGTGCTCTACCTCCTGTTGCAGGCTCATAAGCTCTCGGGGATTTTTCACAGAGCCGTCGTAGAGTTTCTTCTCCTCGTGGGCTATTTTCTTACCTATGTCGTCAACACCCCATTCCGCCGTGCGCTGCTGGTGCTCCAGTTCAGCTAGACGCTTACGCGCGGTATCAAGAGCGAGCCGCGCTGATATTAAGTCATCATCCTTGCCCAGTCGGCTCTTTATTTGCGTTAGAGTCTCATTTTTATGCTCGATATCGAGATCAATCTCTTGAAGTTCGTGGAGTTGCTTTACTTTGCTCATAGCCGCTTTCTGATATAACACAAAAAGCGGTTCTGGGCAACCTCTCATACTAGTGGTTTTACAGTACGTAATGTGGAGGTAAGGCGTTTTATACTACACAGCAGTCGGGATTGAACCGCTGCCCGGTTACAGCAATTAACCCCTGATGTGGAATCGTCTCTTCGGATGACGTGACATTCTGCGCATCATATACGCTAGTAGTGCTATAAGCAGAACACCAACAGCTCCCAGGACGCTTATGCCGATGATTTGTCCTGTGCTTAATGTCGTCGTTTCACCAGTTGGTGCCGGGGTGGGAGGGATTGCAGGAATAGGGGTGATAGTAGGAGTAGGCGTCGGGCTTGGGGTAGGAGTAGGAGCCAGTATAAAATTTGCGGTGATGGAGTGGTCTTGACACACTCCGCACAAATAGCCGCCGCATATCTGCTGTTTACACATGCTGATGCTTGTATCGGACTCATAGACATCAGCTATAGTATCTACGACACCCGTCCAGTTGCCGAACTCGTAGCCGGCATAACGGGCAGCGAGTAAGTCAATAACCCCCCAAGGATGAAAGTTATAGATGAATTGCCCCTCGCCAGGTTTGACGACCCAGCCGCCGCTTGAGCTGTTGGCATTGAGTTTATACGTTAGTTGCGCCGGTTGCATAGACGCTGATGTAGAGGAGGTAAGATTCAGCTCTCTATTTCCTCCCATCTCCCAGGTTCCATACTCTGTCGCGTAGCTGTTGCCTATTTGAAAGTATACTGGTGTTCCATCATCGTAGCGAATGCCCTCGGCAGGCATTATTATTAAGTCGTATGTTGAACTACCGTATACCGCTGGTGTGGTGGTGGAATAGGTGTAGATATACGCACCCTCTTTTATGACTGCCGTTACAGCGAGGCCATCGGGTACAGGGTCGCCATCCAGACCCACTGTGCCATAGAAGCGGCAGGGCAAGGCCAAGCCTTGGGACAAAGCTGAGGTGGGTAAGATGGCAAGAGAAACCAGCGCCACCGAAAGAACTAAGAGCATTACCCGCAACATGTTCTCTTTCTCCAGCCGATTTCGCCACGAATTTATTAGGATTATACCATAAAAAGTCATTAGCGAAACTACCTATACGGCTTAATAGAGAGGAGAGCCCACGAAGAGGGCATCAATCTGTAGCGCTTCTCTTTCTAGCCACCAGTACCAGAATGAGACCGTTTTCTTTCGGAGCAGCAATAAATATCCTGTAGACAGGGATGTACAGGAGCATCATGACTGTGACCAGTTTATTTAATATCCATTTGCCCCTGACTCTTTTCAAGAGATGATAAGGGAAAACTGACTCCAGACTGAGTATGATGAAGTAAGGCTCTAACGACTCTGAGAGAGTTGCAGAATCGACCCAATTTTCGGTGGGTTGCATCTCGTCCACCAGGTCTTTGAAATCCTTGACGAAAACTTCGTGTATAGGTCTATTCGGTGTGGTTAGGATAAGGAACCCATCCTCGTGGAGTAAATTGGATACTTTTTTCAGGAAGGTAGTCTGGCCTTCGCTATCCAGATGTTCATAGAGTTCAGAGGAGACTACGAGGTCATACTTCCCTGSAATATCCTCTGAKGCTATATCAGCCTCGATAAATTGTAGGTCRGGAAATAACTTTTGYGCYGGACTAACARCCCAGTCMACCCCGACAACMTTACCRAACYTCGATAAGCAATCGGTKAGCCAGCCCAGACCGCATCCYAGGTCCARRRTAYCCAGAGGGGTGYTCCTGYTCTGGCGAAGCTCCTTGACTGCGGATAGAATAACCGTCTTCCTTACCTGTATGTCYAYCCCTCTGGATGCTATCCACCTCTTRATGGGCTTATTTGCGTAGTCCCACCAAAGCTTTTCGTAGTATTCCCTGCTCATCCTGTCWCAAYGKCTCCTRTCTCTTTAAAGCGCCTCAAATGCTGTCTCAACCAGCCGYTCTGTGCCACAGTAGATGCAACGCCTGTGCCGTGGTGACATYATCATGYCGCACTGRGARCATTTTTTYGGCAGAACCCTGGTTTTWCCGTCAAGCTGYCCGTCAAGCARGTCGACWTCCCTGACTTTRTTAAYCAGGTCTTGCTCAGAGAGMTYWGTGTTCTCSCGAATCARCTCCCACATCGCCCGGCAAATCAGAGTAAGYCTGTCAACCTTCTCCCCGAGGGMTCGTTCCAARTTTTCTACGGCTCKCTCCGCYTTCCYGACGTGTCTGYCCACATCAGTTGCTGTATCCCTTTCYCCACCACTCTCYGGCCATYGATGTARYTCCCAGAAAATGCTCATGTTCTGCACCTCCCACGTTGAAGCTCGATTTTATTAAGTGAGCTTGAANAAATRMYSRGGGWATTYTTGTTATGGTTCCTTATCTAAGGAKAATACGGGGATTGTTCATRAAAAANCAATGGTGGGCCCGGCAGGATTCGAACCTACGACCAATCGGTTATGAGCCGACCGCTCTGCCACTGAGCTACGAGCCCACCGCTCTGCTATCCTTTWCCATATAATACTATACAAATACCGGTTAGATTAGCAAGCCCCTAACCTGTCAACTCCAGCACTGTCGCCACTCCCTGTCCCATCCCCACGCACATCGCTGCCAGCCCGTATCTCGCTTGGCGCCTTGTCATCTCATGAACCAAGGTGGTTATCATTCTGGCGCCGGTGCAGCCCATGGGGTGTCCCAGCGCCACTGCTCCCCCGTTGGGATTCACCCTCTCTTCATCAATGCCCAGCTCACTGATTGCAACCAGAGTAACGACGGCGAAGGCCTCGTTTAACTCGGCGATGCCTATATCATCTATAGTCAGGTTAGCTCTCTCCAGCGCCTTCCTCGCTGCCGGTACAATGCCTAGCCCCATTAGCTTGGGATCTACCCCAGCTACGGACATAGAGAGCACTTTGACCTTTGGCTGAAGTCCTGTTTCATCAGCCTTCTCACGCGACATCAGCAGTAAAGCCGCTGCCCCGTCGCTTGCCGGCGAGGCCGTCGCCGCGGTGATGGTGCCCCCCCGTCTTGCGATAGGTTCAAGCGAAGCCATAAGCTCTATTGAGGTGTATGATCTCGGGTTCTGGTCTCTATCTACCAGCCTCGTACTGCCATTCTCCGCTGGTACCCTTACCGGAACCATCTCATCACGGAACTTTCCCTCTTCTTGAGCAGCTATAGCTTTCTGATGGCTTCTTAAGGTAAACTTCTCCTGCTCCTGCCTGGAGATACTGTATATCTCGGCAAGGTTCTCAGCGGTCAAACCCATGGAGGATGAGCTCTGGTCGACAAACTGGAACCTCCTGCGGTTTAAGTCTGCTCCTGCTCCTTCGGGCAGGTGGGTCATGCTCTCTATGCCACCAGCGATAAATACATCGCCGCAGCCGGTCAGGATCGCCTGGGTGGCACTGTGAACCGCTGTCATGCCGGAGGCGCACTGTCGGTTGATGGTCTGGGCAGCGACATCGAAAGGCAACCCGACCATGATAGCAATGTACCGGGCTACATTCATTGCCTGCTCGCCTGTCTGGTTGGCGCAGCCCAGGATAACGTCCTCTATCTGCTCGGGGACAACGCTCGTCCGCTTAAGTAGCTCCTGAACAACGATAACGCCGAGTTCATCGGAGCGAATGTCTTTGAACCAGCCCTTATCGGGGTGTGCCCTTGTCGTCGGTGTCCGCACCGCGTCAATTATTACTGCTTCTCTCATCTTGGCTTACTTCAGTATCTCCTGCTCTGGCAATTCGAGCGTGGGGTGGAGCTAGTGTCATCGGCAGCACGGAAGCTCGCAAATAGGGAGTTGTGGAATATTAATTTGACTGTGATTCCCGGGCTAGCTTTCTATAGTATTCAGCGGTCTTTTCTATTCCTTCTTTAAACGAGATCTGCGCGCTCCAGCCGAGTTCCTCCCGGGCTTTACTGCACTCGAGACAGATGCGGTAGACCTCACCCTTGCGGACCGGGGCGTAGATAGGGGGTTCTTTGTATTCCAGCACCTCAGCCAAGGTGTCGAATACCGTTTGATCAGATGTCTCCACCCCCGTCCCTATGTTAAGAACGGCGTTTGTCCCTCTGTCAAGAGCCCGGATATTTGCTTCTACAATATCTGAGACGTGAGTGTAGTCTCTGGTTTTATCTCCCGGGCCGAAGATAATGGGTTGTTTTCCAGTGAGCATCTGGGTGGAAAAGATAGCCACTACTCCTGCCTCACCGAGTGGGCTTTGCCGGGGGCCGTAGACATTGGCATATCTCAAGGCTACGTACTCAAGTCCATACATAGCACTGTAAAGGTAGAGGTAATGTTCCACGGCGTGTTTCGATACACCATACTGAGAGATGGGATTGACGGGGTGGTTCTCATCTGCGGGAAGGTAATTGACATCGCCGTATACAGCCCCTCCTGACGAGGCATATAGTATCCTTTTAACCCCGAAATCGAGGCAGTTTGTGATGACGTTCAGGCTGCCGAGTATGTTGTCGTGGGCATCCGCAACGGGGTCTTCCGCTGATTTGCGCACATCTATCTGGGCTGCATGGTGGTTCACGACCTCTGGCTTCTCACGCTTAAAGACTTCTGACAGTTGTTTATCGCAAATACTAAGCTGGTAGAATCTCGCCTGGGGGTTGATGTTCTTTTGGAATCCGCTGGAGAGATTATCTACCACCGCCACTTCATGTCCCAGGTTTATCAGGGCATCAACGATATTCGACCCGATAAATCCCGCACCTCCTGTAAGCAGAATCTTCAATCTCTTCCCCTTAGCGTTTAAATTACTCCACAGTGACGCTTTTAGCCAGGTTTCGCGGTGTGTCTATGGGACAGCCTCTCTCCTTAGCGGTGTAATAGGCGAGAAGCTGCAGTGCGGTCACGTTAACCACAGGAGAAAATAGAGGGTCAACTTTGGGTACTCTGACTACAAAATCAACATACTGCTCTATCTCCGCATCACCCTCCTCGGCTATGGCTATTACCGGTGATTCCCTTGCCTTCATCTCCTTTATGTTTGCCAGAAGGGTTTCATAGGTATTGTCCTTGGCAGCGATGGCGACCACCGGTGTATCCAGCGTGAGCAGGGCGAAGGGCCCGTGCTTGAGCTCTCCTGCGGCGTATCCCTCGGCATGGATGTATGATATCTCCTTCAGCTTCAGAGCGCCCTCAAGAGCTATAGGGTAATTGATGCCTCTGGCAACGAAGAAAATATTATCATAACCTGCAAGGTATTTACCGTGACCGGCGATCTCCTCTTCCCTATCGAGGATCTCGTAGAGCCTATTGGGCAACTGCCTGAGCTCAGTGAGCAAGCTCCCTCTCGAGCGGGTATCTATCGCGGAATGGGCCAGAGCCACTAAGTAGAGCATGATTAGCTGGGCTACGAAGCTCTTGGTAGCAGCTACACTAATCTCCGGTCCCGCTTTTATGTAAAGTATATCGTCGGCTATGCGAGTGGCACTGCTCCCGACCACGTTAGTAATTACCAGCGTATAGCACCCCAACTCCTTCGCTTTCTTCAGCGCCTTCAGGCTATCGGCTGTCTCACCCGATTGGGTAACGACTATGACCAGGCTCTTGCCTAATATAGTATCTGAATAGTTGAACTCCGAGGCCATATCCACATTGACTGGTATCTGTACCAGCTTATTAATCGCATGCTTTCCTACCAGAGCCGCGTGGTATGAGGTGCCGCATGCCATGATTGAGATATTGTCGAAGTCTATATCTTTCCTAATACCCAGGTCTATCTCTGGCTCAAGCGCGGAGATATACCCAGCAAAGGTGTTTTGGATAGCCCGGGGTTGCTCATGGATTTCTTTGAGCATGAAGTGCTCATAACCTGCCTTTTGAGCTTCCTCCATTGTCCAGGGGACTCTGTGCACGGTTCTCTCAATCTGCTTGCCGTTACTGGTAAGCTTGAAGGTGCCCTGGGTTATAGTAGCAAGATCCCCATCCTCCAGGTATATCACTCTATCGGTATAGTCCAATACTGCCGGCACATCTGAAGCTACCAGGTATTCCTTATCCCCGATACCTATTATCAGCGGACTGTCTTTCCTGGCCACGACCAGTTCATCGCAACCGGCTCGAATGGCAATAAAGGCGTATGACCCTGCTATGTCGGCAAGGGCTTTTAACACAGCCGGCTCCAGATCACCCTTGTAGTATTTCTCGATCAGGTGGGGTATAACCTCCGTGTCTGTCTCCGACCGAAAGGTATGCCCCTCGCTCGTTAATTGTTCTCTAAGTTGAAGAAAGTTCTCAATAACCCCGTTATGAACGACTGCAATCGTGCCGCTGCAGTCTGTGTGGGGGTGGGCGTTTATCCCCGACGGCTTGCCGTGGGTAGCCCACCTGGTATGACCGATACCCGCCTGGCTGTCGTTTGGCTGTAGGCTCCTTTCCAGAGCTTCAATCCTTATAGCATCTTTGTGAACCTCGGCGGTTTCACCAAGCAGTGCAATTCCACAGGAGTCATACCCGCGGTACTCCAGTCGCTTCAAGCAGTTGATCAGTATAGGCTGTGCTTCCCTTGCACCTATGTAGCCAACAATGCCGCACATGATTACACCACTAAGCTTTCGTCGGGGATACCTGCCTCAAGCACCTTCAGCGCCTTTATCCGGCAGCGATTACCTACTATGATTCCAGGTGCAGTCACAACATTGTTGCCTATGTCACAGTTTTCCCCCATTATTGCCCCAATGTGCACCTGGTGATATTCGTCTTCCACTTTGATCTCCGTTTCCCCGCTTTGAGTGACGAAGTGCCCTTTCATCTGGCACCCTTTATCTATGATTGAGTCCTGTATCGTGGAGCTGGGGCCGATCTCGACGTTATCTGCCACTATGCTATTAGTGATTATGGTGAAGGGAGAGATACAGACGTTATTTCCTATGCTGGTGGAGGGTAAAATACATACACTAGGTCCTATTTCGCAGTTTTCTCCGATTATAGCCGGTCCTACTATGTATGAGTTTGACCTTATGGTGGTGCCCTTTCCTATTGAGACGCTACCTTTAATGGATACGCCGCTTTCTAACGTGCCTCCGGTTACAGGTGATATCTTAGCCAGAGCGATATCGTTCAACTGCAACATGTCCCACGGGTAGACTACATCAAGCCAAGTGCCAGTTGCCCCACATGTCTGTACCGCATGGCCGAGGCTAATCATGTTGCGGATTACTGAGGTCAGGTCTGTCTCTTGCTTAATCAGGTCGAAGATTTCATCGCTGAAGGCATAGATGCCGGTATTGACCAAGTGGCTGAGTGCTTCCTTGGGCTTTTCAACGATACTGGTTACCAATCCATCCTGTGCCTCGATCACGCCATACTTGGAGACGTTTTTCTGCTCATTCACCAGTATAGTGGTCTTCTGCTTCGGCTGGATCAGCTTAGAGATAGTATCCGGCTCTATGATATTGTCGCCGGATAGCACCAGAAATATACCACTAACCTTTCCCCGGGCTTGCTTCAAGGCGTGGGCAGTGCCTAGCTGCTGCTTTTGTACCAGGTACTCGATCTCGACATCGAACTGATCACCGGCGCCGAAATAGTCTATAACCTGCTCTTTCCTGTAGCCTGCTACAACTTTTATTTTACGAATCCCGTTCTTCGCCACTGCCTCGATTACATAGCGCAGTATGGGCTTGTTGGCGATGGGTATCATAACCTTGGGCTTCGAGGTGGTAAATGGCCTCAGCCTTTGTCCCTCTCCTGCAGCAAGAATAACTGCCTGCTCTATTCTTTCCACGTTTACCTCCTGCCCTACCGAACTTCTGTTAGAATATCTTGGAACCTGGCAATACCACACCACTGGCTGTTGTCCCGGGCCCGATATAGGTGTGGTCTCCTATTAAGCTGCCAACGTTGATATTGGCATTTATCCCTGTCTGAACCCCGTCACCTACTATAGCGCCCAGCTTGCGCCTTTTCGTATTGATATTAGCAATGGAAATCTCTTTTTTATCAAGCCTCAGGTTTGCGATTTTGGTACCAGCGCCGAAATTACAGCCCTCCCCTATGATACTGTCTCCGACATAGTTATGATGTGGGATCTTGCTGTTCTGCATGATGATCGAGTTCTTAACCTCTACCGCGCTGCCAATATGACAATTATCACCGATGGCTGTGCTGGAGCGAATAAAGCAATTGGGGCCGATATCACATTCCTCGCCGATAATCACCGGCCCCGAGATGTAGGAGTTCGCCCGCACAAGGGTTCCTTTACCAATAGAGACCGTCCCTTTTATTACCACGTTCTCTTCGATGGTTCCCAGGGTTTGCGCCTCTATGCTTTCCATGAGCGATTCATTTGCTGCCAGCAAGTCCCAGGGATAGCTTACATTGAGCCAGTGGTCGATTTCTACCCCCGATATTGTTTTACCTTCACTCAACAGTATCTGCAGAGAGTCGGTTAGCTCGTACTCGCCTCTGGGGGATTCCTTAGTCTTGTCTATGGCTGAGAATATCTCCGCTGTCATTAGATATACGCCGGCATTCACCAGGCTCGAAGGTGGGTCTATTACCTTTTCGTGAATTCCGAGTATTTTATCTCCGCTTAGCTCTACTACCCCAACGTCGGTTGTATCTTTATCCTCTATTAAACTGATGGTGATAGTGTCTTTCGAAAGCACCTTCCTGATATCCGCTGCCCTGACCAGCACGTCTCCGTTCGCAAGGATAAATCTATCATCAACGAACCTTTGTATGAGCTTCAGGGCGTGAGCAGTGCCGAACTGCTTCATCTGGGTCACGTACTCTATATTAATGCCCCATTTATCTCCGCTGTCGAAATGCTGCCGGATGGTTTCTCCGTGATAGCCAACGACGAAGATGAAATCCTTGATTCCCGCCCCTTTCAGCTCGATGAGCAAGTGCTCCATGATAGGCCTGTTGGCTATGGGCAGCATTACCTTCGGTCTGGTATAGGTAAGGGGATGCATCCTTTTACCTTCCCCTGCGGCTAGAATAACTGCCTTCATTTCGTCGCTCTTTCTTGCCCGATAAGGCAATCCTGTATAGCCTTGAATCCCAAGTCGTATATCTCCCGTGCTCTCTGCTCGCTTTTTGCCTCCGCGGTTATCCTGATCTTGGGCTCGGTGCCAGAAGCCCGTATCAGGAGCCAGCCGTCGCTGAAGGCAAGCCTGAGCCCATCGATTGTTTCCAGTCTTCCCTCCGATTCTACCTCGTTTTGCAACCTCTTCTCAATCCTTACTATTGCCGATTTTTCCCCATCAATGCTGCCTCGCAGTACCGGGTAAGACGGTATCCGGTCGATAAGGGAGGATAGCTGATGCTCACTGGCAATCCGGGTAATTTTGGCAGCGGCATAGATAGCATCGGGGCAGAGTGAAACCTGCGGGAAGATAAAGCACCCCGATGACTCCCCACCAAACCTGTCTTCGCTACCTTCCTCGACGTCACACCGGAGTTCGTCGGAGACGAAAGCATCCCCTACCCTTGTCCGGACAACATCGAATCCAAGCTCATCGATCAACATCGAGGCATCGACGGTGGTGACCACCTTCTTGGCCCCCAGTTGCCGAGCGAAAAGTGCCATCAATTTATCCGCGCTGATAAATCTTCCCCTCTCATCTATCACGGCTATTCTATCCGCATCGCCATCGTGAGCTATTCCAAGGTCAGCACTTTCGGATTTCACGGCCTTTATCAAATCACCCAGGTTTGCCGGCAGGGGTTCCAGGTCTCGGGGGAAAAAGCCGCTGGGCTGGCAGTTCAGAGGCACCACGTCACAGCCAAGACAGGTTAGCAAATGAGGAGTGACTGCAGATGCGGCACCGCAGCCACAATCTACTACGACCTTAAGCTTGAGCTTGTCGGGAAAGTCTGCGACGATGCGCTCGATATGTTGCTCGATAGCCCCGGCGTAGGGTGTGCACTCGGTGATCTTCTCCCAGTGTGTAACCCGTGACGACCTTTCGGATACTGCCTTCTCGATCTGCCCTCTTTGAGCAGGATCGAAGGCGGAGCCATCCGGGTTTACCAGCTTAATACCATTATATTGCGGTGGGTTGTGGGAGGCGGTTATCATCGCCCCGGCGTCGAACTGCCTCGTGGCATAGGCGAGGGTAGGCGTCGGAATCACGCCTGCATAAGAAGCTGTGGCGCCTGCGGAGAGCAAACCCGAGAGAAAGGCGCATCTCATAGCATCATTCGATGTCCTGGTATCGCATCCTACCACCACCGAGTGATACGAGCTGCCTGTAACCAGCCCGACCTCGAATGTGAGCTGGAGGAACTCTTTGTCCACAACTCTTCTTATTCCCGATGAGCCGAAAAGTTCCACCGTTTAGCTCCTGACTAAGAGTGCTTCAACGCCCTGGCGGGATGTTCTGTCCTTCTTCCCAAGCGGAGGGGGTGGGATTCGAACCCACGGTCCCGGTGACCCGGGACAGCGGTTTTCAAGACCGCCACCATAAACCGCTCGGACACCCCTCCTTAGCTTCGGAATTATAGCTTATTACCACGCTAAAGTCCATTTTTGCTTCAATTATGGCGGCTAGGTCTCGTGGTAATTAACCAAGGAGAGGATGTTAGATTATAGAGAGGCTTTGGTTTTAGGGGCATCCAGTGTCGTTTGTGCAGTTGAACGGGCTCGGGGATTTTTTACCCGGGTAGTTTTTCGTGCTCGGGCTGTATGGTAATCCAGCCGTTGCGTATTGCCAGGAACACAGCGTGTGCTCTATCGTTGGCATTGAGCTTACGCAGTATGGCGCTAACGTGGTTCTTTATCGTCTGCTCGCTTATGCCCATGATGCTGGCGATTCGCTTGTTGGAGTTGCCCTCAGCGATATGGGTCAGAATCTGTATCTCTTTCGGGGTGAGAGGAGTAGTCAGTTCCTCTATGTTCGTGCCCATGGACGACATATCCTGGAACTGCCTTAAAACGCGCCAGGCAACCTTGGGCCTGCTGCTTACGCTGTCGTTTATAGGATACTCACCATTGGCGGCGCGTCTGATTGTTGCCACAAGCACGGCAGGAGGACAGTCCCTGCTCCGAAGGTAAGCTACCGCGCCGATCTTGATAACCTCGAAGAGTTCATCGTCATCTTCTTCGGGGTTGGCGCTTAATACTACCACCCTGGTTATAGGGAAGTGCCTTACGATCCTCTTGCTCAGGTCAAGCCCGCTAAGGAAGGGGTAGCCTATATCAGTAAGTACCACGTCAGGCGATGCCGCTGTTATCTGTGTTAGTGCGTTGTTGCCATTCACGCCCGGGTCGCATTCTACTATCTCCAGCATACCTTCACTATCTCCCTCGGACAGAACCTGTCTGAGCCCGGCCCGGAAGAAAGGCTGGCTGTCAACTATCATTACATGTATCTTGCGCATTGCTCACTACAATCCTTTGTCCTACTTGCTGGCGGTTCTAGCCAGGTTTACCGGAATGCCCTTATTTACCTCGAGAAGTAAAACCGCGACATCCTCGGCTCTGAACCTTCTGTCTCCACGGGGACCGATGCGATAGGCCTTCAATATCCCCTGATCGGTCCAGCGTCTGAGCGTATTGCTGTGGACGTGGAGTAACTGGCTTACTTCCCTCACAGTGAGCATGCTATTCATCTGGTCGCTACTCTCGTTCACCATGTCATTCCCCAGTTCTAATTTAAGCACTCTATCCTCACCAGAGTTAACCTAAGTTAACTATAATGCACCTAACCTCTTGTACACAATCACCTATATGGGCTTATTTGCTAAGGAGATAGTACTTGACGAAAAGTACTAGCTTGGGGAAGAAATGGGAGGTTTAGTTAAGTTTAGTTAATTGACTTATTCGTGCGGAATGGTTATCCTACTGTTGAGGGGGCGTTGAGCCGCTACCTGAAGTTGGTCACCTGGGTAGCGGGGAGCCAGTGGTGAAACCGACCTGAAGCGAAGAGGTCGGTTTCTTATTTCATAGTTAAGAGTAGCCTCTGAGAGGTGGTTAGATGAAGAAAATGACGAGAGCACTATTCTCGATAATAGCGGTAGTCCTTGTACTGGGTATGTCGCTGCCCCTGGTAGGACCTGTTGCTGCACAATCACCTGTAGAGATACAGCTGGCTGTAGTGCTGGATGGGTCAAACAGTATTAACAGCAGCGAGTGGAATACCCAGCTCAATGGTCTGATCGCAGCGCTCGATGACGAGTTCTGTATACCCCGTGATGGCTCAGTCCAATTAACAGTAATCCAGTTCGGCTGGAATGATGATGATCAGGAGGATGCTGAGCTGGTATGGGGCCCCCAGGTAGTTAATGGCACTACCTATTCGGCTGCCAAAACAGCGGTGGCAGGGATGGTTCAAATGGGGGGAAACACACCTCTCCATGAAGGCATCGACCTAGCCGTGGCTCAAATCACCGGCGGCAACGCGATTAGCGGCGCTATCCAAATCATCAACATAAGTACCGATGGTGGGACAAATAGCTCGAACAGTCTGCTGCAGGCTCCTGTGTTGACGGCGCGCAGCAACGCAATAGCCGCTGGCATCGATGTAATCAGTGCCGAGGGGCTGGGCGATATTACCAATTTAAATCCCGGCGATTCAGATGAAGCATGGCTGAGGGATAGCGTGGTGTATCCTGGGGGTGGTGATGGTATAGTCATACCTCCCAATTTACCCTATACACCCGGGTGGGTATACCTCGTTGGGACCGATTCCATCAACTTCAAGACCGCCATCTGCTGCAAAATTATGGAATGCGAGCACCTAGTCTACTTCAGGGGTGTCCAGCAGGATTACGATGCCGGGCAATCCACCTGGTATTATGAGGTGTGCTCGGTAAGTCCCCCTGCCGTTAGCCACAGTATGATTGGATATGATTGCGCCGCTGAGGTGATTGCGGCTGGCACATGGACTGATTTCGATACGCTCAACCCCTGGAGCCAATGCGGTTCGGAGCCGTGCTGGGAGCATGGGTTCGATCCGACGACCGGAATAATGGGTGTCAAGTTTGGCGAGGAGATTCCAACAGGCGAGTGCCGCAAATACTACTTCACGCTCGGCGCCAATTACCCGGAGGCCGAGATACATGCGGCGGTCAAGGCAGGACCGATGGTATGCACCTACTTTCTTACCGGGCCGGCTTGTATAGCTGAGCTCGACAAGGAAGCCGAGGCTGTGGGCTGCCGCCAGTACGAGGTCACCCTGACCATCACGGGTGAGGCTCCCCCCAAGCCGGTTGATGTCATTCTGGTCATCGACCGCTCGGGAAGCATGGCGGACCCTAATATGACTACCCTGCCTGATGCCAAAGCGGCGGCGCTCGATTTTGCGCAGGACGTCCTCGCAGACCCGGATAACCGGGTTGGAATCGCGAGCTACAGCGATTCAGCTACGCTTAACCAAGCGTTGACCAACAACCTGACGTTAGTGACAAGCGCTATAAACGGCTTGAGCGCCAGCGGGTACACGAACATCAAGGCTGGCTTCGATGTAGCTGCTGCTCACATGGCCAGCAACGGACGGGATCCCGATGAATATGCCAGGGCTATCGTTCTCCTCAGCGATGGCGTGGCTAACGAGGGGACAGGGATTTGCCATCCCCCGAACTACCCCACAGTCCATACGGCTTGCACTATTGAGGCATACCAGGCAGGACAGGCTGCTCAGGCGCAGGCCCTGGTCTTTACGGTTGGTCTGCTCGGTTTCATTCATACATATAACCCATTATCTGAGGGGGTAGCTGCCGATACCCTGGAGCAAGCTCAGAACGGAGGGTACTTCTGGACCTACTCCTCAGCCGACCTTACGGACATCTACAACATAATCGCCACCCAGGTCAGCCCCGTGGCTACGGATGCGGTTGTCACCGATGAGCTCGCGGAATGTTTTACGCTTGATGAGTTGAGCTTGAACCCGAGCCAGGGGACCGCCTCCTATAACTCCGGTGACCATACAATCACCTGGGATATAGGCACGGTGGGCAGCGGTACGGTGACGCTGACCTACGAGGTCACAGCCGACCCTGGCTGTTGCGGTCCTGAACCCGTCGATGTCAACGAGCACGCTGAGATGAGCTACACCGATGCCTATGGCTACCCGCAGATACTGCTATTCCCCATACCCTCGGTGACTGTGACCTGTGACCCTGTCTGCAATATCAGTTGCAGCCCGCCGAGCTGTACTGTCTATGAAGGTCAGAGTGTAGTCCTTACCGAGGATGGTTGTGGCTCCTGTAGCCATGAGTGGTCGACTGGTGAAACAACGCCATCTATAACGGTAACCGCGAGCGGTACCTACAGTGTTACTATAACTGATGTTTATGGGTGCAATAGCACGTGTTATAAAGAAGTGACGGTGGAGTCTACACCAACGCCAACGCCGACACCGACGCCTACTCCTACCCCAACACCTACGCCAACACCGACACCAACGCCTACGCCTACACCGACACCCACGCCTACACCGACACCGACGCCCACGCCTACACCAACACCCACGCCTACACCGACRCCSACGCCTACACCAACACCTACACCAACACCTACACCTACACCCACGCCAACACCTACGCCAACACCGACACCCACGCCTACGCCAACACCTACGCCAACACCGACACCAACGCCTACGCCTACACCTACACCCACGCCTACACCCACGCCTACACCGACACCAACACCTACTCCTACTCCAACACCTACTCCAACTCCTACTCCGACGCCAACACCCACGCCTACACCAACACCGACGCCTACACCTACACCAACACCCACGCCTACACCAACACCGACGCCTACACCCACGCCTACTCCAACACCAACGCCTACACCTACACCTACACCCACACCAACGCCTACACCTACACCCACACCAACGCCTACACCTACGCCAACGCCAACACCAACACCTACTCCTACTCCTACTCCAACACCGACGCCTACGGTGACGATGACCCCCACCCCCACTCCTACTTCTACACCGACACGCACACCGACCAGGACCCCGACACCACCACCAACGAAGGATTGGTGCCCGGATTGCGATGAGTTCCTGCTGAGTGTTTACGGCGCCAGCGGCTGTTGCAGCGTTACGATTACAACGTTTGGCTATGACAATTGGGTAGTTCCCTCAAGCCCTGACCCTTATCCCTGTCCGATACGCGAGAATAAATTGGTGACCCTCCAGGCATATGCGGGAGAGAACTGTGAATTCGTGAAATGGATACTCGATGGCGTGGAGTTCTACACTAATCCCATATACTTCTATGTAAATGCGCCGCGAACTGTCTCTATTGTCTGCACGTCTACGGGAAGTCCTACACCGACGACAACCGCAGAGCCGACAGCGACGCCTGAGCTTACGCCAACGGCTACAGCTGAACCTACCTCGACAGCGGAACCCACGGCTACAGCTACGCCGACGGCAACGCCGACGTCTGAGCCTACGATGACAGAGGAGCCGACGTTGACCCCAACGCCAACGGCTACGCCCGGACCCACGTCGACTGAGGAGCCGACGGCAACGGCAACGCCAACCGCTACCGCCGGACCTACAACGACAGAGGAACCAACGCTGACGGCAACGCCAAGCGCTACCCCCGGACCTACAGCGACAGAGGAACCGACGTTGACGGCAACGCCAACCGCTACCGCCGGACCTACGATGACAGAGGAACCGACGTTGACGGCGACGCCAACGGCTACCCCTGGGCCTACGTCGACCGAGGAACCAACGCTGACGGCAACACCAACGTCTGAGCCTACGCTGACAGAGGAGCCAACGGCAACGTCAACACCGACACCGATAACCAGACCACCGTCCGGAGTCTATGTGCCGCTGGCGACTGATACGCCGACACCGACGCTAACGTCAACACCTACCCCTACACAGACGCCAACGCCAACTTCTACACCTATACCCACGCCAACGTCTACGCCAACAACGACGGTGACACCTACACCGATACCCGCACCTATAATCGAGGTGACGGTTGATACTGATACGATTGTCATCGGCGGGACAGTACAGTTTACGGCTACGGCGATATATCCTGATGGCACTACCGCTGATGTTACGGACCAGGTCACCTGGATGAGCTCTGATGAGACCGTGGCAAGCATCGACGCCGGCTTGGCTGAGGGTCTGGCAGAAGGCACGACGGAGATAACAGCGGTTTACGACGGGGTTACGAGCGACCCCGTTACCCTGACCGTCACGACCGATCAGGTGGCACAAGTGTCCTGGTGGATTATCCTGGCGATAATCCTCGGATTGCTGGCAATAGTGGCATTATACTATGCAATAAAGCGTATGCGGGGAGGTCTGCAGCCAGGACAAGCATAGATGGCGAGAGTATTCTAGGCCTAGCGCAGAAGCATCTCTCAGAATAGTAAGGCAATTACAGGGAAACCCTCCTCCTGGAGGGTTTCCCTGCTTATCAAGAAGGCCTTACTATCTATGTGGCTTCGATAGGTGCAGCGGTTTCACCTTCAGTATCGGGATTTATGACATCTATATTCCAGGTGTCGTGAGTGTACGCTGACGTATTATGAGGTCGCTCCTCTATACGGTCAGCACTGCTGTCAACGAACAGCGTAGTCGTTCTAGGCAGCATTGTAACTGCATGTGTCGTTGAATCAGCCGCTCCTCGCTGCTTTTCCTTAGTGTAATTCAGAAGCCGCTCTACACCGAAACCAAGTATGGCAACGCTCATTACTGTTTCTACAGACAGGATGGCTTTGTTACTCTCGTGGATGAATACCCCGCCATGTATCCAGAACAAGGTGAAATGGATTATAAGAATCACCCCGAGAGCGATTACCAGAACGGAGGCAAGCACATTCTTGAGCGTCATAACCCTGGTCCTGGGTCAAGTATATGAGGGCTTCCATGAGGTGCACAATCACCTAAACAGGCTATTTTGGGGTATATATAGTACTGGTAAGAAAGTACCTGGTAAGGGAGGAAAAGGTAAGTTAGTATAGCTGAAAGGCCATTCTGACGTTGGCGCAGGATTGTAGCCGAACGGCCGCTGTGCTATAATTTTCTGCGGCCAGATTCAAAAAGGAGGCATAATGGTAGGAATTAGATCGTATGGCGCCTATATACCACTCTACAGGCTCGATCGGTCTGAGATTGTCAAGGCCTGGCGTAGCAATTTCCCGGTACCCGGTGAGAAAGCTGTTGCCAACTATGATGAAGACAGTCTGACAATGGCTTTTGCTGCTGGCTGGGACTGCCTCAGGGGCATTGACCGCAAGGAGATCGACGGGCTTTTCTTTGCGTCTACCACTTCTCCGTATAAGGAGAAGCAGGCGTCAACAATAATAGCCGGGGCGATGGCTCTGCGCAGGGATATTCTCACGGCTGACTTTGGGGGCTCTTTGAGGGCGGGAACTATCGCTCTCAGGGCAGCCATCGATGCAGTTAAGGCAGGGTCGGCTAAGAACATTCTGGTAACGGCTGCGGACCGCCGCCTGTCGGGTGCCAACGGGTTGAACGAGATGTTCTTCGGCGATGGAGCTGGAGCCGTATTGGTCAGCAATGAAGCAGTGGCTGTTGATTACGTGGGGGGCTATACCCTGTCTGAGGACTTCATGGATATGTGGAGGTCCGACAGGGATACCTTCGTTCGTGCTTATGAAGAGCGCTTCATACGCGAGGGAGGGTATACCCGCATAGTTCCTGAAGCAGTGTCGGCTGCCTTGAATGAATACAGCCTCAAGCCGGAGGACTTCGCGAAGCTTGCTTGCTTCACCGATGACCCCAGGCACGTGAACTCGGCGGCGAGGATATTGAAATTCGACCCTGCCCAGGTGCAGGACCCCATGTTCATGACCACAGGTCTTACCGGCACTCCAATGCCACTGATGTTAACAGTGGCAGCGCTGGAAGAAATGAAGGACGGAGAGCGAGTTCTTGTCTGCGGCTATGGTGATGGCTGTGATGCCTTAATCTTTAAGGTCAACGGGCAGATAGAGAATGTGCGGGACCGGGGAGGAATAAAAAGGCACCTGGAATCGAAGCACATGATGGCGAATTACCAGCAGTATGTACTCTGGCGCGGTCTCATGTACATGGAGCCTCAGTCTCGTCCCGACCGGCCCACTATATCCCTCTCTGCGCTGTGGAGAGACCGGGAGTGGGGACTTGCTCTCTATGGCTCGAAGTGCAAGAAATGCGGTACGCCTCAGTATCCGGTGCAGCGGGTTTGTCAGGTGTGCCAGTCTGTAGACGAGTACGAGCCGTATTGCTTTTCGGACAAGAGGGGCAAGCTCACCAGCTTCTCCCATGACCACCTGGCTATCACCGAGGTCCCACCTATTACTGTCTGTATTGTGGACTTCGAAGACGGGGGCAGGGTGTCATGCAATATGACAGACCGTGAGCCTGATGAGACCACAAGTGGGCAGGACGTCGAGATGACGTTCAGGTGGATGCACTATGTGGGTGGTGTTCACAGCTACTGGTGGAAATGCAAACCGGTTAGGTTCTAAGATCACGATAGTAAAGTAAGGAGGCTACATGGGAAGTATTAAAGACAAGGTCGCTATAGTGGGTATGGGCTGTACCAAATTTGGTGAGCTATGGGATAAGGGGCAGGACGACTTAATTGTAGAGGCGGCGCTCGAGGCCTATGAGGATGCAGGAATAGAGCAAAAGGACATAGAGGCGGCATGGGTTGGTACTATGTTCTCCGGCGATACCGGCAGATTGTTGTCCGAGCCATTGAAATTGAACTATATACCCGTAACCCGCGTCGAAAATATGTGCGCCACGGGCTCTGATGCCATGAGAAATGCTGCGTACGCAGTTGCCGCAGGTGTATATGACCTTGTACTAGCGCTGGGCTTTGATAAGCTAAAGGATACTGGATGGATGGGTCTGGGCAAGGTACCGTTTCCCAGTGAAAGTAGGGGCCTCATCGGGTCTCAAGGCATGAGCGGTCCAAGCGCCTTCGCTTTGCTTGCTACGGCCTACTTTGCCAAGTACGGACTGAGCCCTGAAGAGGGCAAGAGGATGATCGGCATGATCTCGGTGAAGAGCCACCGCAATGGCGCCAAGCACCCCAAAGCGCATCTGCGCAGGGAGGTGACACTGGAACAGGTGCTGAACGCACCTATAATTGCCTGGCCACTGGGATTGTTCGACTGCTGTGGCGTTACCGATGGCGCGGCATCGGCGATTCTCTGTCGTGCCGATATGGCTAAAAATTTCCGTGATGATCCAGTATACATCAAAGCTCTGCAGATATCAGTTGGGCAGAATCAGGGTTGGTGTCGAACTGACTTCGAGTTCACCAGTGTGTACGAGACGGTAGCTGCGGCTAAGAGGGCTTATGCTGAGGCGGACATTAAGACCCCTCGTGAGGAGATAAGCATGGCACAGGTTCATGACTGCTTCAGCATCACTGAGGCTATTATTATGGAGGATCTTGAGTTTAGTCCCAGAGGTAAGGTCAAGGATGATATCGATGCCGGGTTCTTCGAGATGACAGGCGGGCTGCCGTGTCAGACCGATGGAGGGTTAAAATCTTTCGGGCACCCCATTGGTGCCAGTGGATTGCGGATGATGTACGAATGCTACAAGCAGCTTCAGGGCAAGTGCGGGGAGCGCCAGTTGAAGGATCCCAAGCTGGGATTAACTCACAACCTGGGTGGTTTTCCGGCTACAGCTACTGTTAGCTGTTGTATAGCCGGACTATAAAGCCGTTGGGCAGATAATAAAAAGTGGTGTTTCCCCGAGAGGGAAACACCACTTTTGTTTTAACGACTAATATTTAACCTTATAGCCTGTCTGTTACTTCCATTGGACCCTTGAGGGAATGCCCTTCTCAAGAACCTCTATCGCTTCTTCGACCATGTCATCGATAACCTGTTTGGATGTCCTTCGCCTGTTAAGAAGCCTTGTCGCCTGACCTGCCGGGGTTACCAGCTTCTCGTCGTACTCCGGCTTATCCTGGTGCTCGTAACAGTAGTCGATGATGTCCTCCATGAGAATCAGGTGCAGTGGCCAGCCTAGGGGTGGCAATGGGCCTTCATCCCAGGCTCTGGTTATGGCTGTCCTTAGCTGACGCATGGTCTTACCGCTGAGTCCCTTGGTGATAACAGCGTCGCGCTCGGTTGCGGCGATGACCCTGTCCTTCTGCCCTTCAGTGAAGGTAGCCTCCGGTGTAAGCAGGAACATTGAGCCACACCAGACACCCTCAGCCCCTAGGGCTATGGCAGCAGCGAGGCCTCTGCCATCGGCGATCCCGCCGGCTGCAGCAACCGGTGTGGGCTTTACCGCATCGACTATCTGGGGCACGACGGACAAGGTTCCTATGTTGCCTGTATGCCCGCCAGCATCGAATCCCTGGGCTACTATAATGTCACACTGGTCTTCTACGTGCTTCAACGCCATCTTAACATTAGCGCCGATACCGATGGTCTTTATTCCTCTCTTTTTACACTCAGGCATCACCCAGCCTAGTCTGCCCAGACCTGCGGCCAGTATAGGGATATTATTATCGAGGCAGACCTGAATCATCGTTTTTGTCCCCTCCATGGTCCACATATCCACCTCTCGGGTGGTTCTGTAGTCCTCGGGAACCCCGAACTCCTTGCGCAGTTCCTTCTCTCGGACTTTATACTCTTCAGGTATATAATCCCTTAGCTTCTCCTTATCGACCCCTGCCATCAGTTCCAGCGAGTCCGGCAGCAGCATGTCAACTGCGAAGGGTTTGCTGGTACCCTTTCTGATTTCTCTGATAGCCTCATCGAGCCCTTTGGCGGTATAGGTAGCTGCGCCCAGCGTTCCTACTCCTCCCGCCTCTGACACGGCGATAACCAGTGGGGGGTCGGCAAAACCACCCATGCCAGCCTGGAGGATGGGGTATTCGATGCCGAGCATATCACAGATTCTTGTATGGAGCTTTCTTTTACCCATTCTTACTCCTAATCTATATTGGTATTGGTCTATTTAACTATGAGCCCCGTGACGGGAGAACAACGGTGGCGGTGCCGGGTGTAGTTACCTGGCCACTACCGTTCTCTACACCTATCTCCAAGTCTACTAGATGCTCATCGCCTTCGGTGTATTTATTGGTTATTTTCCCTTTGCAGAGCCAGGTCTCTCCGTCCTGTGGTTCGTTCATGGTCTTCATCAGGCGGGGATAGTCGAGGCCGCGGTACTGGCATGAGAACTTTTTCATAAAGCCTTCATCACCCATCCAGCCGGTTACCAGCTGAATCAGCCAAGCGTGCTTGAGCAGCCCATGGACTATCGTTCCTCCGGTTCCCTGGGACTTACCGAAGGCATCTTCATAGTGATGCGGGTTGAAATCGCCGCTGGCCCCTGCCCATTTCACCAGCATCAGCGAGTGAGCGATCTTCGGTAGTGTGGGCAGTTCTGTGCCGACTTCAACGTCTTCCCAATATACCTGTTCTTTTGCCATTTCTTCCTCCAAGAGATTAGAGTTTACGACCGATAAGGGTTTGAAATGCTTTTGCCACGAGGTCGCCGTTCTGATTAAGATAGGCTACCTCGAACTGGCAGACCATCATCGTTCCGCTCTTACCTTCCTTCGCGGTCACGCCTTTGACCTTTGGGCTGGCTACCAAAGTATCTCCGGCGCGTACCGGTAGAAAGAGCTCGTATGCCATGCCTCCATCCAGAATCCCGGCATAGCCTGCTTCGATCATAGCTGTCATCAGGCCGATTATGCCCTCCGAAGCGGTGGCTGGCTTTATAGACCAGCCAAAGAAGCCAGGCGGTGCGATGATGCCACCATATCTTGTTTTGGCAGCATATTCCTCATCGTAATAAAGAGGATTGTCATCCCCCACAGCCTCGGCGTACCGTCTTATAGCCCCTTTCTCTATTTCCCTAACGTGTGGCGGGTCGATTTTACCTATGTGTTGCTTTAACTCATCTGGAACCATGCAGTACCTCCATTTGGATTTACTTCTGATTACATCAGCCTTCAGGCTTCGCTGAGCATTTGTAGTAGACCTTGCTAGCCTAAACTGTTAACAGCCCAAAAAAAGGATTGTTGCCCATGTCGTCTTCAGGCTAACAACCGCTATTATATAACCATATATCGGTACTTTTGTCAAACAATTTGAGGATTCTCTGACATCGTTGGAATGCGTTCGCTACAGCTTCGATATAATCTCAAATAAAAGATGGAAGGGTTTATGCCCTCCCATCAGTTTGCCCTGTAACTTGAATAGAGTGTCAGTTGAACTTCAATCTAAGGCCAGAAGGCGTCCGCCAGTTTACCAAGGATTATGTCAATATCAGCGAGGATCTCACCGGTCGTTGATATAAGAGGCGCTATAGTTATACCCCATAATACAGCCACAGAGGTCATGGGTTCTCCATCTTCGGTTGAGAGCTGGCCATTTGCAGCCACCTCGCTCATTGTCAATCCGAGGCGTGTACCAGTCTCTCCCAGCACGTCTGCTAAGTCTGCTAGAAGGTTTACAACTCCTTCTATCACCGAAGTGCCCCTCCGCGTGCTCCTGCACCTGCTATATATATGGAGGTCGGCATCAAATACCTTTGCAGAGTAATTTATCACTATCATACCACGTTGTCAAATGATAGCTATTTATATTTATAATGAACCAAACAATACCAGCATCTCCTCCAAGGAGTGCGTTCTTCTATATAGAATTTTCGGGGATTTCTCTTGGCAGTTATTCTGGGTATAATGTGGCAAATGATAATTGGATATAGTGTTAGTGGATGTTATCAGCTTTAGGCGGTAGGATAGGAAATCTACTGAGGGAGTGATGCTATGCGCGTAGCTATGTACTACAGCAACCAAGATGTACGACAGGAGGAAATGCCAACCCCTGAGATAGGTTCCGGCGAGTTGCTCATGCGCGTTGAAGCCAGCGGCATCTGCGGGAGCGATGTGATGGAATGGTATCGTGTTCACAAAGTGCCTCTAGTACTTGGCCATGAGGTCGCAGGCACGATTGAAGCGGTTGGTGAGGGGGTACAAAAATACAAGGTAGGGGATCGCGTCACAGTAGCTCATCATGTGCCCTGTAATACCTGCTACTATTGCCTTTCTGGCAATCATACCGTATGTGATACCCTGCGCCAGACAAACTTCGATCCCGGAGGCTTCGCTGAATATATACGTCTGCCAGCTATTAATGTAGACCGTGGTGTATTCGCATTACCTGAAGAAGTGTCTTTCGAGGAAGGCACTTTCGTTGAGCCAGTAGCCTGCGTCTTGCGTGGACAACGACGGTCAGGCATGAGACCTGGTGATACCGTGCTCGTTATCGGCAGTGGCATAGCAGGTCTGCTCCACGTGCATGTGGCGAGTATGTTGGGAGCCGGTATGGTAATTGCGACAGATGTCATCGACCACCGTCTCGAAGCAGCACAGCGATTTGGCGCTCATGTAACTGTTCATGCTACTGATGATATATCAGCGTGCTTGCGCCGTGTAAACGATGGAAGACTGGCAGAAGTGGTGATAGTATGCACCGGGGCCGAATCGGCTATCAAACAAGCGCTCGGCGCAGTAGAGCGCGGGGGCACGGTTCTATTCTTCGCACCAACGGAGCCGGATGTGACTATTCCTCTATCTCTGAATGATGTTTTTTGGCGCAATGATGTAACTCTCACTACATCTTATGCAGGCGCCCCGGCAGACTATGCTACAGCTCTGGAACTGATTGGAGCCGGCCAACTGCGTGTCGGGGAGATGATTACACACAGGCTGGGCCTGACAGAGACAGCGTTAGGATTCCGCATGGTAAGCAGCCCACAGGAATACAATTCTATCAAGGTGATCATCGAACCTCAAAGATAGCAGAAAATAAAAAGGGGGAAATCCCCCTTTCTGTAAAAAATGCGTAAATGCTATTAAACGGGCTTAGTGCTGGCTAGTCGGATGACGGCAGGGGCCTCGGCTGCTGTGTTGCCATCGGCTGACCACAACATTCCACTTCCCCCTCGCCTGCTTTCGTAATCAACACCTCAGTGTTGCAAATCTCACAGCGTAATCTTCTACCTAACAGGTTCGGCATCTTTGCTAAGACTCCCTTCTCACTTCTAGCTTCATGCTTTCATCCTGCTCCGCACGACTCGGTCTGTTTAAGTCTTCTTCTCCATAGGTTGTCCGCAACAGCGGACCTCACCCTCACCAGCTCGAGTGACAATCAGTTCCGTCCCACATTTAGCGCAGCGATATCTCTTGCCCATCTCGTTGGCCATATCTGCACCGCCTTTCAGATTGCGACTGTCAGCGTTATTATAATTTCGCCTGTAATGGTTGTCAACGCTTCATGCTGTCAGCACAGACTCCAGCACTCAATCTCTATCCTTGACCCTTCAAGGAGCGACTGCTATTATCATCTTGGCAAACCTGCATGGTGAGGCGCGTGGTAACCTTCATTGAAAAGCTGCTAACATCTTCCCGGAGCAATCGTAGTTTGCTCTGTATCGGGCTTGATCCCGACCCCAAATTGATGCCTGATATAGATGTTCTACAATTCAACCTGGCGATTATCGATGCTACTTCTGACCTGGTATGCGCCTATAAGCCCAATCTTGCTTTCTACGAAGCCCTAGGCATTAAGGGGCTCAGGGCGCTGGAGAAGACCCTGGAACGCGTACCTAAAGGGATTCCGGTTATCGGCGATGCCAAGAGGGGAGATATTGCTTCCAGTTCCAGCGCCTATGCCAGAGCGTTGTTCGATATCTATGGCTTCGATGCTGTAACGGTTAATCCATATCTGGGTCATGACTCCATCGCTCCATTCATGGAATACGCTGACAAAGGTATATTTATTCTGTGCAAGACCTCTAATACGGGAGCTTCTGATTTCCAGGAGTCGCTTTGTCTTGAGGCAGGGGCAGATAGCAGCACTCGACCTCTTTATGAGCTGGTTGCGCTCAAGGCCACTGAATGGAATACCGCTGGCAACATCGGTTTAGTTGTTGGAGCGACTTATCCCCAGCAACTGAAAAAAGTACGTGGGCTTTGCCCGGAATTTCCCCTGCTAATACCAGGAATCGGTGCTCAGAGTGGAGATCTGGAAGCGGCGGTGAGATATGGAGTCGATACCAATGGAGAAAGAGCGATTATAAACTGCTCCCGGCAGATACTGTATGCTTCGGGAGAAAAAGATTTCGCCCAGGCAGCACGACGTGAGGCATTGAAGCTGCGTGAGCAAATCAATAAGCATCTGGCGACCTCACGGTGACTACATGGAATTGAAGCTCGGTGACGTAGTAAAAATGAGGAAGAAGCATCCTTGTGGCAGCGACGAGTGGGAGGTGGTGAGACTGGGCGCTGACATTGGGATAAAGTGCAGAGGCTGTAATAGGCGTCTGCTACTAGAACGGCAGGTTTTTCAGCGCAAGGTTCAAAAGGTTGTCAGCAGACCATCTGAAAATATACTGTAAGACACAAAAGGTATGAAATAGGTAATATAGCAATAGGCATACTTGATAACAAATCTCCGTACTTTAATGCCGGTCAGGATGCTTTTGGTTTATATAATATGAACAGTTTCTACTGCAATAAGTCACTACACAGGCACTATGTATGGGATTTTGAATATGTCACAAAAGATGTCTGAAGAGGAGCTATTCCTCCTGGCAGCAGCGAAGGTAGAACGAAGGACCTTTACCATTAACTTTGTTCCCTACATCCTGATAAATCTTATACTGGTGGTAATATGGAGGGTTATAGGGGGAGGCTTCCCGTGGTTTCTCTTCCCATTGTGTATCTGGGGAATCCTTCTCCTTGTTCACTATTGGTCAGTCTTTATATCTAAAAGACCTCGGCGGCTCAGCGAGCGCAGGAAAAAGCTGATAGCCATCGAAGTGTGGAAAATGAAGAAGAAAGGGTATTGACACCCCCTTTGACCTCCATCACCCTATACAGTAGAATAAACATTCAGAGAATGCAGGTGTTCTCCTATGGCGGATAAGAAGAATCACGAGAGTTTGTTAGATGAGATCGTTGACATAGAGCTACGCATGTTTCTAGCCGTCGAGCCCTCCATTCCCTCAGCGTGCCAAGAACAACCGGACGCATTCAAATTAATGCGGAAAGGCAGCTTCTTTGTTCTATCCAGCGAGACATTGGAATCCTACTTGCAAGACCTAAAAGAGGCAGTGGAGGATGACAGGAACCTGATGACCCTGAAGTATGCCCGGATCGATGATTTGGTTCCCTGTCTCAATACCAACCCCATGATTGACGAAATCGTCGATATTGAAGGGCGCTGGTTAAAGGAGCTTTCAGAGAGATATCCACTGACTTTCAAAGGGCGGTCTGATTGGGCTGCTGATATATACCTTAGGAGCGAACTTGAGACTTATTCGGACCGGACGCTGGATTTGTATTACAAGGATATCTCAAATGCCTTGAAGAAGGGTGAGAACCTGACAGAGAAAAGGTACACCTATATTTTTCAGCAAACAGGTTATAAATCAATTGAAGATATGGAGCAAGAGCGACAGGAGGCTCAACAGTAGTCCGTGCCTCTCAGCGGAAGCAAACCGCATACTGTGATAGTGGGGCTGTAGCTCAACTGGGAGAGCGCCTCCCTTGCACGGAGGAGGTCAGGGGTTCGAATCCCCTCAGCTCCACCAATAATTGCAATAGGTAGAACCTCCGCCTGCTTCTTTTTTTAGCTCCGGGCTGGAAGCCACAGGCAGGCTAATCCTTTGTTACCTATAAATTCTAGTTTTCATAATTTAATTCATGACTAATGGTTAAATATCTGGTCATTGCACCCGGAGGGAAGTGGTTAATTAACGCATGCGGAAGTGGGCGTAGTGCTGGTGTGACATTGGTCGCCCAACATCGCTGCGGCCGGCGAAGTATCGCTCCCATAATTGCTTCGGTGACATGCTTT
>DUEY01000009.1 GCA_011174795.1 Dehalococcoidia bacterium
AGCACGGGATAGCCCCTGTCCGTTGCGTCCGGCACCCTCTTTGCCGGCACGCCGTGGCAGATACAGAGTGCGGGATGGGGGCCCTGCCCTTCCGGCAGATAGACCTCCGCAACGAGGCGGATGCCCTCTACCTCGAGGTCGAATCTTTCCATCGGGCCGGAGCTAGCCGTCTTCCCGAACCTCCTTTGCCGAGACCTTCTGCTTGAAGCGGTCGATGGCATACTGGCAGGCGGCGAAAGCATCGGGACGGTGGCGGGCGGCAACAGCTATCACCAGCGTAACCTCCCCTGGCGGCACCGGGCCGGTGCGGTAGCAGAACGCTAATTCCCCCACATGCCACCGCTCTCTTACCTCACCCGCTATATCCCTCAGCAGCTTCTCAGCGTCCTCACCTCCGGCGTCATGCTCCAGTGAGATTACCCTCTTGCCCTCAGAGTAGCCGCGCACCTTCCCGGCGAAGGTTACAACAGCGCCACATTCCTCTCCCCTAACCCTTGAAATAACCTCCCCGGGGACGATAGGCTCGTTTGTTACCTGCAGCAGGTCGTTCTCGTTCAATCCGTCACCTCTCACAGCAGATTATAGTCCATGGCCTGGTGGAAGTCGACCTCGACTAACGGGACTTGACGATGCATCGAGCAGGGACTAAACTTATTTGGTGCCCGTGAAGGAGGGAGCATGGAAGATTTAGAGCTGATGAAAAAGAAGATAGCCGAGATCAACACGATGAGGGACGCGCTCAAGCAGGGAGGTGGCGCCGCTGCCATAGAGAAGCAGCACGAGAAGGGAAAGCTGACAGCGCGCGAGCGGATAGACAAGCTCCTGGACCCGGGAACATTCCAGGAGCTTGACATCTGGGGAACGCCCCTGGCTACCGGATTCGCCATCGACGAGCAGGAGAGCGCCGCTGATGGCGTCGCCGTGGGGTACGGCGAGGTGAATGGCCGCCCCATCTATATCTGGGCGCAGGACGCCACCGTGATGGGCGGGACGCTGGGCAACATACACGCCCGCAAGATAACCATGGTCATGGAGCGGGCGATACACGCCAGGATACCCATCGTCGGCATTATAGACTCCGAGGGAGCCCGTATCGAGGACGCGATTCAGTACTACCGGTTCTACTCCACGGAGTCGATGGTCTACTACCAGACCATGGCCTCCGGCGTCATCCCCCAGATATCGCTGATTATGGGGCCGTGTGTCGGCGAAATGGCGATCTCCGCCTCGCTGGCGGATTTCGTCTTCATGGTGAGGAAGACAAGCTACATGCACGTCGCGCCGCCGCCGGAGGACAAGACCCCCGAGGAACTGGGAGACCCCTCGGTGCACACCCGGAAAACCGGCTGCTGCGACCTGATGGCCAAGAGCGAGGAGGAGTGCTTGGAGAGCTGCCGGCAGCTTCTAGGCTACCTCCCCCCGAACAATACGGAGCCACCTCCCATAGTAGATACGGGGGACGACCCCAACCGCAGGGCGGAGGAGCTTCTGCAGATCGTCCCCTTCGACGCCATGAACCCCTACAGCATGCAGCAGATAATCACGTTGATATCAGACAACGGCGAGTTCCTCGAGTTAAGACGGCAGTGGGCAAATAACCTGATAACGGGATTCATCCGACTGGCGGGGCAGACGGTGGGTATTATAGCCAACAACCCCCAGGCGATGGGCGGCTCCCTGACGCTGGACGCTGCGGATAAGATGGCGCAGTTCGCCAGGTTCTGCGATGCGTTCAACATACCGCTGGTCTGGCTTGCAGATACTCCAGCCTTCCTGCCCGCCGTCGACGAGGAGACACGGGGGCTCATCAGGCACGGATGCAAGCTGGTGTTCTCCAACGTGGAGGCCACCGTTCCCCAGATAACCATCGCTATAAGAAAGCTCTACGGCGGCGGTCAACTCGGCATGCCGGGAACGACGCTGGGAGGCGACCTCGACGTGGCCTGGCCCACCGTGCAGCGCGGGCTGATGGGAGCGGAGGGGGCGGTATCTATAATCTACAAGAGAGAGTTCGCCTCAATACAGGATGAGAAAAAGAGGCAACAGCAGCAGCTGAAGCGGACCGGGGAGATGCAGCAGAAATTCGCGTCCCTGGAGCGCGAGTGGGCGCAGGAGTTCATCGACCCCAGAGACACCAGGCCGTTCCTGATTAAGGCGCTCAAGACTTTGTCAAAGAGAAAAGAGGAACGGCCCCAGCGCAAGCATGAAAACATCAGGTTATAACGTAGGGTTCAGGGTAAACAGATAATAATGGGGTTTTGGATCTACATTCTAGAGTGCGCAGACAACAGTTACTATACCGGCCATACGGATGATTTGGAAAAGCGACTATACGAACATGAAAAGAACATTGTTAAATGCTATACGTCAAAAAGACTTCCCATCAGACTTGTTTATGCCTATGAATTTGAAACTAGAGAGGATGCACTTGAAAGGGAGCGGCAAATAAAGCGATGGTCACGCAGAAAGAAACAAGCATTGATAGCTGAAGATTGGAACAGTTTAATCAAGTATTCAAAGAGCAGAACCAACCGCCCTTCGACAAGCTCAGGGCGAACGGGAAAAATTCGATACTGAATCATTAGTACCGTTCGTGGTGAGCCTGTCGAACCATGAACGGTACATAAGTAGGCACCAGGAGGAATTTGATGGCAGATATGAAGGAGAAGATTAAACAACTCGAGAAAGAAAGGAAGCGGCTGCAGCCCGGTGGCGATAAGGCTGCTGTCGAGAAGCAGCACAGTAGGGGCAAGCTGACCGCGTGGGAGCGTATAGAGAAGCTCTACGACCCGGGGACGTTTCACGAGATAGGGATATGGACGCAGCCGATGAAGACCGGCTTCGATATCGACGAACGGGAGCTACCACGGGATGCCGTGATCGTGGGCTACGGCGAGGTTAACGGCCGCATGGTTTACTCCTATGCCCATGACTTCACCGTGCTGGCCGGCACGCAGTCGACGATTCAGAACAGCAAGGTTGCCCGCTCGATGGAGCAGGCGATGGAGGAAGGCATCCCCCTCGTGGGGATGGTCGACTCGGGGGCCATAAGGATACACGACCTGTTCGGCAGGTCGGGATTCAAGGTGCCCGTACGCGGCAGCCCGGTCGGCGGCGGCGGCGGATTCATGTACTACCCGCCGCTGATGTCGGGCGTCGTGCCCCACATCAGCCTCATGCTGGGGCCGTGCTATGCCGGTTCGGCGTACTCACCCATTATGGCCGACTTCGTCATCATGCGCCGGAACATAGCCTTCATGTCCGTGGCATCTCCTCCCATACTTAAAGCGGTGACCTTCGTCGATGTAACCGAGGAGGAGATCGGCGGGGCACTGTTGCATTCCGAGGTAACGGGTTCCAACGACATCCTCGTCGACAGCGACGAGGAAGCCATAGAGAACTGTAAGGAACTGCTCAGCTTCCTGCCCTCCAACTGGCAGGAAAAGCCTCCTGTGGTAGATACCGGCGACGACCCCAAGCGGACAGACGACCGCCTCCTGGCGATCGTGCCGACAGATGCATCTCAACCGTATAACATGCACGAGGTAATCGCCTCCATTGTGGACAACGGGCACTTTTTCGAGCTTCAGGCGCTCTATGCACCCAACATGCTGATAGGCTTCGCCCGCCTCGCGGGGAAGACGGTCGGCATCGTGGCCAACAACCCTGCGGCACTGGACGGCTGCGTCGACCTCTTCAGCGCCGACAAGCAGGCGCGGTTCATCAGGTTCTGCGACTGCTACAACATACCGCTGGTCTTCCTCGTGGACACCCCGGGATTCCTGCCGAACTTCGACCAGGAGCAGCACCGGGACGGGCTGGAGCGGAACGCCGCTAAACCCGTGTTCGCCATCTGCGAGTCCACCGTGCCCAAGATAACCGTCTACGTCAGAAGGTGCTACGGTGCAGGCCGCCTGATTATGGGCACCGAGCGCATGGGCTGCGACGCGATATACGCCTGGCCTACTGCCGATATCAGGGTGGAGAGGTACGAGCGGGCAGCGGATGCGCTGTATAAAGCCGATATCGAGACAGCAAAGGAAGTCGACAAGCTGCGGCAGGAGTTGATGCAGAGCATACACGACACCTACGCCACGCCGTACCACCTCGGCGGCATCCAGGGCACAGACGATATAATCGACCCCAGGGAGACGAGGCCGGTCCTGATTAACACGCTGAACAGGCTTTCCTACAAGCTGGAGCCCGACTGTAAATTGGGCCCGGCACAGCCCTGGAGGAAGCACTCCCTGATACCGCTCTAAACCATTAACATTCGAATGTATGCAGGGGCGACCCGGCGGGTCGCCCCTGCTTTTTTAGAGCGTTCAGAGGAGAGGGATTTGACACGAAAGAGCGCTGAGTATAAACTAGATACCGATTGCCTTAATAATGTCAGGGGAGAGTTATATCTGGAAGGGTAAATTCGGAAGGAGACTAAACTAGGATGAGTCAAGAAGTAATCGAGGCCCCGATACCGGGAAAGATAGTCAGCGTCAGCGTCAGCGTCGGCGACACAGTGGAGGAGGACGGCGAGCTCTGCGTGCTCCAATCGATGAAGATGCAGAATCCCATCCTTTCACCGGTGGACGGCAAGGTTGTCGAGGTTAAGATCGCTCCGGAGCAGACGGTTGAGACCGGAGACGTCCTTATTGTTATCGAGGAAGACTAAGCGAGGAAAATAGAGATGTTCAATAAAATCCTGGTTGCCAACAGGGGGGAGATCGCCCTCCGTGCGATAAGAGAGTGCAGGGAGATGGGAATTGGCTCCGTCGCTATGTACTCGGATGCCGACGCCGATGCTCTGTTCATGAAACACGCCGATGAAGCATTCCCCCTGGGAGACCCCGAACCAGCTGCAAGCTATCTCAACATGGATAAGATCTTCGACATAGCCGATAAGTCAAAAGCAGAGGCTATTTACCCGGGGTACGGCTTCCTCGCCGAGAACCCCCAGTTCGTCGAGGCATGTGAGTCCCGCGGCATCGAGTTCATCGGACCCCCCAGCAAGTCGATGCACGCGGCGAAGCCCAAGCACAAGTCACGCGACCTGATGAAGAGCCACGGGATACCGGTTTCACCCGGCTCCGACGGCGCAATCGAGGATGAGAGCGACATGGCCAAGGCATTCGAGATCGCCGAGGGCATCGGCTATCCCGTTATCGTTAAGCCCAGCGGCGCAGGCGGCGGGATAGGGATGAAGGTGGCCAACAGCAAGGAAGAGCTGGAAGGAGCGATGGGGTATGCCAAGTCGCTGGGGAGCGAGACCTTCGGGCTGGCGGCTTTCTACCTGGAGAAGTATGTTACCCATGCCAAGCACATCGAGTTCCAGGTGATGGCCGACAAGAAGGGCAATACTGTCTATGTAAGCGACCGCGAATGCTCGGTGCAGAGAAGGTATCAGAAGCTTATCGAGGAAGCCCCCTCCCCGGTGATGACCCCCGAACTGAGGAGGGAGATGGGCGATACCGCGGTTCAAATCGCCAAGCTCTTGAACTATGTGAACGCCCTGACCGTTGAGTTCATCTACGACATGGACGAAAAGAAATACTACTTCAACGAGTGCAATACCAGGCTTCAGGTCGAGCATCCCCTCACCGAGTTGCTCACCGGCCTCAACCTGGTAAAGGAGCAAATAAGGATTGCTGCCGGCGAGGAGCTTGGCTACAGCCAGGATGATATACAGCTCCGCGGCTGGAGCATAGAATGCAGGATAAACGCCGAGGACCCGTTCATGAACTTCATGCCCGCCCCGGCGAAAATCGAAGCCTGGGACCCGCCCGGCGGCTTCGGCGTCAGGCTCGACGCCGGCGTCTACGCCGGCTACACCATGCCGTTCTACTATGACCCCCTGGCAGCGAAGCTGCTGTCCTGGGGTAACACACGGGAAGAGGCTGTTGCCACCATGAAGCGGGCGCTCAAGGAGTTCCATATCGAGGGGATCAAGACCAATATCCCCTTCCACCTCGTGGCCCTGGATAATGAGGTCTTCAGAAACGGGGACTACACTACTCACTTCGTTGATGAACAGAAGCTGGTCAAACAGCTCCGCGAGATGAAGAAGGCTGGCGAGATAGCCTGAGAATAAACTAATTGCTGGATTTCTAAAACGCACACACTACGCACGTGCCGGGTCCTGCCCTGTTGCAGGACCCATTTTTCATATTTACGTATGAAATCACCGGGATTTTCTCGCCTTTATCCCCCTCGGGTTGAATTGATTGACGCTATTGGCTATCCTTGACAGAAGAAATCACAGCCATTCAAGCAGCAGCGTATTTAGAGAAGAAGCAGGTGCTTTATGTCAAGCCAGACCCTGATGTGGATTTGCTTTAATGTCGTTGTCCTCGTGCTGCTGTTCCTAGACCTGAAGGTCATTCACCGCAAGGCTCACGTCGTCAGCGTGAAGGAATCGCTCTTCTGGACAGCCTTCTGGATCGCCCTCTCCCTGCTCTTTAACGTGGGCATCTACTACTGGCAGGGTTCTGAGAAAGCGCTCCAGTTCTTCACCGCCTACCTTGTTGAGAAGTCCCTCAGTGTAGACAATCTCTTTGTCTTCCTGCTCATTTTCTCCTACTTCACAGTGCCCGCGCTCTACCAGCATAAGGCTCTCTTCTGGGGCATCCTCGGGGCAATCGTTATGCGGCTTGCTTTTATCCTCGTGGGGGTAACGCTGATCGAGCAGTTCGACTGGGTGCTGTACATCTTCGGAGCCTTCCTCATCCTTACCTCGCTCAGAATGGCCCTCCAGAAGGAGCGGAAAATAGAGCCGGAGAAGAATCTTGTTTTACGTGTGTTCCGCAAATTCATGCCTGTAACGGCGAACTATGAGGGGGATAGGTTTTTCGTCAAGAGATCCGGACGCTACGTCGCTACGCCGTTAATCGTAGTAGTGCTTGTTGTCGAAACGACGGATATCGTTTTCGCCGTGGACTCAGTACCCGCCGTGCTCGGTATCACCGTGGACCGGTTCATTGCCTACAGCTCCAATGTGTGTGCCATTCTGGGTCTGCGTGCCCTCTACTTCGCACTCGCCGGGTTAATACCGATGTTCAAGTACCTGAAACACGGTCTTATTACTATCCTCTTTTTCATCGGTGTTAAAATGGTAATTGCAGAGGTCTACGAGATGCCGGTGGGCATCGCCCTGGGCGTGGTCGCCACCGTGCTGTTTGCTTCAGTGATATTGTCTGTACTCAGCTCACGCAGAGTAAGCGAAGAGAGTGAATGAATCCGGCTCCATGGTGGACAAGAGGATAAAGTGGAAGTGGAGACAGAGATAGCGCCCGGCGTTTATTCTATCCCGACGGCCGCTGACAGCTTTATGGGTATGTACGCGCCCAATGCCTACCTCGTGGTTGCCGGGAAAGCTGCTCTCATAGATACCGGGTATCAAGACAGCGAAGCTGCGCAACGGAATCTCGATTATATAAACCGGATGGCGCCATCGACGCTGGCATATATATTGGTTACCCATCCCCACCCCGACCATATGGGAGGATGTCACATTGTCAAAGACTCCACAGGTGCTCAAATCGTCGTTCATGCCCTCGGCGCTGCCAGAGCCGAGGATTTCAGGGTAACAGCGGACATCCTGGTCAACGATGGTGACATCATAGATATCGACGGCGAGCGGCTGGAAGTGATTCACACGCCGGGACACACCCTGGACAGCGTCTGCTTCTACTTGAGGGGTAAGGAAATCCTGTTCACCGGGGACAACATCCTGGGGTTCGGCACCCCCGTCATCTCGAGCAGCGGCGATATGGCACAGTATATCCAGTCTCTCCAGAAACTGCTGAACTACCGAATCCGCCTGCTCTGCCCCGGTCACGGACCGCTGGTAAAAGAGCCTGAACGAAAGATCAGGGAGCTTATCGCCCACCGTCTGGAGCGGGAGCAGCAGCTGCTGTCACTGCTAGGACAGGGGAGGAAAAGCGTAGCGGAGCTGGTAGCAGAGATCTACCCCGAGCTTGACCGGCGCCTGGTCGAGCTTGCCGAAAAGCAGGTGCTGGCCCATATCAACAAGCTGATACAGGAAGATAAAGTAGCGCTTTCAGGAAACAGATACACTGTTAAGGAGTAAAACACAAGCGTTGAGCTTTCGATACTATAGCTGAGCGCTAAACTTGCATCGCATTCGACGTAAGGGTATGATACAGACGAGCCCCTGTAGCTCAGAGGATAGAGCGCTGGCCTCCGGAGCCAGGAGCGTGGGTTCGAGTCCCGCCAGGGGCGCCACTCGCTCGATGGTACGGGGTGTAGCGCAGCCAGGTAAGCGCGCATGGTTTGGGACCATGAGGTCGGCGGTTCAAATCCGCCCACCCCGACCATACTTCTGGAAAATGAGCGTAAGATCTCATGTTTCGATGAAAAAGCCACTTTAGTAGTATGGAGAATCTCCTCCCCAATTTGGCGACGTATCAGAGTATCCAATTGTTGCCTTCAATAACTTACCATAAATGAAATATTCTGATCTGTTACCTTCTATTACCCCTCCCACATGCTAGATTCCAGGAAAGTCGCGAGATTAACATCCTGGTTCGTTATCTCGAGTTTGCGACGAATATTTTCCCGGTGGCGGTTAATGGTAGCCTCGGATACGCCTCGCATCTCGGCGATTTCTTTGGTTCGCATTCCGTTCCGGATCATGTTACAAATAGCGATTTCAGTTGGCGTCATTGCTTTGCAGGAAAGGGACAATTGACGAATGAACGGCGAGGTGATTTCCTCTAGGTTAGTTTGGAGCATCTCCACATATTTCTTCTGGGCAGGGGTTAGTTGGAGGGCTAGGGCGTGCAGGATAGGCATCAGTATTTTTTCGACGTTCATGTTTATATCCTGATGGATTTCCTGTTTATCCTGCTCAATCCTGGCCAAGACCAGCCGCAGAGCGGTATTGGACTCCTGCAAGGATTCACGCTCAAGAGTCAACTGCCTGTTTGTTTCCTGCAATTCCAAATCCGCCGATATCCGAGTTGCAATAGTTCCGATCTGCTCTGCCACCGCGTCCAGCAGAGCGCGTTCTTCTTTTAGAAAAGGACCTTCATCCGCCGGCGGGCGCTCCTCCAGGTAGAAAATGCTACACTCACCAACCGCCTCATGATACATGTAAATCCGCGACGACTGCCGCCAATCAGTCACTTTAAATTTATCGCTCGTGTAAGTTTTTCCCTTAAAGAGGATTCGTGCGCATGTGACCTCTGGATAATGCCATGAATGGGGTAAGAAATTAACGAGCTCCTGCAGCAGATCGTCAAGAGAATATAGATAGCGCTCAGCCAGTTGAGAAATACCATAAAGGCAGTTCAATTCCTTGATGCGCTCGCGTAGCGCTAGTTCGACCTTGTCGGGTTCTATATCGGTAGGAAACGGGATACGCCACAGAAGGGCTAAGTCTTTTGAAGGGAAAGGCGGTTGCCAGCCTTTAGCTGGCAAGGGGTGGTTTCTTTTATTTTCCATTAGATTCCTCCCTGTAACTGTCTATGTAGGATAGCCAATTATTATCGTTATGGTAATTATAATACACATTTTATATAGGTATTATGGGTGCATTTATTCCGTATTTACCCGATCAATCTTATCAGGTATCTTGAAAATAAGCAAGCATACGCTCGCTCAAAGGAGGTTATGATGCAAACCCGTTCGCTCAATCAAATACTAGAAGGACGTCGCAGTCAGCCAAATCAGCTTATCGAAGTGCTCCAAGACGTTCAGAAAAACTACGGCTACATTTCCGAAGAGACCATGCAATCCGTGTCCCATAGTCTCGGCGTACCGCTTATAGAAGTCTACCGAGTAGCTTCCTTCTATAAGGCATTTCGATTAAACCCATCCGGCAAGAATGTTCTCACCATGTGTATGGGCACAGCTTGTCACGTCCGTGGAGCACGTCTTCTCGTCGACCAAGCGACCTGCCAACTCGGTGTTAAAACAGGTGAGGTGACCCAAGACGGCCTTTTCTCCGTGGAACACGTCAACTGTTTGGGTGCTTGTGCTCTGGGACCAATCGTTACGGAAAATGGATCCTATTATCACCACATGACTCCTGGTAAGCTTCGAAAGCTGATCGAGACCCTCAGCCACCGCGAAAAGAAGGATAATCAAGATGCCAATAAAAATGTCCAGGCTTAATAGTATCCGCGAAGTGGAGCACCTTCGCGAATGGCTTCGCGAGCAACGAAAAAATATTACCACTACGGTGATGGTGTGCGGAGGAACCGGCTGTCGGGCCTCGAGGTCCCAAGCAGTCATTGACGCTATAGGAGATGAATTATCCAGACAAGGACTAAACCCGAGCGTGCGTCTGTGTGTCACCGGATGCCATGGTTTTTGTGAGCAAGGGCCCGTCGTTATTATCGAGCCCGGCAATATATTTTATTGCCATGTCTCGCCGGATGACGCCTTCGAGATCGTCTACCAGACTGTAATGAATGAAGAGATAATCGAGCGACTGCTTTACACGGACCCGGTTTCTGGCAAGAAAGTTCGAACTGAATCGGAGATTCCCTTTTATCAGGCTCAGGACCGGCAGATCTTGTCCCAGAATCGCATGGTTGATCCCTGCTCGATCGAGGACTACATAGTAGTTGGTGGATATTCCGCTCTTCCTAAAGCGCTTAATGGCATGACCCCCGCAGATGTCATCAATGAAATCAAGTCCTCAGGGTTGCGGGGGCGTGGTGGTGGTGGCTTCCCAGCTGGACGAAAATGGGAAGAATGCTGGGAAGCACCTGATAATGAGAAGTACGTTATATGCAACGCTGATGAGGGCGACCCCGGGGCTTATATGGACCGGTGCATACTTGAGGGTAATCCGCACCTCGTTTTAGAAGGTATGATGATTGGCGCCTGGGCCATCGCTGCCCAGAAGGGATATATCTATGTCCGCAACGAATATCCGCTCGCGGTTAAGCATTCCCTGATTGCAGTCGAGCAAGCCCGCGAACTCGGACTCCTCGGCGAAAATATACTGGGCTCGTCTTTCTCGTTCGACGTCGATATCGCCAGAGGCGGAGGAGCCTTCGTCTGTGGAGAATCAACAGCACTTATGGCTTCCATAGAAGGCAAAGTCGGCGAGCCTCGAGCCAAGGACGTCCATACCGTAGTGGACGGGCTCTATCACAAGCCAACGACCCTCAACAACGTCGAGACCTGGGCCAACGTCCCATCCATCATCCTGAACGGTTCGTCATGGTTTGCCTCGAAAGGTACACAGAATAGCAAGGGAACCAAGATTCTCGCTCTAACCGGCCGCATTAAGAACACGGGCCTGGTCGAAATCGCCATGGGCACGCCAATCCACGATGTAGTGTTTAACATAGGCGGTGGCGCGGTCAATGGTAATCTAATTAAGGCGGTTCAGACCGGCGGACCATCAGGCGGATGTCTTCCGGTTGATAAGTTCGACCTTGCGGTAGACTTCGATGTGCTTTCTGAAGCTGGCTCTATGGTCGGTTCAGGTGGCATGGTGGTAATGGACGAAGAGACTTGCATGGTGGACGTCGCAAAGTATTTCCTGGAATTTCTGCAGGATGAGTCGTGCGGCAAATGCGTACCCTGCCGGCTGGGGATTGACCGCATGCTTGAGATAATTACTGACATTACCGAAGGACGTGGGACACCGGAGCAGCTTGACCTCCTAGAGGAGTTGGCCGATACAGTTGCCCAGACCTCCCTGTGCGGTCTGGGCAAGACCGCGCCCAATCCAGTGCTTTCCACCCTGCGTTATTTCCGCTCAGAATACGAGGTACATATAAACGAAAAGAGATGTCCAGCCGGGGTGTGCAAGGCTCTGATTACATACCAGATTGATCCCGACAAGTGTACGGGCTGCGGTGTCTGTCTGAAAGGATGCGTGTACAATGCTATTACTGGCACAAAAAAACAGGTGCACGTAATTGACACCCAACTCTGTGAAAAATGTGGAATCTGCCGGAGTGAGTGCAAGTTTGATGCAATTCGAGTCGTCTGAGAAAGCGAGAGGTCAAGATGCTGCAATATGTTAACGTTAATATAGACGGGGCTATCATTCGCGCAATCAAGGGAACCAGTGTACTCGACACCGCGCTCGAATACGGCATCTGCATTCCACATCTGTGTCATGTCCCTTACCTGACTGATATCGGTGCGTGCCGTCTGTGCATCGTTGAACACGTAGTCAACGGCCGTTCGACAGTCACCACTTCCTGCACCTTGAAGGTTGAAGAGGGCATGGTGATTAAGACTAATACAGACAAGATTCGAAAACTGCGCCATAACCTTGCGGAGCTGTTAGTAGCCCAAGCGCCCAACTCCCGAGCTATTCAGGACATCGCCTTGCGCTGCGGAGTGAAGGAGGTCAGGTATCCATTTCGGAACGATGACTGCGTTCTATGCGGTCGCTGCGTGCGGGTTTGCGCCGAGGTCTGGAAGGCTTGTGCCATCGGCTTTGTGGGACGAGGCAAGGATCGCCATGTAGACTACCCTTTTGGCATCCGACCAGACTTCTGTAAGCAATGCGAAAGCTGCATCCAACTTTGTCCTATGACCATACCTCCCTGTGACGGTCCCATGAAACCCGGTGAGGAACGCCTATGCGGCCAATGCGAATCACAGCTTATACTTGCTGACGAGATGGTAGGCAGCTGTGTGTTGTGTAAACTTGGCGAAGGTTTCGGTTGCGGACGTTATACCTAGGAACCCGACCGAGAATTGTCTTCAGGTAGCCTTCCTCAATACATTTAGGCAAACGAACAAAGTGTTGATACGTACATCTTGGGAAGTGCTAGGCCCAGCGTGGCCTATTCGATCCTTTATAACACGATTACAATGTTAAAATAGCTTATATATACTAAGAGAAAACAGGGTAAACCATTAGCTAGTTTGTCTGGCCCGAATGAAATAAGCAGAGGGTAACGCTTCTCCCCTGCATAGTCCACAGGCGCTGGCTACCAGAGCGCAACTACAATATTGTTGATAACGGCCGCTATGGCGACCACCGCGTACGGCACCAGCAGGGTTACAAAAACCGCCCGCCCGTAACCTCTGAAATTGAACTTGAAGCAGAGAAGCCTCGCGCCGACAGCCAGCAGCGACAGCGCGACAACAACACAAACATCGACGAGGAACAGCCACCCCAAGCCACCCTCCCGTATCACCCATCCCGCCAGCATACCACCCTCTTCGACGTGATCCTTGCCGCTCAGCTCTAAAACTGCGTAGGTAGTGATATAGTCGAGAAGAGCCAGCAGCGCCGCCAGGGCCGGAAGCCACTGCTCACGCCAGGGCCACAGCACTCTCGAAATCGCCTCAACATTACCTTCGGCACGCCGGTCTCGCTCCACGGCAAGGTGCACCCGGTATTTCATCCACTGCCACACCGCGCCCATATAACCCTCTTTGCCTGCAATATCATCAATATCCCCCTCCCCAGCCACAGATATGCCTCCTTTTAAAACAGATATACTTGAATTGTACGCGTAGTTTTTAAGTATAATACATCTCCTGCTTGCATTGCACCCTGACTTTCCTACTTTACCGAACGAACAATAGTAATGTGGTGTAACCCGAACCCTGTCGCTCGCCTTGACACCGCCTGCCGCCAGTGATAGGCTGCAAAAACAAACATTGGAGATATGATAGATTGCCGATTGCGAACATCAACGGAATCAACCTCTTCTATAAGGTCCACGGCCGGGGGGAGCCACTGGTTCTGATAACAGGTCTCGGAGGAGGACACGGGGCCTGGTTTTTCCAGCTGCGCTCCTTCAAGAAGCATTTCCAGTGCATCACCATGGACAACAGGGGCATTGGGAGAACGGACAAGCCCAGCGAACACTATACCCTCCGGACGATGGCGGATGACATCGCCGGCCTCATGAACTATCTCGGCATCGATAAAGCTCATGTGGTCGGGATATCGATGGGAGGCATGATTTCGCAGGAGGTCGCCATCAACCACCCGGAAAGGGTGAAGAAACTGGTGCTGGGTTGCACCGCCGCCACGACGAGCGGCACCGGCGGCGTCCACTCCGACTTGATGGAAGCTTTGGGTATAGGAGAGGATGCTACCGAGGCCGATATCGATACGGTCAGCTTTAAACGGATAATAAATAATGTAATTCCCTTAGGATTCAATAAAAGGTTCTCCAAAATATTCATAGTCCCTTTTGCCAAAATCTACATGAAGCGGCTTGCGGGAGAGGGGATTGTGGGACAGTTTAAGGCGATTATGAGCCACAATACGCTGGACAGGCTGCACCTGATCAAGGCCCCGACCTTAGTGATAACTGGGACTGCGGACAGGCTGGTGCCCCCGGAATCCTCGGATATCCTGGCGAGCCAGATACCCAATGCCAGGCTGGTCAAGGTTGAAGGCGGCTCACATTCTTTTCTCGTGGAGATGAGCAAGAGATTCAACAGGGAAGTACTTGATTTCTTAAGGGCTTAACCGAAGTCTGCCCTGTATAGGAGCCAGAAATGCCTCAAGCTAACGTTAATGGAATCAATCTCTTCTACAAAGTACAGGGACAGGGAGAGCCGCTGGTCATGATCCAGGGCTATAGCGGAGGTCATGAGGGATGGTTCTTCCAGACCCGCGTCTTCAAAAAGCACTATAAGACAATAACTTTCGACCCCAGGGGCATCGGCAAAAGCGAGAAGCCCAGCGAGCCCTATACAGTGAGGACAATGGCGGATGATATTATCGGCCTTATGAACCACCTGAATATAGAAAAAGCCCACGTGCTCGGGGTATCACTGGGAGGCATCGTTGCGCAGGAACTGGCAATCAACTACCCGCAGCGGCTGATGAAGCTCGTCCTGGCAAGCACAACAACCGGTGAAGAGAATACCAGCGATATCCACCCGGAACTGCTGCAGGCACTGGGCGTCGAGGTGGGCGCCACGGAGCTTGATGCTGAAAGCGTCGATTTCATCAAGGCGATGGACACGATTATCACCCTGGCCTTCAGCAAGAAGCTCTACAGGATGTTCTGTCTGCCCATGGCCAGGCTGCAAATAAAACGCGTTGGAATAGAGGGCCATCGCAGGCAAATGGAGGCGGTATCGGGGCACAGTACGCTGGACAGATTACACCTCATCGAGGCCCCGACACTGGTGATAACGGGCACCGAGGACAAGATAGTGTCGCCCCGCTCCTCGGAGACGATAGCGAGCCTCATACCCAACGCCAAGCTGGTCAAGATCGAGGGAGGCTCGCACGCCATGCTGATAGAGATGCGGGGCAGATTCAATCAGGAGATAATGGATTTTTTAGGCAACAGCCAATAACGATGACTCAGCCCGAATAACACAAACTCATATCTTTCAGGCTGAGCCAGCCTGGAATTTAACCGATCCTAAATTCCGACCGTCTATGCTCTTGTTTCGCTACTTGCGTTCAAGAATCTCGGCAAGCCCAGCCAGGACGCCGCCACCTAATATTGCGAAGAACAAGCCCTGGAGGAACTCTGAGAATCTGAGACTCCCCGATGCTCCCTCCCAGCCCACGGCGGCCAATATTCCCCAGAGCAAGCCAACGATGACCGCAGCTATTGCTCCCCATTTGAGCAGCTTAAGGACGGTGAACTTAAAGGTAACCTCTTTCTCCTCTTCCATCTTCTTCTCTCCTTTTGCCGGCATGTAGCACCTCCTTGCCGTATTGAGCTCCTCCGTGGCTCACCATACTGTTTGTTTGGGTAATATACTACATTAGGCATATAAAAAGCAATATACAAAAGTACCTGAAAATGAATTATGTTCGACGAATTTCGTAGGGGCTTGAAAACAGGGGGGCATTGCCTGTATCCTAATGGCATGATTGACGAAAGTCAATAAAAATAGTAATATAAGGTATACGGAAAACGGTTTCCGTATACCTTAGGATATTGAAGCATGAAAAAGATATACGTCAGAGAAGAGGTCTGTATGGGCTGCGGTCTTTGCCGTGTCTATTGCCAGACGGAACATTCCCGCTCCAAGGACATAATAAAAGCGTTCAAGCGGGAGACGCCCCGTCCACTGCCACGCATCCGCGTGGAGAGAAACGGTGAGACCTGCTTCTCGATTCAATGCCGCCATTGCGACGAGCCGGTATGCGTCTACTCTTGCCTGACTGGCGCCATGCGCAAGGATCCCGCAAGCGGTACCGTAACCATCGATGCCGATAGATGTACGGGCTGCTGGACATGCATCCTCGTTTGCCCCTACGGAGCATTGACGAGGGATGAGAACAGGAAGGCTGTCGCCAAGTGCGACCTTTGTCCCGACCAGGAAGTGCCCGTCTGTGTGGCTAACTGCCCCAACGAAGCGCTGGTATTGACTATAGAGGAGATAGCTCATTGATTGCCGTTATCGATTATGGCGCGGGAAATCTGCGCAGCGTCACCAATGCGTTGAACACGCTTGGGTGCCCGCATAAGGTGACCAGTGAACCAGGCGATGTCCTCAACGCCACCGCGGTTATTTTTCCCGGGGTCGGCGCCGCCGCCGAGACTATGAATAACCTGCGACAATATGGGCTGGATAACGCTATACAACAGGCAATACACCAGTCCCTGCCCTTTCTCGCCATCTGCGTGGGGATGCAGGTACTGCTCTCTACCACCGAGGAGAATGGCTTGAACAAGTGCCTGGGAGTGATACCGGGAACGGTGAGAAAACTGCCCCCGGGGCTCAAGGTGCCTCACATGGGCTGGAATCAGGTGAAGCAGAGAAATGAACACCCCATCTTCGACGGCATCCCGGATGAGGCGAATTTCTACTTCGTCCACAGCTATTACGCCGACCCCGATGACTCCAGCGTTGTGGGCGGTACCACAGACTATGGAGTTCCGCTATGCAGTGTAATACTCCGTGATAACCTGGTGGCGACCCAGTTCCATCCCGAGAAAAGCGGCGAACTCGGTCTCAAGATGTACCACAATTTCCTGAAAATAGCGGGGCTCAGGGGTAACTAGCATGGCAAAAGCCAGAACGTTAAAGACCAAATACCTGATTATAGGGAATTCCGCCGGGGGCATTGGAGCCGCCGAAGCGATACGCGAGGTGGACAAGGCGGGCTCCATTACCATTGTCTCAGATGAGCCCTACCACTGCTATTCCCGTCCCCTCATCGCCAAGTATCTAACTGGAGAGCGAACCTTCGAGGGAATGCTCTTCCGCCCGCTCGATTTCTACGAGCAGAACGCCATTGATGCCAGGCTCGGCCACACGGTGACCGGCCTGGGACTTGATAAGCGCACCGCTGCACTTGAAAGCGGCGAGCGTATCACATGGGAGAGGCTCCTCATCGCCAGCGGCGGGGTGCCTATAGTACCCGATACCACCGGCCTGGATAAAAGAGGCGTATTCAACTTCATTAGCCTCGACGATGCCAGGGCGATCAGTGAGCTGGTGGATAGCGCCACCAAGGCTGTCGTCATCGGCGGTGGACTCATCGGGATCAGCGCAACGGAGGCTTTGAGCAAACGGGGGCTCGAGGTCACGGTTGTGGAAATGAAGGACAGAATCCTCAATACCATCCTCGATGAAGAGGCATCACGGATGGCTGCGGAGACACTTGAGAATGCCGGTATCCGCGTGATCACCGACAATACCGTGGCCGAGATCATGGGTAAAGACTGGGTATCGAGCGTCGTGCTGAGCGATGGAGAGGAGATTCCCTGCAGTCTGCTGGTGGTCGCCATCGGGGTCCTACCGCGTATTGACCTTGTACAGGGCGCTGATATCAAGGTTAACCGCGGCATCGTGGTAGACCGTACCATGGCTACGAACTACCCCGACGTTTACGCCTGCGGAGACGTCTCCGAAGCCTATGACTTTGTCCTCGATACCAATCGGCTCACCCCTATCTGGCCTAACGCCCATATCGGAGGCAGGGTAGCGGGCTATAACATGGCCGGCGTCAGGACCGAATATCCCGGTGGTACAGCCATGAACTCACTCAACTACTTCGGGCTCGACATCGCAGCAGCCGGCATAGCAACACCACCAGAGAAAAATGTCTATGAATGTGTCAGCAGGAGAGAGGACGGCACCTATAAGAAGCTGGTTATGAAAGACGACATCATATTAGGCATGGTCTGTATAGGTGATATAGAAAAGTCCGGCATACTCTACAGCCTGATGAAGGATAGGGTTAACGTGCGCAAATTCAAAGGGGCCCTTTTGGCGGATAATTTCGGCCTCGTGTCACTGCCTCGCAGGTTGTGGCGGGAACGGCTGGGGGCGCCACAGCCGGAGCAGGTTGTCGAACTACCAGAAGAAGAGGAAATGGAAGACGTAATGGATGAATAACGATTACGCGACAGAGTAGTGATAATGAAAGAGTTAAGCAAGATAAATAATCCCTATTCCGAAGGTAAGGTGATAGACGCCTGCTCCATTTTCGGAGCGATGGATACATCAGGAAAGCGCTTCGCGGGCGACGGCGTGATAAAGGCTATCGCCAACATGCATTTCCGTGGCAATGGGCTCGGAGGCGGATTTGCGATCTACGGCCTATATCCGGAGTATCGCGAGCACTACGCCTTTCACATAATGTACCTCAGCAAGGAAGCAAAGTTAGAGGTTGAATCATTCCTCGAACAGCGCTTCCGCGTCGAAGTGTCCGAGGAGGTGCCGACCCGACATACGCCTGCCATCGTCAACCCGCCCCTCGTCTGGCGCTACTTCATCAACGTCGACGCGCAGAAGTATGACTTCAAGTCAGACGACGACTATGTCGTGGATAGAGTTATGGAGATCAACACCGGTATCAAGGACTCCTTTGTCTTCTCAAGCGGCAAGAATATGGGGGTGTTCAAGGGAGTAGGTTATCCCGAAGAGCTCGCCGAATACTTCTGTATCGAGCAGTATGAGGGCTACCTGTGGACAGCCCACGGCAGGTTTCCAACAAATACCCCGGGCTGGTGGGGCGGGGCTCATCCCTTCAACATCCTGGACTGGACCGTGATTCATAACGGTGAGATATCCTCCTACGGGACGAATCGTCGCTACCTCGAGGGGTTTGGCTATCATTGCACCATGCAGACCGATACCGAGGTGGTAGCCTACGCCATCGACCTCCTGATACGGAGGCATAACCTTCCCATCGAGATAGCGGCCAGGATACTGGCACCGCCCTTCTGGGACGATATCGAGCGCAGACCGGTACGTGAGCAGAAGCTGCTTCGTGCGCTGCGCCAGGTATACGGCAGCCTGCTGCTGAACGGCCCTTTCACCGTAGTAATAGCCCACCAGGGCGAGATGATCGGGCTCACCGACAGGATCAGGCTGCGTCCTCTTACCGTGGGAACGAAGGGCTCCATGCTCTATCTCTCCTCTGAGGAGTCTGCCATTCGCCTGGTATGCCCCGACCTGGAGCGGGCCTGGATTCCAATGGGTGGCGAGCCCATAGTGGGCAGCCTGGAGAGGCCCCTCGTACCCAGAGAAGTTGCGATAGCAGGAGAACCGCACCCCGATGTTAACTAAGAGGATTATCCCCTGCCTCGACGTGACAGAGGGCCGGGTGGTTAAAGGTACCAGCTTTACCGACCTTCGCGATGCCGGCGACCCGGTAGAGCTTGCGGCATTCTACTACCGGGAGGGCGCAGACGAGCTGGTCTTTCTCGATATCGGCGCCACGCCCGAAGGACGGGACATCATGGCAAACGTCGTTGAGCGGGTAGCAGAGCAGGTATTTATCCCGCTCACCGTGGGCGGTGGTCTGCGCAGCATCGGTGACATGCGCCGCATGCTAGAGGCAGGCGCCGATAAGATAACAATCAACACCGAGGCTGTGCGCAACCCTGAGCTTATCAGAGAAGGTGCAAAAAGGTTCGGCTCCCAGTGTATTGTGGTGGCCATCGATGCCCGGCGGTGTAACAGCGAAGACGCACCCAGATGGGAGATCCTGACCCACGGGGGACGGAAGCCAACCGGTATCAATGCTTTACAGTGGGCTGAACAGGCAGTGAGCCTCGGCGCCGGCGAGTTGCTCCTCACCAGTTGGGATGCTGACGGCCATCGGTCGGGTTATGACCTGGAGTTGACCGCTGCTGTCAGTGAGTCAGTGACAGTCCCCGTCATCGCCAGCGGTGGCGCGGGAAATCTGGAACATCTCTATGATGCGCTTGTAAGCGGCAAGGCTGATGCCGTCCTCGCCGCCAGCATTTTTCATTATCGAACCTACTCAATTCAGCAAGCTAAAGAGTACCTGGCTGAGAGAGGAATTCCCGTCAGAAAAGTGGAGAACGCAATCGCTGGAAAAGCTTTCCAGCCATGATAGTTGCTATAATATTAAGGTAATACAATGAAAACCTATTTACCACCCAAGTTCATCGTTGAGCGAGACCCCGAACGCTGCATCGAGTGTGAGGTGTGCATCAACCAGTGCACCTTCGACACCCACTACTACGATGCTGAGGACGACGAGGTCAGAAGCCGCGAGGGAACCTGCGTCGGCTGTCACCGCTGTGTTCTCTTCTGTCCCACTCATGCTCTGAATGTCAGAACCATTCCTCTAGACTACAGGGATAACTATAACTGGCGCCCCGAGTTTATTGAGGACATCATCAAACAAGCTGAGACGGGAGGCGTGCTTCTCACCGGGATGGGTAACGACAAGGGGTATCGCATCTACTGGGACCACCTGGTTCTCAACGCCAGCCAGGTAACCAACCCCTCCATTGACCCCCTTCGTGAGCCGATGGAGCTCACTACATATATCGGACGCAAACCGGACAAGATAGAGGTAGACGCCGATTCCTCAAACCTGAAAACGGATTTTGCTCCCCAGGTCAGGATCGAGGTGCCGGTCATGTTCACCGCCATGTCCTACGGTGCGGTGAGCCTGAATGTGCATGAGTCGCTTGCCCGCGCAGCCACCGAGGCGGGGACACTGTGGAATACCGGCGAAGGAGGCCTGCATCCCAAGCTGTACCAGTACGGGAAAAATACCATCGTCCAGGTGGCATCGGGGCGGTTCGGGGTTCACCCCGAGTATCTCGATGCAGCCAGTATCGTCGAGATAAAGATAGGACAGGGAGCGAAGCCCGGAATAGGGGGGCATCTCCCCGGCGAGAAAGTGAGCGCCGATGTTTCAAAGACCAGGATGATTCCTCAGGGCACGGATGCTTTATCACCCGCCCCGCAGCACGACATTTACTCCATCGAGGATCTGGCACAGCTTGTCCACGCTTTGAAAGAAGCCACCAATTACACCAAGCCGATAGCGGTCAAGATAGCTGCCGTACACAACTCTGCGGCAATCGCCAGCGGAATGGTTCGAGCCGGAGCGGATATGATAGTCCTCGACGGTCTGCGGGGCTCAACCGGCGCCGCGCCTAAAATCATTCGTGACAATGTCGGCATCCCTATTGAGATGGCACTCGCCTCCGTGGATACCCGGCTGAGGCAGGAAGGCATCCGCAACCAGGCTTCCGTTGTCATCGCCGGCGGCATCAGGAACAGCGGCGACGTGGCCAAGGCTATCGCCCTCGGAGCCGATGCCGTCTACATCGGAACAGCAGCCCTCGTCGCACTTGGCTGCTGCCTCTGCCAGCAGTGCCACACAGGCAAGTGCGCCTGGGGTATCTGCACAACCGACCTCAGTCTCACCAAGAGGATTAACCCCGACATCGGGGCCAGACGGCTGGCTAACCTGCTCCGCGGCTGGAGCCTAGAGCTTAAGGAGATACTGGGCGGCATGGGCATCAATGCCCTCGAGAGCCTGAGGGGCAACCGTTTGCACCTGAGAGGAATTGGCCTCACCGACACCGAACTGGAAATACTGGGAGTACAGATGGCGGGCAGCTAGGATGACGAAGAGCGCTTACCGTAACAAAGATAAGCGGACAGTTAAAATCGATGCCTACGGTGATACCCACCGGGAGCTCAATGCCAAATTGAGGGATGCAGTTTCCAACGGTACCCTGAGAATCGAGCTTCAGAACGTCTACGGGCAGAGATACATCGGCACCGACCTGGACAAGCCCGTGGAGATCGAGATTTTCGGCGTCCCCGGCAACGACCTAGGGTCTTTCATGGATGGCCCCATGATTATCGTTCGCGGCAACGCCCAGGACGGCTGCGGCAACACGATGAACAATGGAGAGATAATAGTCCACGGTCACGCCGGCGATATTATCGGGCATTCCGCGCGCGGGGGCAAGATTTTTATTCGCGAAGATGTCGGCTACCGGGCTGCCATTCACATGAAGGAGTACCGGGACAAGAAGCCTGTTCTGGTCGTCGGGGGTACCGCTCAGGACTTTTTCGGCGAATACATGGCAGGCGGAATTGTGATTCTGCTCGGCCTCAACCTCAAAGAGGGCGAACACCATAAGGCAAGGTTTATCGGCACCGGTATGCACGGCGGTGTTATATACCTGCGCGGCAGCGTCGAGGATTTCCAACTGGGTAAAGAAGTGGGCGTTGCCGAGTTAGACGAGCAAGACCGCCAGGTGCTCCAGAAATATGTCGGCGAATTTGCCGCTCATTTCGGCTACGATGCCGGCGAGATCCTGAAGCACAAGTTCACCAAGTTGTTCCCCCTCTATCTCAGGCCCTATGGCAGGCTCTACGCATACTAGGTATTGAAGTAAAGAAGCGCAATTCACAGGGCAGAGGTTGGTTAAATTTGGTTAGAGTGGCAATTATATCCGATGACCTCAAACAAGCGGAGAAGCTGAGTTCGGAACTCACGGAGAGAGGTCTGAATTGCTCGGTTTCCACTGATAATAAAATGACGCCCGATAAGGCAAATAAACAAGGCCTGGATATTATTCTGGCAACTATAAATGGCTCTCCCAGCAGCTCAGGTCAGAGCTACCTTGCTAAAAAAACCAAGCACCAGAAGAATCCGCCAGTTATTGCACTGCTCTCTCTAGAGATCCTTGACGGGCTTGACCCCGCCACTCCCATAGACGATTTCGTAATAACGCCATGGGACGCGAATGAGGTGGCACTCAGAGTAAAGAGAGCTCTGCGAAGAATAAAAGGCATCGGCAGAGGGGAGTCGATTAAATGCGGTGACCTGGTGATAGACCTCGACAATTGTGAGTTAACAGTTGACGGCAGATTGGCAACCCTTACCTTCAGGGAATATGAACTCCTCAGATTTCTGGCAAGCAACAAGGGAAGAGCATTTACACGGGAGGCCCTGCTCGACGAGGTCTGGGGCTATGATTACTTCGGCGGCGATAGGACAGTGGATGTACACATAAGGAGACTCAGGAGCAAGATTGAAGACCCCACCCACACCTTCATCGAAACGGTTAGAAATATAGGATACCGATTCAGAAAAGACCTCTAATATCATTAGCGCGGTCCACAAGAAGCAACCATCTTCTCAAAGCACATCGTTCCACATTTTTCTACGATAGCCCTGTAATCTGTCCGTAACATTACAGCCATACGATTACTATCGAAGGTGTGTTTAGAAAGCCATCTGGCATCACACCAAGTACTCAGATTTAAGAGGAGGGTAAACATGCCATACAACTGGGGACCAAATTACATTGTTCCTTCGACAGTCACAACAACCTACTCTGGGATTGTCCAGCTTCGCGAGCAATTTGATAAGGAATTGCTGGAAAAGGAACTGGAAGAACTTACCGTCACTGGAGTTATCAAGAGAATCACCAATCCGTGGTACTACCGTAAGAAGGATACTGATACATGGGTCAAGATTGGGGAATCCGAAGACATAGCGCAGAACTTCCCTGTAACGTGGGATACAACAACTCTTGAAAATGGACGGTACGAGGTGATGGGGCTGATGCATGTCTTTGTTAAAAAGGAAAACGTCGAACATGCTATCGCCCGGCAAAATATCGTAGAGATCACTGTTCAAAACTAGAGTTCGATGTATTGTCAATACCTAAGGAACAATAAGGATCGTTACACCAATTTGTAACAAAGCTGTAACATAATAGTAATCTGTCTGAAACAAATCCCCCGTATTGTAAAACGCAGGAAGTCCACCACAGATTAAGAAGGGGCTCCGAGAGATGATAGATGCCGGCGACACAACATGGATCCTGATATCATCAGCCCTTGTCATGCTGATGACACCGGGGCTCGCCCTATTCTATGGCGGCATGGTGCGTGAAAAGAATGTACTCTCCACCTTCATGATGAGCTTCGCCCTCATCGGCTTGGTCGGCATGCTGTGGCTGCTTTACGGCTATAGCCTGAGCTTCGCTCCCGACCTTGGAGGCGTTATAGGTAAACTTGATTTCCTCGGCCTCATGAATGTGGGACAAGAGCCCTCGGACATCTATGCTTCAACTGTTCCCCACCTCGCCTTCATGGTGTTCCAGGGGATGTTCGCTATTATTACGGTTGCCCTTTGGACAGGAGGAATTGTAGAGCGAACCAGATTTAGCGGATTCCTCATTCTTGCTACGCTCTGGTTCACAATAATTTACTGCCCGGTGACCCACTGGGTCTGGGGCGATGGAGGCTGGCTCGCTAATCTCGGTGTCCTTGATTTTGCCGGCGGTATCGTGGTTCACGTAAATGCCGGAATGTCAGCTCTGGCACTGGCATTATTACTCCGACCACGCAGAGGATTCAGAGAAGGAGACCCTATGGAGCCCCATAACGTACCTATGGTAATGCTCGGTACTGGGCTTCTCTGGTTCGGCTGGTTCGGCTTTAACGCAGGAAGTGCTTTAACATCCGGTGGTCTGGCAACCAATGCATTCGTAGCAACCAACGCCTCCGCAGCCGCTGGTGCTTTTACCTGGATGCTATTGGGATGGATGAAACGCCGTCCTTCAGCTTTGGGTGCCGCTACTGGAGCTGTCGCCGGGCTTGCGGCAGTCACACCGGCAGCCGGCTTCATACATCCGCTCGTTGGCATTCCTATTGGTATCGTGGCATCAATCATCGGCTACTACTGCATATTATGGAGAACCAAGCGTGGTATAGACGAGTCCCTCGATGTCTGGGCGGTGCATGGTATGGGAGGACTCTGGGGTGCTCTGGCCACCGGCATATTCGCCAGCGTCACTATTAACTCAGCTGGGGCTGACGGGCTGCTGTGGGGAGGAGGTCTACAATTTGCCAAGCAGATCGCTGGCGTAGCGGCTGTCGCTGCATTTGCCTTCTCTGGTACCTGGATTCTAGGAAAGCTAGTGGACGTCACCATCGGTCTCAGGGTGAAAGATGAAGAGGAGGTTGTCGGTCTGGATATTTCACAGCACGGTGAACGGGCTTACGGGGGCATACTGCCATGAAAAAGATTGAAGCAGTAATCAGACCTGAGAAGCTGGAAACTGTCAGGTCTGCCTTGGCCGGAATCGACATCCTCGGTATGACCGTTACCGAGGTGAGTGGGCGCGGGCGGCAAAGGGGCATTTCCCTGCAGTGGAGGGTGGGCGAATACAGGGTAGAGTTTTTGCCCAAGGTAAAAATTGAGGTCGTTGTTCTGGATGAGGATTTAGGCAGGGCGATGAATGTTATTGTAAGTAAAGCCAGAACCGGTGAGCGAGGTGACGGCAAGATATTTGTCCTGCCCATCGATAACGCAGTACGCATAAGAACTGGAGATGAAGGCGAGAACGCTATATAATTCGATGAAGGAGGCAAAAATGGCGACGAAAAACAGGGATGAGAGCAAGGACTATGTCCTGAATATGGCAAAGGAGCGCGATGTAAAATTCATCAGGCTCTGGTTCACCGACATCCTCGGGTTCCTGAAGAGCTTTGCCATCACCGTGGAGGAATTGGAAGGCGCCCTAGAGCAGGGAATGGGTTTTGACGGCTCATCCATCCAGGGGTTTGCCCGGATAGATGAGAGCGATATGGTAGCGCTCCCCGACCCCGATACCTTCCAACTGCTCCCATGGCGACCGAAGGAGCACCGAGCTGTAGCCCGCATGTTCTGCGACATCATGAGGCCCGGCGGTGACCCTTTCGACGGCGACCCAAGGTACGTACTGAAATGTAACCTAAAACGGGCGGCAGATATGGGCTATACCTACTATGTAGGCCCTGAGTTGGAATACTTCTATTTCCGTAACTCAGAGGGCACCGAAATGCTGGATGCAGGTGGTTACTTCGATATGATCCCCCGGGATGCTGCTACTGACCTGAGGAGAGACACGGTTCTCACGCTGGAGGAGATGGGCATAGGCGTCGAATATTCCCATCACGAAGTCGCTGCCAGCCAGCACGAGATAGACATGAGGTACACAGACGCGCTGACAATGGCAGATAATGTGATGACTTACCGTCTGGTGGTGAAGGAGATAGCACTGGAGCAAGGTGTCTATGCCACTTTTATGCCTAAACCCGTGTTCGGTATCAACGGTAGTGGCATGCACGTCCACCAGTCCCTCTTTAAAGGGGAACAGAACGCCTTCTTCGATAAGAATGACCCCTACCACCTATCCAAGGACGCGAAGTGCTTCGTGGCAGGGTTGCTCAAGCACGCTCCCGAAATCACTGCTATTACCAACCAGTGGGTCAACTCCTACAAACGTCTGGTTCCCGGCTACGAGGCTCCGGTCTATCTTTCCTGGGCACGGCGGAACCGCTCGGACCTGATCAGGGTTCCTGAGTACCAGCCCGGCAAGGAAAAAGCCACCAGGCTGGAATTCAGGTCGCCCGACCCCGCCTGTAACCCTTACCTTGCCTTCAGCGTGATGCTCGCCGCCGGTCTGGAGGGGATTGAAAAGGGATACGAAGTCCCTGAACCCGTGGAGGAAAATGTATATGAAATGAGTCCTGAGGAGAGAGAGAGAAGCGGAATAAGTACCCTCCCCGGCAGCCTATGGGAGGCTATCCAGCTTACCGAAAAAAGTGAGGTGGTGCGCAAAGCACTCGGCGACCATGTCTTCAATGCCTTCATCCAGAATAAAATAATAGAATGGGAGCAGTACCGGTCTCAAGTTACCGATTACGAATTAAAAAAATACTTGCCGATTCTATGAGCCCGTAGTATAATTTAACACCAAGATTGTACCTTTAAGTCAGTTCGGTGAGGCTGGCAAGGGAAATCGCAGCATAATCAGCCTATTCATAACAATAACGTACGATAGCTCGAATCCTCTTGCCAGCCGGCAAGAGGATTCTATATATGGCAGCGAGGGTTCATTGATATGAATAAGAAGGCTATCTTGGTACTCGAAGATGGTTCGTTCTACGAAGGACTATCATTCGGTGCCGAGGGGTTCATATATGGAGAAATAGTATTCAATACCAGTATGGTGGGCTACCAGGAAATGCTCACTGATCCCTCCTACGCAGGGCAAATTCTCGCTTCCACCTATCCCCTTATCGGCAACTACGGTATTAACGATCAAGACCACGAATCCGAGCGTATTCGGGTCAGGGGCTTCGTAGTCCGTGAGGAATGCCGCACGCCAAGTCACTGGCAAAGCAGCCATACTTTGCATCAATTTTTAGAAACAAGTGGTATAGGTGGGATATCTGGGGTTGATACCAGAGCCATTACCAGGCGTCTGAGGTCAAAAGGCGTTATGATGGGCGCTATCACCTGCGATAAATCTCCTCAGGATACCCTGAAGGAACTCAAACAACTTCCCCGCTACGATAGCACTGATTTTGTCAGGGATGTCAGCACCAAGGCGCCATATGAGTGGGACGCTACTGACAAAGGAATGTTTGAGGTAACCCATATCGCTGTGCTGGACTGTGGATTAAAGTACAGTATCCTCCGCATCCTGCGCCGCCTGGGATGTCGCGTAACGGTTGTCCCCTGTACTTTTACTGCCGAAAAGATACTCGATTGTAAGCCCGACGGCGTTCTTCTTTCACCGGGACCCGGTGACCCGGCCCTCCTTGATTATATTGTGGAAACGATAAAGATCCTAGCGGATAAAAAACCTATTATGGGTATCTGCCTCGGAGAACAACTCATAGCCAGAGCCTTCGGTGCCACGACCTTTAAATTAAAATTCGGACATCGTGGCAGCAACCATCCCGTGCGCGACCTTGTAACCGGCAGGGTGCACATTACCTCCCAGAATCACGGCTATGCTGTGGACGCCAGTAGCCTGAAAAACGGGTTGGAGGTCAGTCACTTGAATCTCAATGACGGTACTGTGGAGGGGCTCTATCATCGAGACCTGCCTATCATCGCAATACAATACCACTCAGAAGCTTCTCCTGGCCCGCAGGACAGTGTCTACATGTTTACCAAATTCATCTCAATGGTTGAGGCAGCAAAATAGGTAACACGCAGTCGGCTAATTAGGATAAACCATGTAGGTTGTAATAGATGTCAAAGACTAAAAAGGTTCTGGTAATTGGCTCAGGACCAATAATCATCGGCCAGGCGGCGGAGTTCGACTATGCTGGTACCCAAGCCTGCAAATCCCTCCGGGAGGAGGGAATAATCACCGTTTTAGTTAACTCTAACCCCGCTACTATTATGACCGACGAGGGCATCGCCGATGTGGTCTATATTGAACCACTTAACGTAGAGATGGTATCCCGCATTATTGAGAGAGAGCTTCCCGATGGCCTCTTGCCCACTCTCGGCGGGCAGACAGGTTTGAACCTAGCTGTGGAGCTAGCCAAAGCTGGTATTCTGGACAAGCACGATGTTCGTATATTAGGTACACCCCTAGAAACAATAAAAACGGCAGAAGAGCGCTCTTTGTTCAAGCAACTGCTCATTAACATTGGAGAGCCTGTGCCGGATAGTACTACGGTGAACTCAGTTGACGAAGCAGTAAAGTTTGCCGAATCTGTGGGCTTGCCTGTGATTGTTCGCCCTTCATACACTCTAGGAGGAAGCGGGGGCGGCATCGCGTACACCACTCATGAATTAGAGGAGATTGTTAACCGCGGATTAGCTGCCAGCATAAGCCGCGAAGTGCTGATTGAAAAGTGCCTTCTGGGGTGGAAGGAGATTGAATATGAGGTGATGCGGGACTCTGCCGATAACTGTATTACTATATGTAATATGGAAAATATCGACCCCATGGGAGTACACACCGGGGATAGCATAGTAGTTGCTCCCAGCCAAACCCTATCCGACAAAGAATATCAAATGCTCAGGTCGGCTAGCCTTAAGATAATCCGTGCCCTTGGCATTGAAGGCGGGTGCAATATCCAGTTTGCTCTTGCCCCTTGTCCTACAGTAGCACAGAAGTGGATATCGGAAGCTAAAGCGGGTAACGCCTACTATGTAATCGAGGTTAATCCCAGAGTAAGCCGCAGTTCAGCCCTAGCCAGTAAGGCTACCGGATATCCCATCGCTCGCGTGGCAGCCAAAATTGCAGTGGGAAAGTGCCTTGACGAAATACCCAATAAAGTGACGGGGAAGACTATAGCCGGCTTTGAGCCAGCACTGGACTACTGTGTGGTCAAGATTCCACGCTGGCCATTCGATAAATTCGCTTTTGGAGATAGAACCCTGGGTAGTCAGATGAAAGCCACAGGTGAGGTAATGGCTATTGACAGGTCCTTTGAGGCAGCCCTGCAAAAGGCTGTGCGCTCCCTGGACATGGGTGGCAAGTCGCTGCTCTGGGAAGATAGGAAATGGGAGGAAAATCCCCAATCATTTTTACACCCTCATGACTTGAGATTATGGTCGATTATAGCAGCCCTGCGAAGGGGAGCAACTCCCGAGGATTTAGCCCAAAGCAGTGGAATCGATCCCTGGTTTATATATAAATTACGCAATCTGGTGGAAATGGAAAAGAGTCTTCTCTCTGAACCGCTAACCTCGGAAATGCTTCTCGAGGCAAAGCAACTGGGATTCTCCGACGAGCAGATAGGGATACTGGCCGACAGGCTGCCGGAGCAAGTACGTCAGCTTCGCCACTATTTCAATATTCGTCCAGTGTTTAAAATGGTAGATACCTGTGCTGCTGAGTTCGAAGCTTCAACACCCTATTTCTACAGCACCTATGAGAGTGAAAACGAAGCTGAACCTGTCGAGGGACAGAAAGCAGTCGTCATTGGCAGTGGACCAATACGAATAGGCCAGGGAATCGAGTTTGATTACTGCAGTGTGCACGCGGCTTGGGCACTCCAGGAAGCACACGTTAAAAGCATCATGGTGAACTCTAATCCGGAAACTGTATCTACCGACTTCGACACCAGTGACCGCCTCTATTTTGAAGCCCTGGATGAGGAGAGTATTCGAGATATTCTGGAGAACGAGGGTGTCCTGAATGCGATTGATACACCGGCATCGATACCACCATCAATCGTACAATTTGGCGGTCAGACTGCTATTAACCTCACAGAAACTTTAGCTCGCCACGCCCTGCCCATCATTGGCTCAAGTGCTGATACTACCGACCTTGCTGAAGACCGTAAACGATTCGAAGACTTTCTCGACCATTTGGGCATTCCCCAGCCCCCTGGAGGTGCCGCTACCTCACTGGAAGAGGCTCAAATCATTGCCGATTCAATTGGTTATCCCGTCCTGATACGCCCCAGCTACGTTCTTGGTGGTAGGGCGATGGAGATCGTACATAATGCTAATGAACTCGAACGCTATATGAGCAATGCCCTAGAACTCGGGAGTAGCCATCCGGTCCTTGTTGATAAATACCTTCTCGGTAAAGAAGTGGAAGTAGATGCCGTTTGCGATGGCGAGACAGTCCTTATTCCAGGCATCATGGAGCATATCGAAAGAGCCGGGGTACACAGCGGGGATTCAATAGCAATCTATCCCGGTCTGAATCTAACTTTCTCAGAAACGAATACCCTGGTTGATTGCACAGTGCGTATCGGTTTGGCACTAAAGGTAAAGGGCTTGATGAATATCCAGTTCGCTATCGTTCGAGAAGCGTTCCACTCCTCGGTATACGTATTGGAGGTCAATCCACGCGCCAGTCGTACCATTCCCTTTATCTCCAAGGTTACCGGCATTCCGATGGTCAAGATAGCTACCAAGGTTATGCTTGGAATATCACTCCGGGAGCAAGGATATGAAACAGGTTTGTGGAGATGGCAGGGAACTGTTGGCGTGAAGGCTCCTGTGTTCTCCAGTTCTAAGATGGTTGGGGTCGATACCCATCTTGGGCCAGAGATGAAATCTACCGGTGAGGTAATGGGTATCGACTACAGCTTTGAGGCTGCACTGACGAAGTCACTAATGGCGGCAGGATTGATGCTGCCACAGCGGGGTGCAATTCTTCTCAGCATTGCTGATAGAGATAAGAACGAGGCACTGAGCATTATTCAACGACTATCGATGCTGGATTACAAGCTCTATGCCACCGAGGGCACAGCGGCAGCAATTGAAAAAGAGGGGATACCGGTAATGCTTGTCACCAAGAAGCTGGGAGAGGGGTACCCGAATGTCGTGGATGTTATTCAGGACGGCTGGGTAGATGGCGTGGTCAATACTATTACCGCAGGTGGCATCCCGCTCAGGGATGGCTTTACTATACGCCGTACCGCCATAGAGAAATGTATTCCTTGTTTCACCTCACTGGATACAATCCGTGCCGCCGTGGAAGCCCTCTGGGATCAAAGTGAGGTTCTGAACATCCAACCCCTGCGTGACTATTTGAAAAGGTGAATCAGCTTATTGCCCTGGCATGTGCTTATACTGAAATAAAAGTTGCTCTCATGAGTGGCTAGAACATGATTTCGTATATCTGGAGGAATTAAAATGCGTACACTACGAATAGGTATGGCTCAAATCAATACTACTGTTGGTGACTTCAACGGTAACACCGAAAAAATTCTCAATGCCATAACCGAGGCCAAATCTCTTGGGGTCGACCTCCTCACATTCCCCGAGCTTGCTACCTGTGGCTACCCTCCCGAGGATCTCCTGTTCAAACCGCAGTTTATCAAGGAAAACCTGAAATCCGTTGAAAAGGTTATAGATCAGTCTTCAGGAATCACCATCGTGCTTGGTTTTGTAGATGCCAAGGAGGATATCTATAATGCCGCTGCGGTAATCCACGACGGGAAACTGGTAAGCATCTATCACAAGATTTATCTGCCCAATTATGGAGTTTTCGACGAGGATCGCTATTTCCACGTCGGCACAGAGTGTCCCGTTTATATCGTTGCGGGAGTTGGCATTGGCGTCAATATATGCGAGGACATATGGTACGAGGCCGGGCCAGCCACTGTCCAAGCATACTCCGGAGCTGAGGTTATCGTAAACATAAGCGCCTCGCCGTACCATTTCGGCAAGGGGAACTTCAGAGAGAGGATGCTGGGTACACGTGCCTCAGATAGCGTGTCCATAGTCGCTCATAATAACCTTGTAGGCGGGCAGGACGAACTGATTTTCGATGGCAACAGCATGGTCTTTGATGAGAAGGGAAGACTGATAGCGCGGGGCAAACAGTTCGAGGAAGATTTAATAGTAGCTGACCTCGACGTCGAGTCTGTCTTCCGGACACGCCTTCACGACTCGAGATGGAGAAAGATAACGCCTTTGGACGAAAAAAAGTGTCATATAGTTAAAATAGCGGTCTCAGAGGCTGTAGATGGCTCTCCCAAACCACAGGTTCCTCATCGAACAGTCGAGGTTCGTAATCTGCCCGGAGAAATATATGACGCATTAGTGCTGGGAACGAGAGACTATATCCATAAGAATGGTTTCGATAAGGTGCTCATAGGTCTTTCTGGAGGAATCGACTCCAGCTTAGTTGCAGTCATCGCAGTTGATGCACTGGGAGCCTCTAACGTTGTAGGAGTCGCAATGCCTTCCAGATATTCCTCACTCGGAAGCACGTCAGATGCTGAATTACTGGTTCAGAATCTAGGTATCAGGCTAATCACAATCCCTATCGAGAGAATATTTCAGGCTTATCTAGAAGAACTGGCTGCACCCTTTGAAGGAGCCGAGCCCAATGTGGCTGAGGAGAACATCCAGGCTCGAATAAGGGGCAATATACTCATGGCGCTATCAAACAAATTCGGCTGGCTCGTACTAACCACGGGCAATAAGAGTGAGATGGCAACAGGGTATACCACGTTGTACGGTGACATGGCAGGAGGCTTTGCCGTAATCAAGGACGTTCCAAAGACCAGGGTATTCGAACTCGCCCGATACCGAAACGAGGTAGATGAGTTTGAATTAATACCACTGGCAATCATTGAGAAGGCGCCATCGGCTGAACTCAGGCCAGAACAAAAAGACAGCGACTCACTCCCTCCCTATGACCTGCTCGACCCTGTTTTAACAGCCTATGTAGAGGATGATAAAAGCGTGGAGCAGATTATCGCGCTGGGTATAGACCAAGAAATAGTCCAGCGTGCCGCACGATTGGTGGATATCAGCGAATACAAGCGTCGCCAAGCGCCCCCCGGTATTAAAATAACCCCGAGGGCTTTTGGTCGAGACAGGAGGCTGCCAATTACAAACCGCTTCAAGGGGTGATGACCGCCACATAAAGACGGTTCGACTAGGTCTATAGCCGAGGCATGTGACAATACTCAAATCGCCTCTCATCCCACGAGGGTACTTCGGTAATAGCGCTGATTCTAAGCCTCCCCTTTTGGGGGATTGACAAAAGCAGGCAAAAGTGGTTAAATGAACCACAGTCCATATTCTTCTAATATGTCGGACTAGCAGTTGATTTACGAAGAACTTTCAGTCCCTTGACCAGTTATTCTACGGACTAAAAGTTCCTTGGGGGTAGATTTATATTTACCTACCGAGCCTGAAAAACAGCCTTTTTAAAGGAGAGTTGGTCATGAAGCAAAAACGCTTCCTCACCATATTGACCCTGATCTCGATTGTAGCAATACTGTCAGGCACAACTACCGTTTATGCTCAAACACCAACACCACCCACCCCTGCTGTTATAGATACCTATACTATCAAGAACATCGATGGCAGCGATGTTACCGAGGACTACCTGATGGCTGGGGACACCTATGAAATTTCTCTGGAGGTCAACGTCGGCGTCGACCTGGGAAATAACACACTGATCCTCTCCACCCCTCTGGGGAAAGTGGAGGATGTATACTGGCATCTCGAAAACGATTATCCCGGTATTAATACAGAGACGTGGCAGCCAGGCCAGTCGGCGATTGAGTTCGCAGTTCTCGAGGGAATCGCCCAGCTTACGATAACAGGGTTCGTACCCTCCGATTACACGTGGACAGAAATAGAAGGGTATAGCTACGTCCTCCATGCCATACGCGATGTCCCCCTGATAAAACTCTCGCTCGGTCCCGAAGGTACCGAGTTGGACCGGATCTCCATGGAGGTTAAGGACCAAGCAATTATAGCTTATGAACAGACCCTGATTGAGAAAGATGCCCTCCTCAAGACCACTGACGCCGACCCTAAATATGAAAAGCTCGCCACAGACATCATAGCCCATGCTCAGATAATGTACGTCAAGGGATACGTGGAGGACGCCACGAAATTACTCAATACCATACCTGATTCCTCGGCAGACTTCCCGGTACCGGTGGAGGAAAAAACATTCCTGCCATACCTTATCGGTATTATCGCGCTTGCAGTACTATTAATCATCTTCATTGCCCTGCTGTTCAAAGCGAGAGCAAACAGTAGCTTCATCCGCCAGCAAGTCGACGAAGAGGCTGGCCGGCTGGATGTTCTCTCAATAAGGGTATCCAAGATAGATAAACAACTCGCCAGAGACCTCGAACAGGTCAAGGAACAACTTGAGAGGATCAGCGGGAGGTGACCTCATGGCTAAAGCCAGAAGTTACAATTCGTCCATACAACTCGTCGGCCTAGGGGGAGCGGGGACTAACATCATTGAAGCCTTTATAAATGACCGCAGAAATCTCATACCCCTTCTTAAGAGGGAAGGCATCCGGATATCATGCCTGGCGATCGACGTGGCGGACCATGATATACAAAGCCTGGATGCCGCAGTCAGAGACCTCTCGGATGAGTTGAGAGAAGAAGGCATTCCCTCGGATAAAATCTCCATCACCGCCAAGTCGGTTAAATTCCCCACCCCGGAAAGCATGTTCGACTTCATAAACAAATACCCCGAGTATCTGAGCCGCGAGGGAGTTAAACCCCCGAAGGATTACCAGCCCTGGCTGGCATCGTCCATGGATATCCCACCGCTGGCAGGTGGCGTCGGTCGCCGACGGGCTCTTTCCAAAGCTATATACGGGCTCAACTACCATCACCTGAAACTGCTGGACAACTACATGGACACCTTCAAGGAGCACCTGTTCACCTCCACCATACAGCCTGTTGTTTTCGTGATCTACGGCCTGGGCGGCGGTAGCGGCAGCGGTATGGTTGTAGATTTCACCAGACATTTAAGGAGAAAGCTGGGCAGCGGCGTGCCTATAATTGGTCTATGTATTCTTCCCTGCTCCGGCGACGACCCACCGGCAAAAGGCACCTCTGCCTACAGCGCCCTTATCGAAAAAGGGCTCATCATCGATAAGCAGCAGAACGCTCAGGTAACCAAGCAATTCGGCAGTGTGTATGAAAACCCGTTCAGCGCCTTCCTGGTTATGCCCCTGGGCCCCGCCTACAGCAAGACCGCCAGCTTGATAGACGCTAAAAAGGTCATTGACGATGCCATTGTCGACGTCCTGATAAACTCACTCAACTTCGATCTGGCCGACCTGCTGAGCAATATCGGCTCCAACATCGATATGGAGGGCAAATGGCTCCATGTGCTGTCCACGATTACTATCAGCTATCCGGTAACCGAATTCATAGAGCTCTCTAAGATATACCTTGACCAGTTGGACAAAGTGCGCGCGCTGAGAAGAGAGAAGCGGGAAGTATACGGGGGAACTCACCCGACGGAAGCCGGCGGCGTCATTAAAATACTAGATATCTGCTACGGGGACCTGAAAGACATCTACCGCCAGCGACTAATCGATACGGGTAAGTACAATGCCGACAGCTTCGACGAAGCAGTTGACAGCATGATAAACGCCGACCGCTCTGTGGAGACAGAATACATTATGCACCTCAAGGGGGTAGACGATCCCATCAGAAGCCAGATTAATGAGCTGGGTCGAGCGGTTATGGCGATAGGTCTTGATTCACCCGAAGGGACTGTTGAAGCGTTGATTCGCAAACAGTCATCAAAGCTCATCTCTTTAGGAGATTGCATCTCCAAGAACTACAGCGAGTTCCTGGCCGAAGTTAATGATATCCTCGATAACCTGCGGGATAGCCTGCCCAGTGCACAGCAGTTGACCGCCAAAGAAGTGCAATTAGTCAACGATGTAACTGATCTTGCCTCGATGATAAGAAACTACCTTGTCGGCCTCAGAAACTATCTTGAGATTAAAAAGCTTGCCGACAGGCTTCAGAAAGAGCTTCTCAAAGGCAAGGACAGCGAGTCCCAACAGCTGGCGCTGAGCAAGGTAGAACGTATTATAAACCCCGAGCTGGTGGTGTTGTTCTCGTTATTGTCCTCTATGTTCACCCCAACGACTACCCAACTTAAAAGTATAGACTCGCTGCTGGTCAACTGCCGCCGTGTTAAGAGGGTAATAGAGGAGGAAATCGCGAGAATCACCTCCGACATCGATAACCTCGAACTCAACCGCAAGGCCAAGCAAGTCGAGAAGGGCCGGGCCGAGCGGGAGATGAAAGATATCAGATTTGGACTGTTCTCCGGCGGCAAGAAGAAGCTCTGGGACGAGCGTAAAAGGAAATTGGACCACGCCCTGGCATCGGTGGACGAGGACATCCGAATACTGAGTGAAGACCTGGTCAAAGCCCAAGAGAAGATGTCCGAGTACTCGAACATTGAAAAAAGGTTCGAGGTCAATTCCGACTACCGTAAGCTTCTGGCGAATATCACAGATATCTCCAACATCCACTACGAGAAGATGAACGAGATGGTCAAGGACAAGGGATTCTACAACCGAACAGCCGAGCTGACCGAGGACGTGCAACTGCGACTCATGCAACGGATCCTGATTGAAGACGAGGCATCTCTCTCTAGCGAAAACATCCTCAGGGAGATAATCGACAAGGACCGCCTCAAGGAATACCTGTCGAGCGTGCTCGGCATCTTCAGGGTCCCGGGCGTCATGGGCCTGACCTCTGAATACAAGACGGACTATATCTGGTTTGCGGTAGTATCGCCACGCGGCATCTGGGACCACGACCTGGCCGCAGACGTACGGGCGACGATGTCAGGATATGTAAAGGAGGACGCCTCGAGGAGTATAGCTATAAGAGAGATCGACTCTACCGACCCCTGGACGGTTCGGTTCATGGTAATTGCGGCAAAGGCAGAGCCACAGTATCTGGAATGCTTCGGCGAGATGAAGCATATATACCAGCACGCCACCGCCGAGGAAAGGGCGCTGGCACACTCATTCTTGCTGGAGCACGGCGTTCATGCGGCTGAGAGTAAGCCCAGTGCAGACAAGCCTGGAGCCACCATAAATGCTGAGCGGTGACGAAAGTCCTCACCGTATTATCCTGGTCCTAAAGGCACGGGGAATTACAAAATGGAAAACCTCCTGCCGCTTCTGCAAGCGGATGAAGGCTCAACCGAGCAACGGTTGCTCGAGCAGCAGTGGCAAATCAGGAGTAGCGAGACCGCTTTCCGAACACTGCTAAGCAGAGCGACTACAGTACTCATCTTCCTGGCATGCTCCCTCATTATCTACTATATGCTGCCCTTCTATCCGCCAGCGATGTCCATCTTCCTGGCAATAATATTCGCGCTTATCTCCTATCGCTGGCCCGCGGTAGCTCTATCACTAATGTTGCTATTCGCAGCACCCGCTTACTCATATCAACTCGGGGGCGCATTCTGGGCTCTGGGCGTCTTTATCGCTATAGCAGTGGTACTCCCGTTCTGCGTCAGCAGGCTGCCCGGCGCAATCCTGGGTTGCGCCGTCGGCACGGCTGCGGGCGTGCTCATGCTCACCCCCTATTTCCTGCTCTCCGTGCCGCTGCTTGCAGGTATCATCCTGTTCAGGCTGCCAGGGTCAAGTGCCAGTGGGGGGTGGGGGTTGTTCATGTTCCTTACTATCTACCTGCCCTTCCTCTTTATGGTGCAGCCCCCAGTCGCCCAGGGCGAGACTATCCCTCTCTTCACCACCGTCGACTACCCTAAACAACCATCCTTAAGCAACCTTGACCTGACCTCGCTGAAAACCGCTTTCCAGGGTCATACGAACGACGGTTTCAGCGGGTTCCCCGCAGCCTCGACCTATTTCGTGCAGGGCTGGAGCGGTATTGTTCTCATCCTGACAATGTTGATGGCAATCGTCGTCGCCCCACTAGCTTTGAAACTATCAACACGGATAGAAGAGACCAGGATCCTGCTTCGCGCGTTATCACCCTTCATTATGCTATCAGCGATCAGCCTGATATTCCTGCTGCCACTGCAGCTACTGGAGAAGCCACTGGGCTATCACACCGGCTTTGACAGTTGGAACAACATCGGTATCTTCATCGGCATAATGCTTGCCTTCGGCAGCATAGGGCTTATCATGGAAGTCTGGTTCTGCCGTCGCAACATCAAGGTAAGACTCAGAGGCGACCTGGCTTACCTCTCCATAGAGCTTTACAGCCTTCTGGACAATGCCAAGAAGCGCCTGCGAGAGGTTTCCGCAGTATGTCACAATAAAGCTTTTGGTGACGAAACGGCAGCAATTAAACAATGCGAAGAGAAAGTCTCACTCACGCTCGAAAGCGAAGCTGCAATGGGACTTCCGCGGTTGGAGATAAGCTGTAGCGAATTCCAGAATATGCAATCCCAGCTCTCGGACCTCCACCTCCGTCTCGAGACCAAACTATTGGATCATCTCGAAGAGTCAAGGCGCACCTACAAAGCTACGTTTGATAAGGCGCTTGCACTGGGTATACCCTCCCTTCAGGATGTCACTCAGACGCTGCCACTCACCTCTAAAAAGCCGGACTATGAAAGCGCCCTCATGGAACAGCAAACGCTGAACAGAGCCCTCCGGGACCTCGCGGGCAAGCTCGTCTCAGCCGGAGACATGCTGGCCAAGACCATCAAGGAAGAGGTCGACCCCGAGTTCTCACTGACCACCATTGATATCGGCCACGGCTTTATCGAGCAGGGAAGGTTCGACGAGGCGGCACGTACCATCTCAGAGGACCTGCAAATCATCGACGGCAGGATAGAACGTTCCATTGTTGAGCTCTCAAGCAGAGTGATAAAAATAGCTAATGAATTCCAAAAAGTTGTCGCCTCACACCTGATACCCGTGTTTGAAACAATCGGAGATTCTGACGCAATAAACAGATACAATGAGAAAGTTGATGCGCTGAAAACAGCGGCAACCTCCGTTCAGGGTTCCAGAACCCTTGCCGATATGATTAAGATAGTCGAACAGAGCCGCAAGCTTACCGACCTCGCCACCACCACGGTGAACGAGCTTAGTAACCGGATTGATGTTATGGCGGAAGCTAACGACCGCAGATGCCCGGCAAGATACAACTGGGGGAAGAACACCCATACCGCTGGTGAAGCGCACCAGCTCCTGGAATCAATCGAATCCACACCCTCGGAAACCACCATAAGCAGGCGCTTCGAGCTGATCGAGAAGTCAGTGAAAACAATAGAACAGCAGGCCAGGGTAGTCAAACAATACAGCCAGGCCAGCGAGTTCCTGGTCAACTATCCCAACATTGAGTATACACTTCAGGATAAGCTGAGAACAAACGGCGGTATATCCAGTTCAGAGCTTCCTGTTAAGGCTAGATATGCTCTGGAATATCTGAAGCTGCATGCAGCCTTGAATTATAACGATGTCACGTTCGACCCTAAGACCGGCAGCATCCAGCACACCCCTGATAAAAATAAAGGCCAGGACGAGACAGCGAAATGAGCACCGATAATGGCACAGATATTAACGGGACAATAGCAGGGCTGGAAGAGGAGCAACCGCTTGCCGAGTTTAAAAATGTGAAATTAGAGGGTAAAGGCAAGGGCAGGCTCTCCCTCACCAACAAGCGGATAGAGTTCGAGAATAAGAGCAGCCTCTTCTCCTCACAGCATGTTGAGTTCTCCGTGGAACTCCCCAGGGTCTCCTCAGCCAAAGTGAAGAACTCATCCCTCGTCCTGGAATGGCTGGATGAGAACAACGAGCTTGTAGTCAGCCACCTGCATATGCCGAAAGGCGCTGATACCTCTAAACTGTGCCAAACCCTGAACAATATCATTAAATTTCTCAAATACGAAATCGATCAGCAAGACCAGAGGGCCCGCTATCAGGCGTTCCTGTGGAAAACCGCTCACCTCGTATGGGTTACGACAGGGTTGCTTTTACAGGTCGTCCGTGAACTTACCTATGAAGACTGGGAGTCAGTTGATGCCACCCTCGCCGAAGCGAGAGAAGCAGCAAAAACCCTTGCCACAGAGGCCTCAATCGATATCACAGACCCGGTTCAGACGCTGGTAGCGACATCATCTTCCCGTGATGCGCCACTGGTACTGCAAACGATAATATCCACGCTGAAGGCCATAGGCACTTCCTTAAAAGACGGAGGTCCTGCTGCCAGCGAATGGCGGGAAGTACCTCTCGATGACCCGTCAGGGCTGAATTGGCGTGATCTCCAGTATATTTTCCTCTTCGCCAGCAGGTACCGGCTCCTCTCCCTGTGGCACCAAATAGGTGATACCAGGAAGATAAAGGATTCCCAGCCCCGTTTGGATACACTTCTCTCCATTCTGTCGGCGAGGACGGCTGTGGACCTGCAAGGCGGGATTGCGTCTACAGATGAGCCTTCTGCCATAGCGGGCCCCACAGGCAAAGCAGCTCAGAACCTTGAATCATTACTGAAGACAAACGCAGGGATACCTTAAGATGGTTATCAAGAACCACGAGAATAGAGTTGTTAGTTGCCCCGCCAACCACCAGAATCCAGAAGGCTCCGAGCGCTGCAATACCTGCGGTCTACCCATTATAGATTATGAGAAGGAACTCGACCTCCTGCTGAAAACCCTGGCCGAGGAGGACCAGCATATTCGATTTGCCAAGGAAAAGATATTCCTGGGGATAGGGGACCAGGGCTGCAGGCTTGTCTATGACTTCTACCGTTCATGGGGTAAGAGCCTGCTGGGCTCAGAGTTCCTGATGATCGAGTCATCCGGTGAGTCCAAACGGTTTCTTAACTCGAGTACCGAGATGCCCTCGAAACAGCAGTACACAAGCCCGTTACTCTCACTCCATCTTCTGCCAATGGCTGCAAGCAAGCAGGTTGGATACTACGGCTTAGGCGAGCGCCTGGCCGCCAATGACCCAACGCTGGACGACCGCCTGCGCCGTTCTGGCATCAAGGCCTCGACTAAAAAGCAGTCCATCTTCCTGCTATCGGCCTTAGGTGGCGGTACCGGCAGCGGGGCTAGCCCCTTTACCCTCCAGCGGGCCAAGTCCATTAACCCCCACAGCAGGAGCATGGTTATAGCGGTGATGCCCGCCGCTGAGGAACCGGATAGCTCACACTTCAACGCCTATTGTTCGCTCTCACGTTTCATCAACTCCAGTAAGGGGCCTCTCGCGGATATGATAATCCTCGTTGACTACGACCGACTGATGAAGTTAAGGGGTGTAAGCAGCATGGGCGACGAAATGACAGGGGAATCGCTGCTATCCTACATGATAGCAACCTTATCAAGCGCTATTCCCGATATTAACTCCAGCCAGGTAGATCCCAGCTATCTGACCAAGATGAGCCGCTCCATGGGTGTTCACGCTTTCGTCCCCTGCATGGCTGTGGGTCGAAGTATGGAGATATTCGGCAGTATCGCCAACATCCTCGAGAGCGCCATGTCCTGTCCGCTGGCCCACATAGAAAAAGATTCAGTCATGATATCCTATATACTGATACAGGTGCCTGAAAGGTTAGCTTCATCCCTTCAAGAGGACAAAATCAAATCCGCACTCAATAAATGGAATAAAAACAATTTCCCACGCCTCAAGGGAAGCATCCTCCAACTTTCTCACTCCACCAATAAAGCAGACCGCATCGACCTCTTCCTCCTGCTCGGTGGCAATGGACTGGCTACAACAGCAAGGTCTGCCAAAGAAGGCTTCGACCGGTTCAAGGCAGTCGTTGATAGAAAGGACTGGGAGCAAGAGTTCGGGGTAACATCAAAAATAGTGCCCGAGGTGGAGAAGGCCATCAATTCGTACGACAGCAAGCTTGCGGAGATGGCAAATTAAGGCCAGCGATGCTGCAACCGGG